>JAISYG010000149.1 GCA_031270075.1 Dysgonamonadaceae bacterium
TCGGCTCAACTGACAGTCGGCGGGCAGTATGAAATCTATTCGGAGGTCAGTCCGACGAATGCGATTTACATGACCGGTAACCCGGGCGATAACGCCCGTTTCAAATGGGATTTGTCTGGTACGGGCGATTATTTTAAGTTGAACAGCGTGGTGCTGAATGACGAGGAAATCTATCAGTTTGAAGTAAATCCAAACGCATTCCTGAAACCCTCGGGCGGGAGCACCAGTCCTTGCAACACGTACTCCGACGGGAAGTACCTTCACACCCTCTGGCGCCTTATCCCTGAGGACGACCTGATCGACGGTGTGCAGTACTACACGGTGCAAAGTTGGTTTCGCCCTGCACGGTTCCTCTATTTCAATCCCGACCAGAGCATTCTCTCCACCCGCGAGGTAGGCGAAGACGGGCCGGCCTTCGATGCCAGTCGCAAGCATTTCCGCGTAGCGTTGAAGAGTCCGTCGGGGCCGGCATTAAGCGTTTCGGCTACGGGGCTGGCATTCTCTTCCACCTTCCTGACGAAAACCATCACCGTGGCAGCCACCAACCTCACGGACGATATTGTGTTTGATGTGCCTCCGGGCATCACGCTCAGCGGAGCCAACGTGGCCAACAACCGGATACCGGCGGCCGCGGCCAATGCCGTTAACACTGTAACCCTTACGGCCGATAGCGACACGGGCATCGAGGGTTTGCTCACGATTACCTCGGGAACCGTGCCCGCGCGCACCATCACCCTGAAAAGCGGAGTGAAGCAAGGCGTCTGGTACAACATACAGCTTTACCACGCCTCGCTTTTCCTTTTCATAAGTGATGAAAATACAAATACGCAGCTTCCTGCCGTGCAGGAGTTGAGCGAAGGCGACCTGACGCAGATCTTTACCTTCATCCCCGTTCAGGGAAAAAATGAAACCTTTCATTTGAAGAATGCTGCCGGCAAGTACCTCTGCGGCAACGACTATGGTGATACCTACTACAGCTCCGCCATTACTGATCCTCTTGATGCCGAATGGACTTTAGATATCCGCAACGGCAATACAGTGATCGATTACTTCGATGCCTTTACCATTATGGCAGGCAGCCGTTTGGCCAATCGGGAACTAGCTTCTAATTCCTATCTCGCTCTGGCTTCCGGTTCGGCGCCCAATGTTGCCCTGGCTTGCCGGGCGGAAAGATCCGACTCCCGCGGGACGTTCAAGGTGATAGCGACCAACTACTCGACCGGCATCAGCGCCGTAAAGGCGAAGGCGCTGGTGTATACCAATGCCAACCGTCAGATCGTGGTTTCGGGCAAGGCTGCCGCGGTAGCTTCGGTCTACAATATGCTGGGGCAGAAGGTGGCTGAAAAAGCTTTCGACACCTCCGGCGCGGTGATCGATGCGCCCGGAGCCGGTATCTATTTAGTAACTATCAGCAGCAACGGCGTGATAGAATCACATAAAGTGCTGTTGAAGTAGACGATGTAATATATTAGGTGTATTACTTTGGAGGGGTATCTATACGAAAGATTTCCCTCTTTTTATGTACCTTTGTCCCACAAAATAACAAATGATAACTGTCGAACGATGTGTGCCGAATTTATTCTACATGAACTGCTGTCGGTAGCCGATCCCGTCAAGGCGCAGTTTTTGAAAGGATTTTTTAAGACCGGAAAGGGTCAGTATGCCGAGGGCGATGTGATGCTGGGGGTTGTGGTGCCACTGACGCGCGATATTGTCAGGAAAAGCCCGGCATTGCCTTTCCTTGAAATACAAGTGTTGATAGACTCCGAATACCACGAAGCGCGCCTGGCGGGTTTTCTGTTCTTAGTAAAGCAATTCAAGAAAACGAAGGACGATAAGGAACGAAAGGCCATCTTCGACTTTTACCTGCAAAATGCCCGCCAAGCCAATAACTGGGATTTGGTAGATGTTACCTGTCGCGATGTCGTCGGGATGTATTTGCTTGAACACGAAGAAAACAGGGAGGTATTGTATCGTTTGGCCGAAAGCGATAATTTATGGGAGCAACGCATCGCCATGGTTTCGACTTGGACGTTTATCAAGCACCGGCAGTATGCCGATACGCTGGCTTTGGCCGAAAAACTCCTCTCCCACACACACGATTTGATGCATAAGGCCGTCGGCTGGATGTTGCGGGAAGTAGGGAAAAAAGACCGTCAAACCTTAGTAGGCTTTCTTGAGGAGCACCATCGGAAGATGCCGCGTACGGCTTTGCGTTATGCTATTGAGCACTTTCCGTCGGAGGAGCGGGAACGGTTTATGCGGAAGTGAAGTTATCGGATTGTCAGGTAATTGTTCATAATCCTTTTATTGACTTCATTGCGTGTCAAGGGTAAAATATTAAAATGCGATAATCAATTGCTTAAAGGCAGGAAGAGATAATCGCCCGCAGCCGGTGTTTGACCTTTCTCCTGAACCACTAATTGATTACGGGAAAGTTTATACGGTAGATATCCCAGTTCTTCAAACAGGCGAAGGATGTTTTCCTCATTTTCGCCCCATACTTCTACCTGTACTTTCGGCTTGCAGCGCCGGATGATTTCTTTCATATTGGAAAGAATAACGTATTCAAAGCCTTCGACATCGCATTTGATATAATCGATCCGATCCAGGTTTGCGAATAAAACGGCCGGAATCTTCATCTGCGCTTCAAACCGGAATTCCTGCGCTTCGATATTTCCATCCGTCTGGGGATCGTAAACATGCGGCAATCCGGTACTCAAAAATCCTACGTGAGGGGATGATACCAACTCAACCATTTTCTCTTCAAGGCCTAAAGCATAAGGATAGAGTTGAATATTCGGGTATCGTTTTGCCTTTTCGTTAAAGATTTTATTATACACCGCAATGGGTTCGATTGAAAAAACGTTACCGGAAGCGCCCGTCCATTCGGCAAATAGAATCGAATAATAACCTAAATTAGCGCCAATGTCAATAACCGTATCCCCTTTATGAATGAGTTTCTTTACAAAATAATGGCAGGCATAATTTTTATTCCATCGCAACAAACCGGCCTTGTAAGCAAAAAAATAAGTCCGTTGAAGGATGCGAAGGTAATTCTCGACTTTTAAATGACTAAAAATAAGTTTCTTAATATATAAAATCATCTTTTTCGTAATAGTTTAAGAAGACAAGGTTTCCTTGATAATCTCGCCGACAGTAGGGTGGGGGAATACAATCGTTTTTAACTCGCTGGTTGTCAAGCCTTTCTCGATAGCCATTCCGGCAATGACAATCAGTTCCGAAGCAGGATTTCCTAAAATATGTATGCCCAGGATGGCGCCGTTTTCGCCTTCAATGATTTTACAAACACCGCTTCCCCTTTCGTTTTCCGCTACAAAACGGCCGGAATAAGTCATAGGAAGTTTTTTAACGGTATAAGGAATCTGTTCGTTTTGCAGCGTTTCTTCCGTTTTTCCCACGCCGGCCAGTTCGGGAAGGGTGTAAACCACGCCTGGAATCGCTTTGTACGACATCGGAGTGTTTTTGCCGAGTACATGTCCAACTGCTACCTCTGCTTCCCGTACGGCCGTATGCGCCAGCAACGAAAATCCGGTGGCATCGCCGCAGGCATAAATATCCGGATGGGAAGTTTGCATAAACTCGTTGATTTTCAAGCCATTCGTTACCGGACGACGCCCCACGCTCAACAGCATTTGCGAGGCTTCGAGGGTTTGTTTCTCGCCGTTCTTTTCTATTTCGATTTGGCTTCCACGAACCGCTGTTACTTTTGTATTCAGATGAAAGGTTATGCCTCGTTTTGTCCATTCGTCGCGCAACAGGCCGGAAAGTTCTTTGTCCATTCCGCCGAGAATCTCGTCCAGCATTTCCACAACAATTACTTTCGTTCCCAGCATATTGAAAAATGAAGCAAATTCAATTCCAATCACGCCGCCGCCGATAATTAACAGCGATTCGGGACATGCTTTGTTATCCAAGGCTTCGCGACTGGTCCAAAAACCGGATTCTTTCAATCCGGGAATGGGTGGGACAACGGTTTCGGAACCGGTACACAGCATCAGTTTCCGGGCTTCGTAAAGCTGTTCGTTACAGACGATTTCGATTGGGCCGTTCGCTTGTTGTTCCTGCGCGTTTGCCTCGCCGTTCACCACTTCCACGCCGGCTTCGGCCATTTTTGCATGAATGCCTGCTACCAGTTTACGGACTACTTTGTTTTTCCGGGCAATGATTTTCGGTAAATCATAACTCACATTCTCGCAGGAAACGCCGTATTTTGTGGCTTCCTTCGCCGTATGATACACTTTTGCCGAATAGAGCAAAGTTTTGGTGGGAATACAACCTTCGTTCAGGCAAACGCCACCCAGGGTGTTTTTTTCAAACAGGACGGTTTTTAATCCGCTTTTTCCTGCTAATTCGGCTGCGGTATATCCGGCGGGGCCGCCGCCGATGATTGCAATGTCGTAGATCATTTGAAGTTTATTTTTTACAAAATTAATCCTTTGCATCCGAAAAAACAAATCCATCTGAGGTTCAAAGCAAATCTTGAAATTAAAAAAATATTTTTCGTACCTTTGCTCCATCAAAAAACCGTATGGCATTTTTTTTTGAAACATCGGATACCTCTTTCCCCTCGTGCATCAAGCGGCGGGAAACAGCGAAATGGATAAAGAACGTAGTGGCAGGCCACCGGCGCAAGGCAGGCGATATCACGTATGTTTTTTGTTCGGACAGTGAAATCCTTCGCATGAATCAACTTTATTTGAAACACGATTACTATACCGATATAATAACCTTCGATTACTCGGAAGGCGATACGATTGCCGGCGATTTGTTCATTTCGCTCGATACCGTAAAATCCAATTCGGAAAAATACCGAACAGATTACGCCGACGAATTGCGCCGTGTGATGATCCATGGTATTTTACACCTCTGCGGTTTCGATGATAAGTTACCGGCCGATGCCCGACAAATGCGGGAAAAAGAAGATGAAGCTTTGAGTGTCTATGGAGTTTAATTACGATGTCATCGTTGTAGGCGCCGGACATGCCGGCTGCGATGCCGCTTGCGCTGCGGCAAACTTGGGTTCGCATACCCTGTTGATAACGATGGATATGAACAAAATAGCCCAAATGAGTTGCAATCCTGCCGTAGGAGGCATAGCCAAAGGACAAATCGTGCGCGAGATAGACGCCTTAGGCGGTCAAATGGGCATTATTACCGATCAAACGGCCATCCAGTTCCGGATGCTGAACCGGTCGAAAGGGCCGGCGATGTGGAGTCCGCGTGCACAGAGCGACCGCATGCGCTTTATTGAAAAATGGCGCGAAACCCTGGATGCCATTCCCAATCTCTTTCTCTGGCAAGATACGGTTACCGAATTATTGATAAAAGAGAACGCCGTTACAGGCGTCCGGACAGGTCTGGGAGTGGAGTTTCGTGCAAAAGCGGTTATCCTCACCACCGGCACCTTCCTGAATGGCTTACTGCATATCGGTCGCACCCAAATACCGGGCGGACGGATTTCCGAACCGGCTTCTTCCGGCATCACTGCACAATTAGTGGCATTGGGCTTTGAAGCCGACCGGATGAAGACCGGCACCCCTGTTCGGATTGATGGTCGCAGTGTCGATTTTTCTTTGACGGAAGAGCAGAAAGGCGAAAACGACTTTCATAAGTTCTCTTACTTGGATTTCTTTCCCCGCCCGTTGCCGCAGTTGAGTTGTTGGACATTGTACACCAACGCAGCCTCTCACGAAGTCTTGCGGAACAGTTTGGATGAAAGTCCGCTCTATAATGGCCAGATCAAAAGTATTGGCCCGCGTTATTGTCCGAGTATCGAAACCAAAATCGTTACTTTTGCCGATAAAACACAACATCCCTTGTTTTTGGAACCGGAGAGCGCGAACACGCAGGAATATTACCTGAATGGTTTTTCCTCCTCTTTGCCATTGTCTGTTCAGTTGATGGCTTTGAAACAGATTCCGGCCTTGCGAAATGTCCGAATTTACCGGCCGGGCTATGCAATTGAATACGATTTCTTTCCGCCGACCCAGCTGTATCCTTCTTTGGAAACCAAGCGGGTGAAGCATTTGTTTTTTGCCGGTCAAATCAATGGAACTACGGGTTATGAAGAGGCCGCTGCGCAGGGTTTGATGGCAGGAATCAATGCCCATATCCGTGTTCATGGCGGCAAAGAATTTATATTAGGCAGGGACGAAGCCTACATCGGAGTCTTAATCGACGATTTGGTAACGAAAGGAGTAGACGAACCTTATCGTATGTTTACTTCCCGTGCCGAATACCGTATTTTGCTCCGTCAGGATGATGCGGATGTACGTTTGACGGAAAAATCGCATCATTTGGGCCTCGCCACAGCCGAACGGTATCATTTATTGACAAAAAAGCAGGAACAAATCGAAAATATGATTACTTTTGCGCGTAACTTTTCGGTTAAAGCGGAAGAAGCGAATCCGACCTTGGAATTCTTGGGCACAACGCCCTTGAAACAGGGAGTAAAATTAATCGATCTTATTCTTCGTCCGCAATTAACCATTGAAACGGTTGCAGACTTCGTTCCGGCTTTCCGGGAGCAGTTGGATACAATAGACAATCGCAAGGAGGAAATTATCGAGGCTGCGGAAATCAGGATTAAATACGAAGGCTATATTGTACGGGAGAGAATTATTGCCGAAAAAATCAATCGTTTGGAACATGTAAAGATCCGCGACCGGTTCGATTACTACGCGATTCAATCTCTTTCCACCGAAGCCAAACAAAAATTGACGAAGATTAATCCGGAAACCATTGCGCAGGCAAGCCGCATTCCCGGAGTTTCGCCGAACGATATAAATGTTTTATTAGTCTTGTCAGGAAGATGAACAATTAAAAACAATGTTCCACGTGGAACAATTTAAAAAAGAATATGAATATAGACAAACTTTTGCAATCAGTACGCAATGTGCCGGACTTCCCGGTTCCGGGCATTCAATTCAAAGACGTAACTACGTTGTTTAAAAATCCGGAAATATTGAAAGAACTTTCCGATGGCTTGTACGACATGTACAAAGACAAAGGCATCACCAAAGTGGTTGGCATCGAATCCCGTGGATTTATCATGGGGCCTTTGTTGGCGGAGCATTTACATGCCGGTTTTATCCCCGTTCGCAAACCCGGCAAATTGCCGGCGGAAACCTACGAAGTTTCGTATGATAAGGAATACGGAAAGGATACCATTCAAATCCACTGCGACGCTTTGGATGAAACGGATGTAGTATTGTTGCACGATGATTTGTTGGCGACCGGAGGCACAATGGTTGCCGCAGTAGAATTAATCAAGAAATTCCGTCCGAAAAAAATTTATGTGAACTTTCTGATTGAATTGGAAGAATTGAAGGGTAGGGCAGCGTTCGATCCGGAAATCGAGGTTACGGCGATTCTCAAGTATGCGATATGATCACTGCTTATTCCCATCCTCATTGATGCAAGAAAAAAGGCAGCGATCTACCCCTGCCTAAAAATAAAAATCGAATGATTTGCAAATAAAACTATTGTTTTTGAATGGGAATAATACTGATTAAACGGATGTTTCCATCGGAATAATCGTACTGATATAAACCTTTGTCGGAAATCAACAGCAGCATATTATTGAATGGAATAACCCGGTTCCCGATTATTTCTTTGAAATGCCCCAAGGAATTGGCCATTAATGTTTCGGGCTTTCCTGTTTGGAATATCTTTAGACCTTCGTCGCATACAAACAACAATCCTTTATCGATGCCCAGTCCTTTCGGATGTTGCATTTTATAGGAAACAAGCGTTTGGGGTTGTTTCGCATGGCTGACATCGATAATAATCAATTCGTTGGTGGTTTGTCCGCAAAGATTGCCGGATCGGACGCTTATATATGCCATATCGTTATCGATCGCTATCGGATTACATCCGTAGACATGGGGGATTTGAGAAAAATAAGCCGGCCGTTGCGGTTCTTCGATCGAATAAATCACCAGTCCGGAGGAAGTTCCCAAAAACAATTGGGCGTGGTAAGGTAAAATGGTTTCGACATGTCCGACATAGACATTGTCCGCTACTTTTTCCGGCTTTTCACCGGATAAATCGATGATATGGATATATTGATTAATCGCCGCATAGAGATAATCATCGGATAAAGCAAAGTGCGAAGTGGAGCTTTGAGTCATGGCATTCAAAGCATTTCCTTGGGAAAGGGTAGTGGATGCAAACCCATCTTCCTGATAATTTTTGTAAGCGTTTTGCTCTTTACGCTCTTTCAATTGCCATCCGGTTACAATTTGACCTTGAGCAATGCCTTTTTGATACAATTCATAATCATATCCGTAGCTGTTGTCGATGACCGGTAAGGCAGCGGGGAACAAGTTTTCCGCTCTTCCCTGCAGAACCGGTTGCGCCGGATGGGATAAATCGAACCACACCAAATCGACCAAAGCATCGACATATAGATAATGATTGCGGATAATCAAATCCTGATGTCCCGGAATTTCTATATATCCTTTGTTTTGCGGTTGCGCCGGATGGGTATTATCAATGATATGAATGCCTTTTCCCGGTTCGGAAATATACAGATAGTGGTTGTAAAAACCAATTTTCCCGCAGTCGCCCAAGGCATGGGCTTCGGAAGTAATTCGGATGGAGCGGCGGAAAGTTTCGGGAGAAGTAAAAACCGGCTCGTTGACACTGTAATGGATTGTTTGCGATGAATCCACACTACAGCCCACCCACAAGCCGGCCAGCAAAACCAAAACAACAAGTATTTTTTTCATGCAATTACTGTTTATTACCATGTATGTCTTAATCCTATATTTATCCCCGGCGCCAAAGGATGTTCTGTCCGGGAATTAAACGGTTGATTATTATCTAAATAATAACTTATTTTAGGCTCTATGAACAGGCTGTAAGTCCGGCTGAATCGGTACGATACACCGAGCGCCGCCTGAACAGACCATTGCAAACCGTCGATTTTTTCGTTGGAAATATTTGTATGGACAACCACATCGTTTCCGGGCGTATACGTGTTTTGCACATAATGCGCCAATAAGCCTTTTTCGACCATTCCACCGGCAGAAAGATAGAAATTCCACGGACTGCGCGAACGGGGCAGGAAATCGACCACCAGATGAACCGGAATCCCCAGATAGTGGAGCGCCAGACTGGCATTCCGTTGGGGAACTTTATTTTCAAAAGTAGAATATAAATAAGTGTAGGTTAATCCGCTTTCTACCGACAAATAATCGGTTATTGTTTTTCGGATGCTTAACCCGGCGGAAATCGGCGGCCGGTGCGAAATTTTTCCGAAATCATCGGGACCGAGGATGTCGTTGCTTAAGGAGGGCGATGCATTCACCTCAAACTTCTGCGAGCGTAATAGCATAGAATAATCGGCGTTGACGGTATTCAATGTATTATTCAAAGCATACAACCCGCCTCCCGAACTGATATGCAAACCGAAACTTCCGGTTTTCTTTTTGGATTTCCGGGAAGAAATAAACGGTTCCTCGCGCTGCAAAACCTCTATCCGGCGGTTTGAATCGGATTGCAGTTGTTCTTTTTTGTTATTTTCTTCTGTTACAGGAAGTTCTGTTTCTGTTTGAACGGTTTGTTCCGTTACGGCTACATCAGGCTCGTGAAAAGCAAGTTCTTGAACAGAGGTTTCGTTCCCGACCGCAAGTTGCTGAGCCGGTTGCATTTGAATACCTGGGAAACGAGCAGATGATAAATTTTCTTCCGCCAATACAATCGCTGTAACTCCTTCCGCATGACCGGATACTTGTGCTGTGTTGTCATAATCTAATTCTTTTGTGTGGTGCGAAAATAGAAACGCCAATGCAATGGATGCCGCTACTGAAAATCCTGAAAGCCAAGGCCAAAGCGGAGTTTTCTTTCGGGGAAGAGCGTTCAGGCTCTTTTCAAGTTCTTCCCAAGAATCCTCCTCGATGGATATCGAGTAATTCGTCAATTTGTTTCGGATAATCCGATTGAAACTATCTTCTTCCCTGTTTGTATTTGTTGTTTTCATCTTTTTATTTTATATAAATCCCGGATTTTGGTTTGTAACATTTGCCGGGCGCGCGCAAATTGCGAACGCGAGGATGCTTCTTGTATGTTCAACATTGTAGCGATTTCGGCGTGCGAATAACCTTCCACGGCGTAAAGGTTGAAAACCGTTCGGAATCCCGCCGGCAATGTGTTGATGCACCGGACAATTTCTTCCGCCGAAAGTTGCTCGACAATGTTGTTCTCTTGATTATCCGCCGTTTCATGGCAATAATCCAAGCGAATGGTTCCACTGAACGCTTTAGCGCTTCTCAAATACTCCAGCGCGGAAGTAACAAAAATTTTCCGCATCCAACCTTCGAAAGAACCCGCACCGGAATAACTCTCTATTTTAGTAAAAACTTTGATGAAACCCTCATGTAAAATATCCCGGGCGGTTTCTTTCTCATCTACATAACGCACACAAACACCTAACATCGCAGGAGCGTAAAGCTCGTACAATTTTTTTCTTGCCCATGTATCCTTGCGTTTACATCCTGCGATTAGCTCTTCTTGGTTAGACATTTTAGTGTCCATTTAATAGATAGATGAAAAAAAGAAGTGAAACGTTGCATGCAACGTCTTTATAATCGGCATTTGCACGTTTTTTATTGTTAATAAATTTACTTTCGTGCCCATAATGCCGCCGCTGGTGCTGACAATGGGGTTCTACAACAGAATCTGCACGCAGGTTTCCACGCCTACTCCATTTTTGTTTTATTTTTTACAAAGTTAAACAATAATTTTAAATACAAGCCTTACGTCGTCGCCATCAGTCTGCATCTCTATCCCGTCCTGTTTGTTCCAAGCAGGTTATCTCGGTTTCTTCGGCACTCGTACCGATGATACGCCACTCTTTGTATCGCCCTTGCGCCACCCCAATCAGGCTTTTAAAAAATCACTGTTACTCTATTATCAATAGGTTACAAATAGTAGGGGCGAGGGTGTGTCAAAATTACATGAAAATCTTACGATTTCCAAGCGCATGAAATGAAAAAAAGTTTTTTTACAGAGGAAAGTCAGGAAAAAGCGCAGAAACTGGGGGGGCTGCGCTTTTTTTCTCTCGTTTGCCAACCGGTTATTCGCGAACGCAGCGCACAGGGCCTGCGTAATAACGATAGGCGAAGGAGCCCGTCTCATACAGAGTAAAATAGGGGCCTGGAATGTAGAAATCAATCGTATACCCGCAGTAAGTATCGTACACTGTACTGGTCCTGTAAGTGTTGCGTGGACTCATAGAGGTTAGGGATCCTGCGTGGTCTTCCACACCACGATCCCCCGAGTCGGGTAAGAAGATAGCACCAGCGCCGGTACCAAACTGAATGCCAGCTGGAATGCTGTAGGTACCGAACGCATCACTACCTTGAGGAGGTGAGTATGACCCCACGCAGCTCCAATTGTCAGATATTGATGCATACTCCTCACTCCGTGGCAGGCGATAGCTGCCTCCTAAACTTTGGGTAGAGGATATGTACCTGCATATATCGCCCACATAATCGGCATAATGCGAAGCGCCCAAATCGGTCACTTCC
>JAISYG010000112.1 GCA_031270075.1 Dysgonamonadaceae bacterium
TTGACGTTCGGCGAATCGGGATTGGTCGTTTACAGCAGTGAACAGATTCCCGACGAGTTGAATATCCAGCTTTGGGTTATCGAATCGGACACGGATATCCGCGAATTTGCCCTCGATGCTGATCAGGTGCTCGACAGCGCCGCCTTCAAGGGGTTGTTTGCTGCGGTGGAAGTAGCATTAGCTGTAACCAATCCGATCGTTTCCGGTGCGATAGCGGTAGGCGGCGTAGTAACCGACCTGCTTCGCCGAAAACTGCGAGCCAATAAAGATGACTTAGTCGGCTACTGGCAAACCACGCTGAACCGGGCGGAACATTACCCGCACGGAGTACGCGACAAACAGGATGTGTACGATACGACCGGGAATATATTAGTGGATTATACCCTGTTCGGCTATGAAAACGCAGTCTGATTTTTGTCCCGTCAGGGACAATCGTTCGGTAAAAACCCCGCGCCACCTCCCCCACCGTCCCGGATGGGACGGAATGTGGGTAGAAAAAAGCCTGTTTATGCCAACACGTTCCGTCCCTGACGGGACGGAAAAGAAGATCCGCGCTTGTGTTTTTTCTACCGAGCGATTGTCCCTAACGGGACAAAAGGACGCAAATGACGCGAATTTTTCTTTGCGCCCTTTGCGGTTCAAACACCCATCCTCCGCTGGTGCGGGTCGAAAATGAAGATGCTTTTTAATGATTGAATGAACGTCTAATTTAATTTTTGAATGAAGAGGACCCCTTTACAAAAAAAGAAGCCGGAAGCCCTCCCGCAGGAAGGGGGGACACTCTCCGGCATGTCCGGTGCAGGCGTTGCGCCTGCCGGCAAGCATGCACCGAAACAGCCCTATGTGGCTCCCTCTTTTACGACAACCGATGTGGACATCGAACCCTTCTGTGTTGTGACTTCCGCGAGGATAACTCCCTCCACTCTTCTGATTGAGGAAGAGGAAGACGGCGGTAACATTAACAATATGGAAATTAACTGGATGTGAAAGGAATAGCTTATAGCTAATGGCTTAAAAAAAATTATATCATCTTTAAACAGTAAACGGATATGACTACTCAATCCTTATCATTTGTTTTGGCCGCTTTTCTATCGGCGGTAGTATTTTCTTTCTCTTCCTGCTCGGAGGACGAAGGGGGCGTTTCCGTTTCCGGCAAGGCTTCACTCCACATCAGCATTGCGGGGATTTCCGCCGGGGGCGAGGAATCGCTGACGCGCGCCGCCCTCGAACCCGAAACGGTCGTGCTGACTGCCGACGACGGCACACCCGTGGAGTTCACCCTCTCGGTCGACCCTGCTTCCGTAACACGCGCGGCAAACCCGATGGACACCGGCAAAAAATACCGTGTCATCGCCTACAAGTCCACCGATAACTCCTACGCGGATGAAAAGTTGTTTACGGCGGGCACCAATGATACGCTTATCCTTCCCCCGCTGGCTTCCGGATACTATAAGCTGGTTGCCATCTCCTACAACACGACCGCCGACCCGGGCGCTGTCGGTTCGGATGCCGATGGCGACGGCAATGTCAATACCATCACCGTCGACCCGTCCAACGACCTGCTGCATTGGGTGGGCGGAGCCGCGGGTAACGGTGCGGCGGGGATTCATGACACCCCCATCACGTTCAAGCACCGGTTTACGAAACTGACGGTGCGTGCCACTTCCACGCTGACGGGCAATAACATCACCGGAGTGCCGGCTTCGGCTACACTGACTCCCGGATACCAGGGCCGGCTGACCCTGCTGACGGACGGCGCGCCCGCCGAATACGGGACTGCTTCGGCGCAGACCTTCGCCTTCAATACCACTAATAACGACACGGTGGCGGCGAGCACGACCACCCGCTATGTGTTCACGGGTGATGACACCCCTGTCACACTGACCTTTTCCGGCACGCTGACGGTGAACAACAAGACGCTGAGCAACCCCGTGGCGAAGTTCGCCCAAACGGGCGGCCTGCTTTCGGGTTACTCCTACACGCTGACCATGCGGGTGGAGGCGGGCAAGGGCGACTTCTATCCGATTGTGGGCGGTTCGGCTTACGAGGTGACCATTCCTTTGGGAGATAACCGTACTTACACTTACACCAAAGCAAACGGCACTGTTGTTACCGGGCAGACTACACTGACTTTCCTGCGTTACAACCTCGGCGCCGACCCAAGTATGACGCCGAAGGAGCAGATGGCCTACCCGTACATCGACATCGAGAATATCCGGGTGTATGGCGGTTTGTGGCAATGGGGGCGGAAGGATGCCGGTCACTCTTTTCGCGCCCCGAAGACGAAGACTACGGACAACGAGAACGTCAACTTCCAAAACTCGTCCTATAGTTCCTATAATCCTGCAACTGACACGAAGTTTGTCTGGGGTACCTCTGACTATACGTGGCATGATCCCGATGTGCATGACTCTAATATGTGGGGTAACGGCAAAGGGCTTTCCAACCAGACGGACTTCCGTCCTTCACAGGCCACAATAACTCCGCTTCTCACTGCCAACTCTTACAATCCCTGTCCAAGTGGTTACCGCGTTCCTACGGAGCACGAATGGGCCTTGACACTGAACGAAGGCGGTTCTTCTACTAGCGATACTAATGACCGGATTTTGACGGACTACTCGTATTATGTTGCTTATAAAGGTACTACCTGGTATGTTCCTCTGAGTAACGAGAATGTTGTTTGGGTTCGTGTGACCGACGGGAATCCTTCCACTACTTTTACGGCATACTCGATATACAACTCGATGAACGGTTGGGCTATATATAGGAAGACTGATATAACATCTGACACTGACCCTACTTCTGCTTACGATACGGCTTTCGACACAGATAATGACCTCACGGACGGCTCTGCCCCTAATCCTCTTATGTTCCTGCCTATCGCGGGCTACCGGATCGGCAGCGACAGTGCTGGTGCTGCTTCTGTAACCTATACGGGTTCCAAGGGCCAATACTGGAGCAGTACGGTTGTGAACACCGGCGCGTACGCACTGACAATCAACTCCAACATGGTGTACTTGGGCTCCGCCAATCGCGTGGACGGGATGTCGGTACGCTGCATTAAAGAATGATCCGACTATTTTGACTATTCCCATTTTCCGGCAGTTTTCCCTTGCCCCCGCTCGACGAAGGCTGGATCCTTCGCCGAGCGAGGGGCATCATCATGACCATTCTTTTCCGTAGCGCTTTTTGGACGTACCGGCGGTTTGGCCACAATTGTTTTTCCATCCGGTGGGCGAAATACTAATCAATCGCCGATTGGGCCACTTCATTCGTTTTCTGCGTACTTTTTTTTAAATGATATAGCCAATTAATCGTATTTTAATTAAATATTAATCACACGACTTTATCTTTGCAACCAAATAATTAAAAATATCATGAAAATACGAATGATTTTTACGCTTTCCTGTATGTCCGTATTCTTCCTTTCCTGTCAGGAAAAAGGACTTGATTCATACGTTAATGTTTTTATAGGAACAGGCGGGCACGGCCATACTTATCCGGGTGCGACGGTTCCGCACGGAATGGTACAACTCAGCCCCGATACCCGTACCAACGGCTGGGATGCCTGTGCGGGTTATCATTATGATGATACCACTTTAATCGGATTTAGCCATACCCATTTGAGCGGAACGGGAATCGGCGATTTGGGCGACGTGCTGTTCTTGCCTTATACCGGTGAACTCCGGTTAGTCGATCCGAACGGGGATGATAAGGAGCTTCGATTCGGTTCTGCCTTTTCGCATGAAACAGAAAAAGCAACGCCCGGTTATTACAGCGTACATCTCGACAGTTATGATATTGATGTGGAATTGACCGCTACCACTCACGCCGGTTTCCATCGGTATACATTTCCGAAAGCAGACCATCCCGGCTTGTTTATCGATTTGACAAGAACCATCTACGACCGGCCATTCGTGCAATCGGCCATCACGATAGTGAACGAGCGGGAGATTCAAGGAATGAAGCAGTTGCAGGGCTGGGCGCCCAACCGCTACATTTATTTTTATGCACAGTTTTCGGAACCTTTTTCCTGTCAGACGGAAGGGAATGCAAAGGCTTACTTAGTGTTTGATAAAACAAACCAAGGAAAACAAATTTTAGCGAAAGTAGGGATTTCTTTTGTCGACGAAGCCGGCGCAAGAAACAATCTGTTGACGGAAATCCCGGATTGGAATTTTACTAAGGTAAGAAAATGCGCTCAAAAACAATGGAACAAGGAATTGTCGAAAATTAAGATCGCTACAAAAAACGAAAAAGACCGTATTATCTTCTATTCTGCGCTGTACCATACCGCTTTGGAACCGATAATCAGTTCGGATGTGGATGGCCGTTACCGCACCATGGATAACCAAATTGCGGAAGATAAAAATTATACTAATTATTCTATTTTTTCTTTGTGGGATACATTCAGAGCTTTACATCCGCTGAATACCATTCTTTCGCCGAAGGAAAATCAAGCGATGATCCGTTCGCTGATACGGAAATACGACGAGGGCGGTTTGTTGCCGATGTGGGAACTCCATTCCAATTACACGGGATGCATGATTGGCTATCACGCTGTTTCCGTTATCGTAGATTCGTATATGAAAAACCAACAGGATTTTGATATTCACAAAGCGTATGAAGCCGCTAAAAAATCGTCATCTTACGATACAATCCATGTTTCGCCGACTATCGACCGGGGTATTCTTCACCATAATTTAATGCCCGTTGGTAAATATTATAAAAATACCATTGGCTATATTCCTGCCGAAGTGGAAAAACAATCGGTTGCCCGCGGTTTGGAATATGCTTATAATGACTGGCTTATTGCTCGTATGGCACAAGCGATCGGCTATGAAGAAGATTATTTGAAATACATGGAGTTAAGCAAGAATTACAAACATTATTACGATGCTTCTACCGGATTTATGCGGGGAAAGATGGGCGACGGTTCGTGGCGGACGCCTTTCGATCCACGCCATTCCGACCATAACAATGATGATTATTGCGAAGGAAATGCATGGCAATGGACTTGGTTTGTTCCCCACGATATCGAAGGGTTGGCTGCGCTGATGGGTGGACGCGAACGGTTCATCGTCAAATTGGATTCGTTGTTCTGTGTATCATCCGAAATATCCGGAGAAAACGCCTCGGCCGATATTTCCGGTTTAATCGGGCAATATGCTCACGGAAACGAACCCAGTCATCAGACTATTCATATATATAATGTGGTTGGACAGCCTTATAAATCGCAGAAATTAACGGATGAAGTTTTGCAAACGCTCTATTTCAACGATCCAAACGGTTTGTCGGGCAATGAAGACTGCGGCGAAATGTCGGCTTGGTATGTCTTGAACAGTATGGGATTTTATTCGTATTGCCCGGGTATTCCTTATTATTCTATCGGCCGGCCTTTATTTGACGAAGTAAAAATCAATCTCGAAAACGGAAAAGTTTTTGAAATAAAAATCATTAACAACAGTCAGGCAAATAAATACGTTGAATCCGTCCGGTTAAACGGAGTAAACTTGGATGTTCTTTTCTTTCAGCATAAAGATTTGATGGAAGGCGGATTGTTGGAAATAAAAATGACGGATAAACCGGTTGTATCAATTACAAATAAGATCACAGGGTATGAAGCGGATGAATGATATTAAAAAAACAGTTATTTGTGTTGGGATGATTTGGGCAGGTATTTACGCTTGTGCACAAGATCCTGCTTATAAATGGGAACTTATAACGCCTCCATATGCGGTAGCCGATGCTTTTGTGGCCGCACTGAATGTAATGGACTACGGAGCCGATCCGACAGGCGCGACCGACCAGACGGCTCTGTTTCAGGGCCTGCTGGATTTTTTAGGTTCCCGCACGAATAACAACGGACGGAAAAACGACGGTACGCCTAATGGCGGAACGCTTTTTTTGCCGGAAGGCAAATATCTGATTAGTGGAGTTTTAATTCTCCCCAAAGGCGTAACCATCCGCGGCGAATGGGAAAAACCGGTGAAAGGTCAACCCATCAAAGGAACCATTATTGTGGCAGATAATCCATCGGCCAGAGGACACGACTGTACATTGCTTCCGAATGGATTGCCGGGAACGTCTTATGAAGCGCAATCGACCATTATCATGCAGCCTTCTTCTGCTGTACGAGATCTGGCTTTCTGGTATCCCAACCAAGACCCGAATAACATTGTGGCCTATCCGCCTGCCATTCTGTTCGGACAAGCCAGTTATTGGGGAAATGATTATTGTTTAGCCTCCAATATTACATTGGTTAATGCTTTCGACGGAATTATTTTCTCGCGGCGCACCGGTGGCGGCGCTCCCAACTGCTATGGGATTTACGGAACGCCGCTTCGCAGAGGCATCGAAATCGACAATATTGCCGAAGTAGGACGAATAGATAATGTAGATTTTTCCGCCGATTATTGGGCGGGATCGGGTTTGCCGGGTTCGCCTTCAATAGATGGGCCTCACAAGCAATACATTCGTGAAAATGGGACAGCGGTTGTGATGCGCCGCAACGATTGGTCTTTTATCGGTAAAGTCAAAGCGGAAGGTTATCATATCGGTTACCGTTTGGATTTATCTTACAATGAGGATTCTAACGGCAATCATACGGCTCCTAACGGCCACAATTGGGGAATGGAATTTACCGATTGTAAATATGGTGTGTATGCAGCAGCCGTCGCCGGCGCAGGGATGATGTTTTACGGTTACAAATTGACCGGTTGCGATTATGGTTTCTATCTGGATCGCGCACCCGGCGGCGTCATTCAAATGCAGGGATGCGAATTGGATACCAAAATAGCTTCCATCTATGCGCCCGAAACGAATAACACCAAACTTTTGTTGAATCAAAATACCTTCAACAAAGGCCCGGTAGATATTCGCGGCGGAATGGTTTCTATTGTCAATTGCGATTTCAACGACGATACCAACCCGATTGTTTTGGGCGCTAACGCAAGAGCCATTGTTACGGGAAATCGTTTCCGGCAAGAAGCCAAAATAAAAAATGTATCTATGTACCCGTGCATTATCGATCATACTCCCATAGAAATGACCGAATTGCCGGTATTTCCCTATAAAAATCAATACGATTTTGTACAAAAACCAAGTGGAAACGCTTTTTATGTAGCCGATGCTACCCATGGCGTAAGCACGACAGCCGACGATAATTCCGATGCTTTGCAGAGTTTATTGGAGCAGTCGAAAACGGATGGCGGAGGAATTGTTTTCCTGCCTCCCGGACATTACAATTTCCGGAAACCGCTGACGATTCCTTCCGGTGTGGAACTGAAAGGCTCTGTGGATGTTCCGAGTTTGCCGACAGGACCCGGCAGCGTGATGGAAATCTATGCCGGAAAAGGAGATGAAAACGGAACGCCTTTTATTACGATGGAACAGGGCAGCGGTATCCGCGGATTAGTGATGAACTATCCCGAACAGCTGGTTCAATTGCTGACCGAACCGGAACGCAACGGCGGCGATGTTTATCATTATCCCTACACCATTCGCGGAAACAAAAACGTTTACATTGTGAATATAGCCTTTCGGACGTCTTATCATGGAATAGACCTTTTTACCAATCCATGCGACAATCATTTTGTGGATTATCCTTCCGGACATGTTTTCAAAACCGGTATTCGCGTGGGTGGCGGTTCCAAAGGCGGACATATTTATAATGCGCAATTCAATCAAATTGCTTACGGTTCGGGCGGCGAAACCAAATTCGGAGCATGGCCTAATTCGCCCGATAACACACAGGCCGACCAAGATAAATACAAGAGAGAACACGACTTGGCGTATGCTTATTGCTGGAATAATCTGCATTTTCTGATTATAGAAGATTGTGAAGACCAAGTGTTGTACAATAATTTTGACTTCGGCTCCAACCGCGGCTTGACCCTCCATGACGGCGCCAACGGTATTTGCCTGGGGCAAGGGATTGATCAAGGAATGAATTCATTTTATATCAATGGAATAGGAAATAACGGCTTTCACTTTATCAATACACAGATCGTAACGACCGCTCCCGGAAATCCGGGCGAGGTAAAAGACGAATACAAACAAAACAACCGTTATTTTCAGACTACTTCAAACTTTACCGGCAAAGTAAGCTTTTTCGGCGCCGATTTTTGGGGACAGCCGCAAAATATTTCCAATGATATCCAAAACGGAACCCTCGAATTGCAAGCCGGAAATTACGACAATTCCGGACAACGGAACTTCGGGTCCATTAGTTCGACCGGCACATTTGACATTATAGGCTCTAATATTAACAACATCAGTTCGTTGCTGACAGCCGGTTCTGCTCCGCAATTTTTTGTTCAATCATCCATGCTGAATCAAGGGAATGTCAATCCGAATGACTGCGGATTGTGGCTGAACAATCTGGGCTTTTCGGCAAGCGTAAGTCCGGATGCAGGCGCATTTATTCCAAGAACCGGATGGATTGCCACGGCCTCCACTTACAACGACGATGCCCAGAAAAGTCTGGATGGCGATCTTGCCTCTCGTTGGTCAACGATGAGCGATCGCCAGAAACCCGGACAGTGGTTTATGGTTGACATGATTGAAAATCAACTATTTAATGGAATTTATCTGGAGGCTGGTTCCAGCTCTTACCGGCCGGTTTCGGTCAAAGTATCGGTTTCTACCGATGGTGTAAACTGGACTCAGGTGGCAAGCGGCAACAATGCCACACTGTGCACTTTCGACAAGCAAGTGGCTCGCTATATTCGCGTCGAACAGACCGGTACCGGCAGTAGTTCGTGGAGAGTGGCCGAATTTTACGTTGCAAATACCGAACCGGCAACCGGTATAAGAAAAATCATCGACCGGGAAGAAGTTTATATCTGGTTATCTTCCAACAGACTACACATATCCGGACTGACTGGAATTTCAACGGTAACCATATACAACGTTTCCGGGCAAGTGGTTATACCCTCGATACAAATGCACGAATCGGGATCGGCCAACCTCCCGCCGGGAATTTATATCGCCGTAATTTATAATAACGGGCATATTTACAAAAGAAAATTAGTTAAAAATTCAAATTAATCCGGTTTTAATTGAAAATTAAGGGAAAATTAATAAATGTTTAATGTTAGAAAAATAACTTTGGTCATCTTAATTTAGTAAACATGAAAAAGCGAAGTATTTTACTTGTATTATTATGTTTGTGTTTTTGTAGCGGCATACATGCACAGAAAACAATCACAGGCACAGTACGGGACGTATCGAATGAAACGTTACCGGGTGTTTCGATTACAGTCAAAGGTTCTCAACGCGGAACAACTACCGATCGCAACGGAAAATATTCCATTGATTTTCGGGCAAGTGATAAAGAACTGGTTTTTTCTTATATCGGGATGAAACCTCAGACTGTGTCCGTAGGAAATAAAACAACCATAGATGTTGTTCTGGAAGAAAACGCAGAAATGCTGAACGAAGTGGTCGTTTCGGCTTTAGGTATCAAACGTGATGCAAAATCGCTCCCTGTAGCTCAACAACGGGTCGATGCCGGAACGATTTCCGAAGTGCGCGATGCCAACCTGGTTTCCTCGCTGGCCGGTAAGATAGCCGGTGTGATGGTTACGCCGCCCACCAGTTCGACCGGATCGGCGCGTATCGTGATCCGCGGCAACAGTTCGTTTACCGGCAACAATCAGCCGCTTTTTGTGGTGGACGGTATGGCCATTGATAATAGCGACGGTAGTCAGGGTGTAAATACCAACGGCGGTTTGGATATGGGGAACGGAGCATCCGACATCAATCCGGACGATATCGAAACCATCGATGTGTTGAAAGGCCCCAACGCAGCCGCTTTGTACGGTTCGCGCGCGGCCAACGGCGTAATTATTATTACGACCAAAAAAGCGAAAGAAAACCGCTTTAAATTAGCGGTCAACTCCAACACCATGTACCGGTATATTACCCAGTGGCCTGCGTTTCAAAATTCGTTCGGACTGGGGCATACGACCCGGATGGTGGGCGGACATTCCGAATGGCTGCTGCAAACGGACGCCAACGGCAACAGCTATCCGTATCCGGGTATTCCGTCCATTGAACTGATTAGCACCGATCAGGGCGGACGCTCCAACGGAGGGCCGATGATTGGCATCCCTTATCTGGGTCTGGACGGGCAGATACATACTTATTCGCCCCAGCCCGACAATGTGTATGCTTTCTATCAAAAAGCGTCTACTTATACCAATAATATCAGTGTGGAAGGGGGCAATGCAGACAACAACTACCGCGTGTCGTTGACCAATTTCACCGCCGACGATGTGGTGGAACGACAGAATCTGGTAAACAAAAACACATTGAACCTCCGCTTTTTCAATACACTGACGAAAAACCTGACCTTGGATACCAAATTGACGTTTATCGACGATGATACGAAAAATCGCCGTTATGCCAATCAGAGCAGTTTCAATCCTTTATACATGTATATCAAGTTGGCGCGCTCCATGAGTCTGGACGAATTGAAGTATTACAAAACGCCGGCCGGCACGGAAACGGTGAAAGTGGGCGGCGATATTCACAATCCTTACTGGACCATCAACGAAACCGGCAACGAGGATAAGAAAATGCGCATAATGGGTAATTTCGATTTGTCGTATCAGATTTTTCCTTCTTTGAAAGCCTCTTTGAAGTACGGACGGGATTATATAAGCACCAACAGTACGGAATACCGCAATAAGGGAGCTTTGGGCGGCGGTACGGATGCGGCAGGATATTATCGTCGTCAATACAATATTCTGGACAATTCGCATTACGAGTGGCTGTTGCTTTTCAATGACCGGTTCTTTAACAACGATGTTTCGATTTTGGGAACGTTGGGAGGTCAGCAGTTGAATTATTCCGGATCATGGCTCAATGCTTCGCTGGTATCTTTGAAGCAGGCCGGTTTCCAGCATATTTCCAACAGCGACGAGCGTCCGCAATCGGATGAAGACATTCTCAGCCGGAAACGCATCAATGGTCTGTACGGTTCGCTGTCGGTGGGCTTCAAAGATTTTATTTACATGGATGTTACCGGACGTAACGATTGGAGTTCGACGCTGCCTCCGGAAAACAATTCCTATTTTTATCCGTCGATCGGTATATCGTGGTTGCCTACCGAAATGGTTGGTATATCTTCCGACAAATTTTACGGAAAACTGCGTGCTTCCTATGCGCAGGTAGGGAACGATACGGATCCCTATCGCTTAATGCCCTACATGAATCTGGGTAGCGGCAATATCTACGGCGGATATAAATATGTATCTTTACCGGGGACCGTACCCAACAACCATCTAAAGCCGGAACGTACCCGCTCGCTGGAATTGGGCGCCGACATTCGCTTGTTGAAAGGTCGCTTGAATTTCGATATCACATACTATCAAGCCAATTCGTTCGACCAGATTGTGGAAGCCGATATGTCGATTTCGTCAGGTTATGAAAGGCGGGTGTTTAATGCGGGCGAAATCCAAAACAAAGGATGGGAAGTGGCGGCGAATACGATTCCCGTTCAACTGAAAAATTTTCAATGGAACATGGATTTCAACTTTACAAAAAACGAATCCGAAGTGCTCAGTATGGTATCCGGCCTCGACCAGATCCAACTTGGCCAGATTTACGACTTCTATAATGTGCTCCGCGTGGGATTGCCTTATGGCGCCATGTATGGGAGCCGGTGGGTAACCGATCTGCAAGGACGCCGGATGGTAACTTCCGACGGTAAGCCCGTTAAAATAGCTTACGATTATCTGGGCAATTTCAACCCCGACTTCATGTTCAGTATCAGCAATCGTTTCAGATGGAAAGATTTCGACGCTTACATGTTGGTGGATATGAAAAAAGGCGGCAAACTTTACTCCGGAATGATGCGATATACTATACGTAATGGCGTTATAAGCGGCGACGAACAGCAAAGGGAATCGCATTGGAAGCGGACGATCATTATGGGCGATTCGGGTGGAGCCGACGATTTGTGGGGCGGTACCCTGCTGGAAAATGCGTATATCTACGACCCCGCCCAATACGACAACGTAAATGATATGAATACCATTGACCCGAATTATGTACCTGAACAATTTACAGGATATATTCTGCCGGGCGATGTAGGATACTTTGCCGACGACTTTTGCAGCGAAGTGTTGTATGACGCCTCCTTCATCAAACTGCGCGAATTAAGCATCGGCTACAACCTGCCGAAAGCATGGATATCCAAACTGCATATGAGCCGGGCGCGTATTTCTGCCGTTGGGCGTAATTTATGGATTATTTATCAGAAAACCCCGAAAGGGATTGATCCCGAAGCGGCTATCAATGCCGGTAACGGACAGGGCATGGAATTTGGTTCTTTGCCGCCCTCCACTACTTTCGGATTGGATATTAAAATCGAATTTTAATTTTTTATGGATATGAAAATGAAAAAACAATATCGATCGGTTATAGCCGGCATCCTTGCATTACTTACAATGAATGCCTGTACGGAAAGTTTTGAAGAAATCAATACCAACCCCAACCGGATTACCGCTGCCGAACCGGAATTTATATTTGGGTTAAGCCCGGTAAGCACCTTGCGGACAATAGGAGGAGCAGGCAATAACGCCACTCGCGCCAACAACTGGTTTATTTTCGGTAATTACAGCCAGATGTGGGCGGTGGAAGGCGGCGGCGCACCGCACTTTTCGGCGGACGGAAGTTCCGACGATCTTTGGAACAGTCTTTATTCCAATTCATTGAAACCGCTGTTCAATATCATCAACAATTACAGCGATAACCCCGGATACAAAAACCGTGTAGCGCTGGCCAAAATTTGGCGTTCGTATGTATTTTCCATACTGGTAGGGATGTATGGACCGCTACCCTATACCGAAGCCTGCAACGGCGAGGTTTCGGCCAAGTATGACAAGGAAGAAGATATCTACCTCGGCATTCTGGCCGAATTGAAAGAAGCTTATGAAGCCATCGACACCAAAAGCGTTACCGATAAATATCCGGTAACGGCCGAGCCATTCCTGCAATCCGACCTGGCGCGCTGGGCGCAGTTTGCCCATTGCATCCGTTTGCGGACAGCCATGCGGATTGCCGGTTGCGACGTCAATCATCCGGACAAATCCTGGTTACAGTCGCTGGCGGCAACGGCCAAAGCCGTAGTAGCGGAAGAATTGAACCATGCGGATAATGGTTTGCTAATCAGCGCCAATACCGGTAATTTCTACATGACTTTCGACAATAACGACCTGAACACGAGAAATCCCCTGTTTTTCATCGTTGACCAAATGACGCCGGCCGAAAAGAAAAACCAGTTAGGAAACCTGCCCGTGCTTCACGAATCGTTGATGATGTGGATTAAGCCGGCTACCTACAACGACCCGGTTTTGTCGGTCTATGTAAAGCCGGGAAACGGAGGCACTCGTCCCCGTCCGGTAAAGGACACCTATCTGGGACGTCCCAATTCGATGGGAGCGCCGACAGATTATCGCTGGACTGACGGTTGGGTAAGTCCTTATGCCAATGTAGATGATTATCCCAATTATGCTACCATCGGTACGGAATTTCTCAAATCGGATGCGCGGTATTATCTTTTCAATTACGCCGAACTCTGTTTTATTCGCGCCGAGGCGAGCCTGAAAGGTTTCTGGGCAGGCGGGAAAACAGCGGA
Source organism: Dysgonamonadaceae bacterium (assembly GCA_031270075.1). Classification (GTDB taxonomy): domain Bacteria; phylum Bacteroidota; class Bacteroidia; order Bacteroidales; family Azobacteroidaceae; genus Azobacteroides. The sequence goes on from JAISYG010000112.1 coordinate 13,649, forward strand.
ACAATATTATTACGACGGCATCGACGCCCGTTGCCTGAAATACGCCAGCGTTACACAAGCGAAAGTCGATACTTATAAAAACACTGCCGGAATCAAATGGAGCACTCCGACCGATCTCGAAAAACAGGGAGTTGTAGTAACCGAATTTCTTGATTATTTGGGTGGATTTACTCATAGCATACTTGGCGGCGAGGAAGACAATCTGAAACGGATTGTGGTGCAACATTGGATTTCCCTCTTTGGTCAGAACATTGATGCATGGATTCTTTTGCGTCGCACGCAAGCGATTCAATTCAAGCCGAATTTCAATGCCAGTCAGAACGATGGTTATGTAAACGGCACCTGGGCCTATATTCCGGAACGCTTGTCGTATCCCGGACGGGAACGCAACATCAATACGGATGAAACACAAAAAGCAATTCAGGAATATCTGTATGACAACACCTTGCATGATACGCAAGACCGCGTTACTTTCCGTCTGATTTTTGCGGCGGATAATCCCGGTTTGCCGGCGCCTACGGAAGAAACACCCGCTTATAACTCGTTCCCGTATCCGCTCCCTAACCTCGCATTCAATCGTAAATAGTAAATAATTAAAATTGAAATACAATGAAAAAGATATTAGCTATATTAAGTATTTCCGTCTTGACGGCGCTGATTTTTAATGCTTGTGAAGACCGTCCGGATGTATATGATTTTCCCGTGGACGAATATGTCTACGACATCCCGGATGTACCCGTAACGGAAGACTACGTTGTCGGCGTTGCATACGATGTGAAACGACGCGATACGCTCCAGCATGTATGGTGGGACAATACAAACAAAAAGCAGCAACTTTATACCGGAACGCCCGTATTGGGCGAATACGACCTGCGCGACGACGCAAACGTTCTGCAACAACATTTGGACTGGGGAAAGGAAGCCGGCATAGACTTCTTTGTCCTGAACTGGGGAGGACACGGCTATAACGATACCATCCTGATGAATTGGGAACAATTGTATGCGCAGGATAATGCCCGCCCGAAGGTAGTCATCCGTTTCGACCCGGGCTATCGTTTCGGAATTGCAGCGGATCCTTTGCAATTAAATGCTTTACGCATGGATTCCTTGTGCTATGATTTGGATTCGCTTTATACGCACGTGATGAAACATGATTTTGTGTATAAGAAAGCCGACGGCAAACCGGTAATGGTGTTCTGTAATTTTACAAATGCCGTTCAGATACCTCTTGTGAACGACTTTATCGCTTTCCTGAAAAATTCCACCACCATTCATAACAATATATGGTTGATGGCGGATTTGGGAGGAGGCTGGACGTCGCCCGAACGCTGGGGTTATCATGCCGCCAACGGTTACAACGGACCAACCGCAGGGTATGTGAAACCGGATTCCATCAAGCCTTTCGATGCGTTCTTCATTACCGATATTTCGCATAACAACTACGACCGGTATTATTCGCAGTATTCTTACCTGGATTACAACTACCGCTACTGGCAGGAATGCATGAAACCGCTGGGAAAGGAATATATTCCGACCGTACAGCCGGGTTTCGACGACCGCGTGAATACTCCCTCCAGCGACCGTTATTTTATTCCGCGCTGGAAAGACGGCAAAGCATACGTGATAAGTTCTTTACTCGAAGGAAGTAACCAATACGATTTCAGTAGTTTTACCGAAAATCCGTATAAAAAATGGGCGAATGTGGCCAAGCGAAATGTGGGTAACAGCCGCATAATCATGATATATAATTGGAATGATTTTACCGGCGGCAGAAATCTGGAGCCTGTAACGGAATTTGGAACGGATTACTTACAGTATACAAGAGAATTATTTAAAAAACGATAATCTATTTTGGGTAGGGCTTAATGGACTTCGGCTTTACTCAAAATTATATAACAAATTAAATGGAAGTCCAATTTCTAATCTTTTTAAATGGTAATATTTATGAAATTCAATTACTTTTTGAAGTCATTGGCGTTGGTAACACTGATGGCATTAGTAGGGAATGTAAAAGCAGCCGATATCCGTGTTGCCAATGGAGCTACGGATACTCAATTAGCTGCTGCACTGGAGCAAGCACAAACCGGCGACGTGATTTGGATTGATGGTATTGTAACGATGAATGCCAAGGTACAAATTACAAAAAATGTAACCATTAAGGGTGGTGTTGATCTTGCTTATTTTGACGGAGGCGGCTTAACTCGTTTATTTGAAATTGAGCCGGAAGAAATTGACGGAGCGAAGTTGGTTCTTGAAAACCTGGGTTTTACCGGAGGGAATGCTAAACAAACCGAAACGGATGGTGATGGAGGTGTTGCACGGATTTTCAAAGGCGTAACGGAATTTGTGAACTGCTGGTTCGATGACAATGAAGCCAGACGCGGAGGAGCTTTTTTTATCGTAAGAAATGAAACGGCAACAAAAACCACATCGGTTACTTACAAAGGCTGTGAAGCTACAAACAATCTGGCATCCGACGGTGGCGGCGAAAGTCGTGGCGGCTATATCTTCACCGACGGAGATACCGACATTACCCACGAATACTGTAAAATATCGAGCAACCAATCCATTGGCGGTCGTGGTGGAGCGCTCTGCCTTTTTGGCGCCGGTACACGCCGGTTCTACTACACGATTCTCAGCGATAACAAAGGCGGCAACTGGGACGATACCGGAAACATCGGCGATGGCGAATACGAAGGCGGGCTTGCTTTTATTACCGGCGGCGCTACAACATTTGAATCGTGCGGTATTGTTGCTAACAAATCCTGGAGCCATGGCGGTCTGATCCGGGGTTGGGGCAATGCGGCTACAAGTGTAACGTTCATTAATTCGACCGTAACAAAAAATCAAAGTATGACGAATAAACCTCCCTTGTGGATTGGCGGCGAAGCTACCTATACTTTCGTAAACAGTTTGTTTGTTGAAAATCAAGGATCCAATGAAGGCAACGGCGCCGGATTCGATTTTGATGGCGGCAATATGAAACTGCATATTTTTAATTCTGTTTTTGCACGTAATATTTGTAGCAGTAATGAAGGCACAGCGGCGGTAGATATCAGCGGCGGTTCAAACTTGGCTACTCAGTTGACCGTCAAGAACTCGCTTATCGGTTTGATTAAAGGCAACGATACCGGTGTGGTACCGGTTGACAATGCAAACATTCCCACCAAATCCAATACGAGAATGTATAAGTTGACCGATCAGGAAACTTATCAAGTGGCTTATGCTTCGCTGGATGACTCCGGAATTGATTTCGGTCAGGGAATAAGATACAGTAAATCGTTCGGAATGCCTTATTATCTGTTAACTGCCGATAGTAAGATAACAAAATTGGGCGACCCCGCTTTGCTGATCGATTACGATATTGATACCGATCTGTTTGGACAAAGCCGTCCGGTTGCCGCCGATGGCTCTATCACAGCCGCTCCAACCTTGGCTTCTGTTGCAGATGAATACGACGATACCGATTGGAAAAATAATATTACAGGAATCGTTGCACCGGGTATTTCTCTTCCAAAAGAAAATATCCGTATCATCGGTACGGTTGAAAACGGTATTTTAGGCGTGGATTTCGGCAATGTAAAAGGTTTGACTAAAGGCGATTTGATTTCCCTTTCCGGACAGGTTGTTGAAAATGTATTCAATATCAATGTAGTAGGTAAAGGTTACTACAGTGTGAATGTACAACCGGGCATTTATCTGCTCCGCATTACCAACAACGGAAATATGTATACTCAAAAGGTCGTTGTTAAATAATGGATCAAATTATTTATTAAGGTGTAAATTGTAGAGACGTTGCACGCGCGGCGTCTCTACTTTAATCGTATCAATCAATGAATAAAAAACGAATCTGCATCTATCTCAATTTTATTGTAATCATTCTTTTTACAGCAAGTTGTAATAAAACACCAGCCTATAAGGACGCTTCTTTACCGGTAGAAAAACGGATAAGTGATTTACTTTCCCGCATGACCCCGGAAGAAAAAGCGGCGCAATTGGATATGCTTTCCGCCAACGATATCCTTATCGACCCGGAAACCTTATCACCGGAACAGGTTCATTTTTTTATTGATTCCATGAATATGGGAGCCATCCATGATTTTTACCCCAAATCGGCGGCTTTGGCTAACCAACTGCAAAAACATTCCATCGAAAATTCCCGGCTGGGAATACCGATTTTATTTATTGAAGAAGCCTTACACGGTTATCAGGGCGCCGGTGCAACTACCTTCCCTATCCCGCAAGGCAACGCTTCTACATGGGATACAACCTTGATTTACAAGATTGGACGCGCCATTGCATCCGAAGCGCGGGCGCATGGCGTTCATTTTGTATTGGGTCCCAATCTCGACTTGGCTCGCGAAATACGTTGGGGACGAGTGGAAGAAACCTTCGGCGAAGATGTTTATCTGACTTCGCGCATGGGAGTTAATCTAATCAAAGGTTTGCAAGGCAACCGGTTGTCGGATGACAATGCCGTTGCCGCCGAACCCAAACATTTTGCCATACACGGCTCGCCGGAAAACGGAAGCAACGAAGGCCCCGTTTACACCGGCGAACGCGAAGCCCGCGCTACGGGACTTTATGTTTTTGAAAAAGCCGTAAAAGAAGCCAATGCCCAAGGGATTATGGCGGCTTACCACGAGATGGACGGCGTACCCACCGTAGCAAACCATTGGCTACTTACCGACATTCTTCGCAACGAATGGGGTTTCGACGGATTTGTCGTAACCGATTTGGGAGCTGTCAAAAAACAAATCACTACACATTATACAGCAAACAACGCGGAGGAAGCTATTCTCAATGCGCTTTCGGCCGGCTTGGATATGCAGTTTTATGATTTCCCGCACAACGAGTTCCAACAAACCATTGCCAATGCAGCGAAAAAAGACAAACAGGTACGGAAAGATTTAGACCGCGCCGTAAAAGGTATTCTGCGGGTAAAATTTCTGCTGGGGCTGTTTGATAATCCTTATACCGACGAAACGCTTGCCGAAAAAACCATGCACAACGCCGAACATCGGGCTTTGGCTTTGGAAGCGGCTCGGCAATCCATTGTATTACTGCAAAACGAAAACGACCTGTTACCGCTGTCTTCTCCCAAACGCATCACGCTGACGGGCAATCTCGCTAATTCTAAATATACCGGCGGTTATTCGCCTGCCGGTGCGGAAGCTATATCTGTTTATGAAGCCCTGAAAGAAAGATCCTCCGGTAAATTTACGCTTGATTATATCAACAGCGAAGTATCCGACCGGTTTTCCGCTATTCTTCCGGACTTCATGTCGCCCACGGTGAACAGCTCCGAAAGCGGATTAAAAGTAGAATTTTTCAATAATCCGGAATTAAGCGGCCAGCCGGCTTATACCGCCATCGACGATAACCTGAATCCTTATTGGCACAATCTGAGTCCGGCGCCCGGAATCAATCCGGACGGTTTTTCGGCGCGCTGGTCGGGATATATTACCGTTCCTGCCGCGGGCGTTTACGAAATCGATTTCCGTGCGGCCAATTACGGCAGGTTGTTCATCAACGGCAAACTTCTCCTCGACCATTGGAATGAAGAATGGAAAGACCGGGGCGAAAAGGTTCAAATCCGCCTGGAAGCCGGAAAGAAAATCCCTTTCCGTATCGAATACGCCAAAACAGACGGCAATGCCGGTGTATGGTTGAAATGGCGGCTGACGCAAGTAAACTCGTTGAGTTTGTATGCCGATATTACCCGTTCGGCGCAAAAATCCGATGCAGTGATTGTTGTCATGGGCGAAAGCCGGGAAGAGGTAGGCGAAAGCCGCGATAAAAGCGACCTGAATCCGCAAGCGATGGATATGGAAATAGTGAAAGCCGCCGCCAAAGCAGGAAAACCGGTTATTACCGTCATGCTTACCGGACGGCCGCTGATTCTGACACAAGTCTGCGAATTATCTCAAGCGCTATTGCAATGCTGGTTCCCCGGCGAAGCGACGGGAACGGCTATCTGCGACGTCCTCTGGGGCGATTACAATCCTTCCGGACGATTGACCATCACTTTTCCGAAAGCTCAGGGACATCTGCCAATGTATTATTCGCGTAAACCTTCTTCACACAGAAGATATGTTGAAGGGCTTGCCGAACCGCTTTTCCCCTTCGGCTACGGATTGAGTTATTCCCGTTTTGAATATAAAAACTTGAGCATTACACCTGAAAACCCCACAACGAACGAGTCTGTTACCCTTAGCCTGGATGTAACAAACACCGGTAATGTGGATGGAACGGAAACCGTACAGTTGTATATCAACGATAGGGTCAGCAGTATCGAAACGCCTGTCATGGAATTGAAAGGCTTTGCCAAGGTATTTCTCAAAGCGGGGGAAACAAAAAAAGTTACATTGTCTTTGAGTCCCGAACATTTTTCACTCATCAACAAAGAAATGAAACGAACGGTCGAACCCGGTGATTTTGAAATGATGATCGGCAGTTCATCCCGAGATATTCGCCTGCAACAAATAATCACCGTAGGGGATCACCTGCGTGTTCGTCCATGAAAAAACCTGCAATCTTGTTTATCGTTTTATGGGTCGGTTTTTCAGCGGCATTCGGGTACGAACAGACTCCTTCCGGCGTGAAGGTCGGTATCAATGGATATGATATAGAAATCCGGTTTTATTCGCCGCAAATAGTTCGTATTATCAAATGGCCTGCCGGAAAAACCATTCAAGAAGAAAGTCTTTCAGTCGTCAAGCAAGCGGAAAAAACGCCTTTTACACTGACTCAAACAGGCAATAGGGTTTGGTTGAAAAGCGAAGCAATAACAGCCGAACTGAATCTTCTGACCGGAAATATTGATTTTTCCGCTGCAAACGGACGTCCTTTATTAGCCGAAAAAGAACATGCCGGACTTTCCCAGACGTTTCGCTTAGACGAGCAAGAACCTGTCTATGGATTGGGGCAACAGCAGGAAGGCCGGATGAACCGACGGGGAGAATCCGTTTGGCTGGTGCAGGAAAATATGCGGATTGCTATTCCTTTTTTTCAATCCGTTAAAGGATACGGCGTATTTTGGGACAATTATTCGGCAACACAATTTACCGACAATCTCAATGGCGCTACTTTTGCCTCCGAGGCGGGTGATGGCATTGATTATTATTTCCTTTATGGGAAAACAATGGACGGCGTCATCGCCTGTATGCGCGACTTGACCGGGCAAGTTCCGCTCTATCCGCTCTGGGCATGGGGTTACTGGCAATCGAAAGAACGCTATACCAGCCGGAAAGAATTGGTCGGAACCGTTGAACGGTACCGCAAAGGGGGTGTCCCCCTGGACGGCATTATCCAGGATTGGCAATACTGGAGCGTCGATAATGCTTATTGGAACGGTTTGTCGTTCGGCAATCCCGAATTTCCCGATCCCAAACAAATGATGCAAGACATCCACCGGCTACATGCCCATGCGATTATTTCCGTGTGGCCGTCGTTCGGGACAAAAACCGAACCGTACCGGATTTTTAAGGAAAAAGGCCTGTTACTTGATTTAGAATCTTTTCCGCAACAGGATTCCGTCCGGGTTTACGATGCTTTCGATCCGGAAGCGCGCAGTATTTATTGGGATTGGATGAATAAAAATATTTTTTCTGCCGGAATCGACGGTTGGTGGTTAGATGCTACCGAACCGGAATATTCCAACCTGACGGAAGCGCAATTAAATCAATTCACCGCAATGGGTTCATTCCGGAAATTTCGCAACGCCTTTCCGTTGTTGAGCGTAAAAGGGGTTTATGAACATCAACGGGAAACGACTGACGACAAACGAGTGTATATCCTGACTCGTTCCGCTTTTGCCGGGCAACAACGCTATGCAGCCAACTCCTGGTCGGGCGATATCGACGGAAATTGGGAAACTTTTCGCAAACAAATTCCGGCGGGATTAAATTTTTCGCTTTGCGGCTTGCCCTATTGGAACACCGATATCGGCGGATTTTGGGTGCGCAACGGCAGTTCGGCTGACAACGATTACAGGGAGTTATATGTCCGTTGGTTACAATTCGGCGCTTTCACTCCGATGATGCGCTCGCATGGAACCAATACGCCGCGCGAAATATGGCAATTCGGGAGAAAAGGCGACTGGGCCTACGATGCCATTGAAAAATATATCCGCTTGCGATATCGCTTATTGCCCTACCATTATTCCCTTTCGTGGCATGTAACCTCCGAAAGCGGTTCGATAATGCGGCCGTTAGCAATGGATTTTCCGAACGATAAAAAAGTTTGGAATATGGGTAGCGAATATATGTATGGCCGGTCAATTTTGGTTGTTCCGGTTACTCAATCTTTTTATTCCAAAGGCGAAAAAGCCGCTTCGACAGTGGATTTTTCACAAACCCAAACCGTTCCGGTTTATTTGCCGGAAGGCGCCGGTTGGTACGATTTTTGGACGGAAGAAAAATGGGACGGAGGAACGGAACTTCGACGGGAAACGCCTGTTGATATTTTGCCGCTTTACGTGAAAGCCGGCTCCATTATTCCTTATGGAACCGATGTGCAGTATGCCGCTGAAAAAAAATGGCAAAATCTTGAATTGAAAATCTATCCCGGAAAGGATGCGGAATTTATTTTGTATGAAGACGAAAACGATAATTACAATTACGAAAAAGGCGTTTACTCTACAATCACAATCCGCTGGAACGACGCCGGCCGCACGCTGACTGTTGAAAATAGGCAGGGCAGTTTTCCCGGAATGTTGGAAGAACGCACTTTTCAAATTACATTTGCAGGAAATAACGAAAAAACAATTATTCAATATAACGGACAAACAATAAAAACGAAAATAGATTGAAGTTCAAGTATATAAATCAATAGTTATCAACAATATGAAAAATTTATTATTTACCGGCTTTATAAGCCTTTTCCTTTCCTGTAACGCCTGTGGGCAACAGGTAGAAAAAGAATTTGTCTACACCGGAAACCCGATTGTAAGGGATATCTATACAGCCGACCCGTCGGCGCATGTTTGGACGATTGACGGCAAGGAACGCTTGTATGTATATCCATCCCACGATATAGACCCGCCGAGCGGTTGCGACCGAATGGATAAATATCACGTTTATTCAACCGACGATATGGTGCATTGGACCGACCACGGGCAAATCCTTGAAGCCTCACAAGTGTCTTGGGGTGTACCCATCACCAACGCATCTTCCGGCGCAACCTTTATGTGGGCGCCCGATTGCGCTTACCGCAACGGCAAGTACTATTTCTATTTTCCTCATCCCTACGGCCCTACATGGAACGACACCTGGCGTATCGGTATTGCCGTAAGTGACGAGCCGGCCGCTAATTTTCAGGTATTATCGCATACGCTTATCGGCTTACCCGACGAGGGACACATCGACCCCTGCGTATTCATCGACGACGACGGGCAGGCGTATTTTTACTACGGAGGCGGTAACCACTGTTTTGGCGCCCAATTGAAAGAAAATATGATTGAACTTGACGGCTCCTTACAAGCCATGACCGGTTTGATTGACTTTCATGAAGGAGCATGGGTCTTTAAACGGAATGGCGTTTATTACCTTACTTACGCCGATAATACCGGTGGAGCCAATCAGTTGCGTTACGCAACCGGCGATAATCCATTGGGCCCATGGTCGTACAAAGGCGTTTACCTGACTTCGACGACCAGCGATACCAGCCACGGTTCGGTGGTGGAATATAAAGGTCAATGGTGGGCGTTTTACCACACGGCCGATCTGTCCGGAACCGGTTTGTTGAGAAGTATTTGTGTGGATTCGCTGTTTTTTAATGAAAACGGAACCATCCAAACCGTTGCACAAACCAAAGATAAGGGTACGCCATACAAGGGAATTGAGCGAACAGCCCCCGGTACGATTGAGGCGGAAGATTACAACGAAGGCGGACAGGGAATTGCTTATTGGGACACAACGGAAGGCAATCCCTCTTTGGAATATCGCAGGGAAGATGTGGACATCAGCAAAGACCGCCGCACAGGTATTGTATATGTAACCAATACCGCCAATAAGGAATATCTGAATTACACTTATGAAGTGTTGAAAGACGGTGTTTACAACATCGAATTTCGTATCGGAGCCGTATCCGGCAGTCCGGCAGTGAAGTTCTATTTGGAATACGACGGGAAGAAACTGACGAATCCTTACCGTTATACAGTTCCAACTGCCTCTGTATCCGATTTGGCAACCGTTATTGCTTCGAATATTGCACTGACGAAAGGCAGGCATACCATTGGGTTTTATCCTTCGGGAAATGTGTATTTCGACCGGTTTACTTTCGTGAATACAGCCACTGACATTCGGGATATTGGAATCCATCCGGTATCGGTATATCCCAATCCTTCCAATGGCGTTTTTCACGTACAAAGCAACGATAAAGTAAATTCCGTATCGGTTTTCGACGTCAGCGGAAAAAATATTTTACAGGGGAAAGGCGGCGATTCCAATCTGAAAATTGATTTGTCGAAACAAATGCCCGGTATTTATTTCCTTACTTTACTGACCGACGAGAGGATGTACCGAAGTAAATTAGTAAAAAACAGTCGACAGCTATGAAAAAAGGAATAATCGTCTTATTGCTTCTTGTTTATTGGCCGGGTAGCGCACAAACCATCCGGAAATACGATTCTTATAAAGGCTTGGCAATGGCAGGTTATCAGGGATGGTTCAGTTGTCCGGGCGACGGCTCCGACCGGGGTTGGTATCATTATTGCGGAAAAGACGATAAATTTCATCCGGGCAATTGTACCATTGATATGTGGCCTGATGTATCGGAATATGAAAAGATTTATAAAACCGATTTTGTTTTTGCCGATGGACGCCCTGCGTATGTGATGAGCGAATACGACGAATCGACGGTTCAAACGCATTTTCGTTGGATGCGCGAATATGGCATCGACGGTGTCTTCGTCCAGCGTTTTGTGGCGGAAATCAAACGTCCCAAAAGTTATAATCAACTGAATAAAGTCTGGAAATCGGCTATCCATGCCGCTAATACCAACCATCGCGCCATCGGTATTATGTACGATTTGAGTGGCATGTTGCCCGGCGACGAACAATTGGTATTGATGGACATCGACTCCATTGCCAAGCAATATGATATTCGGGAACGCATCTACAATCCGTCCTATTTGCATCACAACGGCAAACCTTTGGTTGCCGTATGGGGCGTTGGATTTAACGATCGTCGAAAATATGGCTTCCGTGAAGCAGAAATCATTATCGACGCTTTAATCGAACGCGGTTACAGTGTACTGATAGGTGTTCCCACTCATTGGCGAAAACTGGAAGACGATACACTCAATGACCCTGAATTACACCGCCTGATACGAAAATGCGATATAGTGATGCCCTGGTTTGTTGGCCGTTACAACGAGCAAACGTTCCCTCGCTACGAAAAATTAGTAAAGGAAGATATGGAATGGTGTAAACAAAACAATGTGGATTATGCGCCATTGGCTTTCCCCGGATTTTCGTGGGTAAATATGAACAAAGGCTCGAAGCCGATTCCCCGAAATCGCGGCAGCTTTTACTGGCAACAACTGACAAGCCATATCCATCAGGGAGCGGAAATGTTGTATCTGGCTATGTTCGACGAGATAGACGAAGGTACGGCTATCTTCAAATGCGCAACCGAGGTTCCGGTTGGCAAAAGTTATTTTCTTCCCTTAGACGCCGACTTGGGAAACGATTATTATTTGGTTTTGGCAGGAAAGGCAAGCCGGATGTTGAAAAAAACACAGTCGGATAATAACCGGATTATAGCCAATCCCATGGATTTGAATTATCGTTTTCAGTTTGATGAGCCGTCGCGCAGGGAAGCTGCCGATCCGGTTTGCGAATATTTCAACGGGAAATATTACTTATTTGCTTCTAAATCGGGTGGATACTGGAGTTCGCAGGATTTGGTGAATTGGAACTATATTCGTTGCACCACTATTCCCGTACAGGAAAATTATGCCCCGACCATTTTGGTTTGGGAAGGTAAATTGTATTATTTTGTAAGCGGTTCGACACGAATTTTTTATACCGATAATCCGGATATCGACCAATGGAAAGAACTTACACCCTCACGTTTTGAATATTCGGTAACCGACCCCGCTTTTTTCAAAGACGACAGCACCGGTAAAGTCTATATGTATTGGGGTTGTTCGGATAAAGACCCGATTATGGGTGTGGAAATCAATCCCGCCAACAACTTCCAAGCCGTTGGAACGCCTCTGGTATTGATCGAACACAATGTGGATAAATACGGATGGGAAGTTCCCGGAAACAACAATGAAGAAAACCGGACCGGCTGGAACGAAGGACCTTGCATGATTCAATACAAAGGCAAATATTACCTGCAATATGCAGCGCCGGGTACACAATACCGGATTTACGGCGACGGTATTTATGTGGGCAATCATCCGTTAGGCCCATTTACTTACATGGAAAACAGTCCTTTTTCTTTCAAACCCGGCGGTTTTATCGGAGGTGCCGGACATGGACATACTTTTCAGGATAAATATGGAAATTATTGGCATGTAGCCACCATGCGGATTTCACAACGCCATTCTTTTGAGCGACGACTGGGCTTGTTCCCCGTTTATTTCGATGAAAACGACCATTTGTGTGCACATACGGTTTGGACGGATTATCCCTTTGTTGTTCCCGACGAAAAAACAGATCTGAAAACAAACGACGGTTCTTTGCATTGGAATTTATTGTCGTACAAACAACCGGTTACTGCATCGTCGGTCTATGCGGAATATATTCCGGAAAATGCCAACAACGAAGCAATAGAAAACGGGTGGTCGGCGCAAACCGGAAATGCAGGCGAATGGTGGCAAATTGATTTGGGAAAAACCATGAAAATAAATGCCATACAAGTCAATTTCGCCGATCAGGATGTTACAGTTAAAGCACCCGATTCATACGTGGTTTACCAATATTATATTAAAACATCCAACGATGGCAAAAACTGGGTGTGGTTCAGCGACCGGACACACAATACGGTTGACCGGCCACACGAACTGCTTGTGGCCGATACAGCTCAAACGGCAAGATATATTCGGATTACCAATGCAAAAAACAGGAATGGAAAATTTTCCCTGTCGGGATTTCGTGTTTTCGGCAAAGGAAACGGTGAAATTCCTCCGGAAGTAACCGGTATACAGATTCATAGAAATGAAAACGATCCACGCCGCTTCACTCTGACGTGGAATAAGCAAGAAAACACAACCGGCTATGTTGTACGTTGGGGTGTGAACGAAAATCAATTAACCCATGCGAGCATGGTGTTTTCCAATCGCTTGGAAGCCGGTTATTTCAATCGCGATTCGGAATATTATTTTTCAATTGACGCATGGAATGAAAACGGAGTAACAGCAGGAAAGCAGATTTATCACAACAAATAATTACAATATGAAAACAATTTTATCAGGTATATTGGCTATTTGGGGAACACTATCTCTCTTCGCCCAAAACGAAGAATGGCTTTTTTCGCCGAAAGGAATTGCGGAAGTACGCATCACTTTGTCGGATGGTAAGAAAACAGAGGATATAAAAAATGAAAAGCACGATCCGGATTACGCCGGAAAATTGGAAGCGACTATGCGTATTTCCAATTCAACGATGTCCGGATATTTGGAGGAAGATTTTTATAACGGGAAAATTCTGATTGAAGGCAGGGGAAATACCACGTGGGGTGTTCCCAAAAAACCCTATAATATCGATTTGATACAAGAAGACGGAAACGAAAATCCGGTGGCGCTATTGGATATGCCGGAATCCGAAGAGTGGTGTTTGCTGGCATTCTGGCACGATCGGAGCTTAATGCGTATTCCGTTGGCAATGTATTTGGGACAACATCTGGATCATATTCAGTGGACTCCCCGCATGCGTTATGTGGAACTTTGGGTAAATAACGATTACAGAGGATTGTATTGTTTATCGGAAAAAGTTCAGAGAGGCGATAATAGAATAAAAATCAAGAAATTAACAGATGCAGAGGAAGATCAGGTAACGCCTCGTATTTCCGGAGGTTATATCCTGGAGGCTTCCTCTCCGGATAAGCTCGACGAGAAAGAAAAAGCTGTACAGTTTCAGACATCCACAGATATTAATTTTTCTTTTAAATATCCGAAAGCCAAGAACGTAACGCCGGCGCAAAGGGAATGGATCAGGGATTATATCAATGAATTTGAATCCGTTTTGTGGGATGATAACAAGTTCAAAGATTTGGTCAATGGTTTTCGGAAATACATTGATATTCCCAGCTTTATAGATTGGACTATTTTACACGAGCTTTCAAAAGGTTGCGACAATTTGTTTCATGCCAGCATTTTTGTTCATAAAGAAAGGAATGAAAAACTGAATATGAGCGCTCCTTGGGATTTTGATCTTTCATTCGGAAATTCCGGCATTTATACGGAAGATGGAAATTGGATAAGAGATCACCGGTGGTTTCACCGTTTGTACCGGGATGAAAATTATGCTGCCCAATACAACAGCCGCTACGAGGCATTGCAACCTCTTGTTGAAAAAATACCGGGTATTTTGCAGGCCAACTACCACGCATTGGAAGAATCGGGCGCTATTGAACGGGAAAAGAATAAATGGCCGCAAATATTGTCGGAATACCGTAGTCAGGACGGCTTTGTAACTCCTAAAAGCCACCAAGCCCATGTGCAATATTTGAGCGAATGGATTCTGTCACGAAATACATGGAGTTATATTTCTTTGGGATTGAATAATCAGGAAAAAGGGAATCGCATGAAAACCATTCGGCCGATTATTCGGCTAATGGATCCCGAAAGTATGCAAGCCGGGTCAGGGTTCGATGTGAAAGTAATGAAAAGCGATGAAAATAACAATAAATATACCTATAGCTGGAATGATGGAACGTTTAATAACACCTCATCCCGCCGGATTTCACAAAAAGGAAAATATTGGGTGAAAATAAAAGACGAATGGGGAAATAGCAGTTTGGCCTCCGACACGCTCTATTTTGGCGTTGAACCCCCGACCGGAATAGCCGCTATGGTACCGATAATTCCTTCTATCACACACAACAATCCTGTAAAAGATTTTTTGCATATCTATTATTTTTCCACCAAAGCATGCAATAGCCCTTTTCAATTGTTTGATATAAGAGGAAAAATAGTTCTAAGCGGCTCATTTCAAATACATTCCGGAAACAACGATATAATCATCCCCGTTTCCGGTTTAGAAAATGGAACGTACATTCTGCACTTATATACAGAAGAAAGACTGATTGCACGAAAAATTATTATAAACAACCCATTTGAATAAACCAATAAATATTTGTGAAAGTGAAAAATTCCGGCTAAATTTGCAGAGATAATAATTTATATAGTAAAAAGTTAATTAAGAGGTAAACTCGTGAGGAACTGCGATCGAAACATCTTTTATTTTAGTCTGTTGACGTTTTTCTTCATGGCAGGTTCTGCTTACGGGCAATTTCTTGAAGGGGGTTTATACTTTCATTCGCATCATCAAAATATAGATGGGAGAACTTCATTGATTTTGAATAATAACAAGCCTTATGTATTGGATAATCAAGATGAATTTACAATGGAATTGGACGTTTTTCTGAGGAATGAAGATATTAAATTCGGCTATGTTTTTAGAGTAATATCAAACACCGGCGAAAATTTCGACTTCATTGTGAATAATGAATTAAAGGCTTTTTTTGTAGTCAATAATCATGACTTTCAATTAAAAACAATATTGAATCCCGAACAGTGGATTCATATGGCTTTTACCGTCAATAAAAAGCAGAATTGTATTTCTTTCCGGTTCAACGATGAAATCATTCATTGTCATCCCCATGAATTGAAGAACATTAAGAACCTGAATATCTGCTTTGGGAAATGTGATTTCAAAAATTTCCTGACAAACGATGTGGCTCCCGTTATCATGAGAAATATTCGCATTTATTACAACAACAAGGAATTACATCATTGGATATTGAACAAGCACGGAACAAATATTGTTTTTGATGAACTGAGAAATATGCCTGCCATTGCTTCCAATCCTTTCTGGACAATGGATAATCGGGCGTATTGGAAAAAAATAGCTGAATTTCAATCTACATTATTTCCCCAAATTACTTTCGATTCGATTCATAATCTTATTTATATTTTGAATAGTAATGAATTGATTTCTTATTCTTTATCAACCTTTTCCACAAAAAGGATCAAATGTAATTCCGAAATACGGGGGAAATTTTATAATCATTTGTTATTTGATCCGGTTTCTTCCCGGCTGTTTTTTTACAGTATTGAAAAAGAACAAAATTACTATTATGATTTTGCCGGCAATTCTTGGACAGGATACCAACCGGATGAAGATGAACCTACTCACGCTCACCAGAATCGTTATATTTCCAACTGCGATTCATCGCTGTATCTATTCGGCGGATATGGTTTTTATAAATATAAAAGTGATTTTTTTAAAATTAATTTGAAAACCGGCGAAAGGAACTGTTACGATTTTTCCCATACCATAACGCCTCGCTATTTAGCGGCTATGGGAGGAAATAATGGCGGAGATAAAGTTTATATTTTAGGAGGTCGCGGATCGGAAATGGGAAGACAGGAACTGTCGCCGAAAAATTTTTCGGATTTGTATGAAGTAGATTTGAAAACATTGAAAGTTAATTATTTATTCGACATAGACAAAGATGGCGATAAAGGTAATGTTTATTCCAACAGTTTAATTGTGGATGAGAACGATAAAAATATTTATGTCTTGGTTTATCCTAATAAAACATATGCTTCCTCCATAAGTCTGATAAAAATCAATCTTGAAACACAGAAAGAGGAAGTATTAGCCGATTCCATCGAGTTTTATTTTCAGGATATTACATCGTTTTGTGATTTGTATTATTCTGAACAATTATCCCAATTAGTAGCAGTTGCCTCTTACTCCAAAGATCAGCAAACATCGTGTATTCAAGTGTACACGTTAGATTATCCGCCATTAAATCAACAAGATGCAATACAACATATATCCGTAAACCGGATAAATAAATTGTGGTTTTTTGTAGCGGGCGCTTTGTTTCTTATGATTATTTTCCGAATCATAAAGAAAAATGTAAGAAAGCAATCGAAAAAGAAAAACGAAACGAACCAAGAGAAACCGGAAATGGACAGTAATCCAGAAGATATACTGAAAGAAAAAGCCTATTACGATTTTAAAAAGAAATCCATTTTATTCCTTGGCGGTTTTCAAGTGTTTAATAAAAACGGTGAAAATATAACCGGCGAATTTGCACCTACATTAAAGTATATTTTGGTGTTGATGATTCTCTACTCCAATCAAAAAGGAATATCCTCGTCGAAATTGCAGGAATTATTATGGTTCGATAAAACGGAAGAAGCCGCCCGGAATAATCGGAATGTAAACATCAGTAAATTGAGAGTTATCCTTCAAGAATTGGGCAATATCGACATAACCAATCAAAACGGTTACTGGACAATTGTTTTTCCGGACGATATATTTTCCGATTATAAAGAAACGCTGAGGCTGATAAACAAAATCCAAAATGAAACAATAACCTCCAAAGAGGATTTATTACGGCTTTTATCTCTTCTTGATTACGGGCCAATGCTCCCGAATATACAATTGGAATGGATAGATAATTTTAAGACGGGTTTTACAAATTCCGTCATTGATACGTTGATGTATATTGTCGACAATAAAAACAATTCATTTTACAACAATCAGGACATTCGTTTAAAAATTGCCGATTCGCTCTTAAAATTGGATTCCATTTGTGAAGAAGCGATAAGTATCAAATGCAAAGCCTTTATCCAAATGGGTAAAAAAAGTTTGGCTAAGGTTACTTTCGATAATTTTACTAAGGAGTATAAAGCTTTATTGGGTGAGCCTTATCCGGGGTCAGATAAAAATTTTTGTAATTATTCGGTCTGAGGAATGAACTCACAACCATATCCGATAGCAGGGAATTCAATTAGAAAGATTTTCTCATCAAATATATTAAATTTTCCGGTTGGGAGTTATGCCGTTTCCAAAAAATATATTATCTTTGCAACCCCTTTTGTACGCATTATTACAAAAAATGCATATAAAACGGGTTGGTTTTCAGGGAATAAAACAATATTCCATTGTAGAAATCAAGTGAGAGTGTTAAATATTGTCCGGACAGACCGGATCAATTTAATTAATTAATAATATGACAGATCCTATTGCAGATTATCTGACACGATTACGGAATGCCATCAAAGCGAAACATCGCGTGGTGGATATTCCTGCGTCGAATTTGAAGAAGGAAATCACAAAAATCCTCTTCGACAAAGGCTACATCTTGAATTACAAGTTTGTAGAGGAAGGTCCTCAAGGCTCGATTAAAATTGCCTTGAAATACGACCCCGTGAATAAAGTGAACGCCATTAAAGCCCTGAAACGTATTTCTACGCCGGGGTTGCGTCGGTACACCGGTTACAAAGACATGCCTCGCGTATTGAACGGTTTGGGTATTGCCGTACTGAGTACTTCTAAAGGAGTGATGACAGACAAGGAAGCCCGCGACCTGAAAATCGGCGGCGAAGTTTTATGTTATGTTTACTAAATAAGGAGGAAAACGTATGTCAAGAATAGGAAAATTACCCATCACGTTGCCCGCTAAAGTAAGCGTGTCGCAAAAAGACAATATAATTACGGTGAAAGGCCCCAAAGGCGAGTTGTCGCAATACATCAATCCGGCTATCAAAGTAGAGATAACCGATGGCGTATTGACCGTATCGCGTCCCGATGACGAACGTCAAAATCGCGCCATGCACGGTTTATACCGCGCATTAATTAATAATATGGTGGTCGGCGTATCGGAAGGATATAAGAAAGAATTGGAATTGGTCGGTGTCGGTTACCGCGTGTCGAGTACCGGCAATGTACTGGATTTTTCGCTGGGTTATACGCACAATATCTATTTGCAGTTACCTCCGGAAATCAAAGTAGAAACTAAGATGGAACGGAATAAGAATCCCATGGTAATTTTAGAATCGGCCGATAAACAACTCATCGGACAAGCTTGTGCGAAAATCCGTTCGTTCCGGAAAGTAGAACCTTATAAAGGTAAAGGTATCCGCTTCGTGGGTGAGGTGGTTCGTAGAAAATCTGGAAAATCGGCAGGTAAATAATCGAAAACTGGAATTATTATGACAACAAAGGAATTAAGAAGAATTAAAATAAAACAGCGGGTGCGCAAGCACGTTTCAGGCACAACCGAACGTCCTCGCTTGAGTGTGTTCAGAAGCAACAAACAAATCTATGCCCAAGTGATCGACGATCTAACTGGCCGGACGCTGGCTGCTGCTTCTTCGCTTGGAATAACGGAAAAAGCGCCGAAAAAGGAAATCGCAACCAAAGTAGGCGAACTGATTGCCCAGAAATCAAAAGAAGCAGGTATCGAAACCGTCGTCTTCGACCGGAACGGGTATTTATACCATGGCAGAGTAAAAGAATTGGCAGAAGCAGCCCGTAAAGGCGGACTTAAATTTTAATAAGAAATGGCAATAAACAATAAAGTAAAGTCAACGAACGACTTGGATTTGAAAGACCGCTTGGTAGCCATCAACCGCGTAACGAAAGTTACCAAAGGGGGGCGAACCTTCAGCTTTGCAGCTATTGTAGTAGTTGGAAACGAAGACGGGATTGTCGGCTGGGGTTTAGGTAAAGCCGGTGAAGTAACGGCCGCTATCGCCAAAGGCATAGAAGCGGCTAAAAAGAACTTAATTAAAGTTCCAATCTATAAAGGAACCATTCCTCACGAACAAGTCGCCAAATTCGGCGGAGCGCAAGTGTTTATCAAACCGGCTACCCATGGTACCGGGGTGAAAGCAGGGGGCGCCATGCGTGCGGTATTGGAAAGTGTCGGAGTAACCGACGTTTTGGCTAAATCGAAAGGCTCGTCCAATCCTCATAACCTGGTGAAAGCAACCCTCGCCGCTTTGAGTGAATTGCGCGACCCGGCTATGGTGGCTCAAAACAGAGGAATATCGGTAGAAAAAGTATTTAAAGGTTAATGAGGAGGATACAGATATGGCAACAATAAAAGTCAAACAGGTAAGAAGTCGCATCGGATGTCCGAAAAAGCAAAAGCTCACTTTGGATGCTTTGGGACTGAGAAAAACAGGCCGCGTGGTAGAACACAACGATAATCCGGCCATCCGGGGTATGATTGAAAAAGTTAAACATTTAGTTGAAGTAGAATTATGAATTTATCCAATTTAAAACCGGCCAAAGGTTCCATAAAAACCCGCAAACGCATCGGTCGTGGACCGGGTTCGGGCTTGGGAGGCACTTCCACCAGAGGGCATAAAGGTCAGAAATCCCGTTCGGGTTATTCCCGGAAAATCGGGTTTGAAGGCGGCCAGATGCCTATTCAACGGCGTTTGCCGAAATTTGGTTTCAAAAACATCAACCATATTGAATACAAAGCAATCAATTTGAATACTTTGCAAGAATTGGCAGATGCACAACAGTTGACGAAAATCGGCATCGAAGAATTGAAGAAGGCCGGATTTGTTTCGTCTAAACATTTGGTGAAAATCCTTGCTAAAGGAACCCTTACTTCCGCTTTGGAAATTACCGCCCATGCGTTTTCCAAAACAGCCGAAGAAGCGATTACGAAAGCAGGAGGAAAAGCCGTAAAACTCTAATCCGATGAGAGCAATTGATACTGTAAAAAACATTTGGAAGATAGAAGATCTGAAAAACCGGATCATTCTCACTTTCCTATTGATTATTGTTTACCGCTTTTTGTCCGTCATCACGCTTCCGGGAATTAACCCGGCCGATTTGAGCGCGTTACAGGCCCAAACCCAAGGCGGATTGATGAGTTTGTTGGACATGTTTTCCGGAGGAGCTTTTTCAAATGCATCGATTGTAGCTCTGGGAATTATGCCGTACATCTCGGCGTCTATCATGATACAGCTGTTGGCGATTGCAGTGCCCTATTTCCAGAAACTGCAACGCGAAGGCGAAAGCGGCAGGCGGAAAATCAACCAATATACCCGTTATTTAACGATAGCTATCCTGATACTTCAGGCTCCGACTTATTTGGTGAACCTCAGCGTGCAAATGCGACAGGCGGGAGCGATGCTTCCCAGTGGTATATGGTTTACGATGTCTTCGACCATTATTCTCGCAGCCGGTTCGATGTTTGTGCTTTGGTTGGGAGAAAGAATCACCGATAAAGGTATCGGCAACGGCGTTTCCTTCATCATCATGGTGGGGATTATCGCGCGTTTGCCGGAAGCGTTGACCCAGGAATTTATCTCGCGTATGAGCGAAACGGCGGGCGGTCTGATTATGATGCTGGTAGAAATTATTATCTTGTTGGCCGTGATTGCTGGTGCTATCCTGCTGGTGCAGGGAACGCGGCGAATACCGGTTCAATACGCCAAGCAAATGATGGGCAACCGGCAATACGGCGGCGCACGACAATACATTCCCTTGAAAGTGAATGCTGCTAATGTGATGCCGATCATCTTTGCGCAGGCCATTATGTTTATTCCCGTGTCGGTGATGGGCTTCGGCTCCAATGCGGACAGTTGGGCTTTCAAAGTATTCGGACCGCTGACTGATATGTATGGTTTCTGGTATAATTTTATAGATGTAGTACTGATTATCATGTTTACCTATTTTTATACGGCGATTACAATTAACCCGAAACAGATGGCGGAAGATTTGAAACGTAACAACGGGTTTATTCCGGGCATCAAGCCGGGCAAGAAAACCGCTGAGTATATCGATGAAATCATGTCGCGGATCACACTTCCCGGATCGTTGTTTTTGGCGCTGGTAGCTATAATGCCTACGTTCGCCAATCTGTTCGGAATCCAACAGGGCTTTGCTTCTTTCTTTGGAGGAACATCACTGTTGATTCTGGTCGGTGTGGTTCTGGATACTTTGCAACAAGTGGAGAGCCATTTGTTGATGCGTCATTACGACGGATTGTTGAAATCAGGAAGAATTAAAGGCCGTTCGGGTCAGATGTATTGATGATTTATCTAAAGACTGACGAGGAAATAGAGTTGATGCGAGTAGCTAACCATTTGGTCGGAGCCGCTTTAGCAGAAGTGGCGAAACACATCAATCCGGGAGTTACCACGCTTCAATTAGATAAAATAGGCGATGCATTTATCCGCGATCATGGAGGAATACCGTTGTTTAAAGGATACAGGGGCTTTCCCAATGCGCTCTGCATTTCGGTCAATGAGAATGTCGTTCACGGCATTCCGGGCGACTACCGCCTGAAAGACGGCGATATTGTTTCGCTCGATTGCGGAGTAAAAATAAATGGCTATTGCGGCGATTCGGCCTATACATTTGAAGTAGGCGAAGTCAAATCCGAAGTAAAAAAGCTGCTGCAAACAACAAAAGAAGCTTTATACGTCGGAATCAATGCAGCCGTGGAAGGAAAACGGACAGGCGATATCGGGAATGCCATTCAGCATTATTGCGAAGACAGAGGTTACAGCGTAGTCCGCGATTTGGTAGGACACGGTATCGGCAAAGAGATGCACGAAGCGCCGGACGTTCCCAATTATGGAAAAAAAGGGTACGGAACACTGTTGAAAAGCGGAATGTGCCTCGCCATCGAGCCGATGATTAATATGGGAAAGAAGCAAGTGAAGATAGAAAAGGACGGATGGACCATTCGTACCGCCGACCGCCGACCTTCCGCCCATTTTGAACATACGGTCGCAATCCGGCAAGGGAAAGCGGATATTTTATCCACTTTCGAGTTGATAGATCAGGTTTTACAAAAAAAATAATATATGGCTAAACAGGCAGCAATCGAACAGGATGGTACTATTGTAGAAGCATTGTCGAATGCAATGTTCCGGGTTGAACTGGAAAATGGGCATGAAATTACCGCCCATATTTCAGGAAAGATGCGGATGCATTATATTAAAATCCTTCCCGGCGATAAGGTGAAAGTAGAAATGTCACCCTACGATTTGTCTAAAGGCCGTATTTCGTTCCGATATAAATAAAAAAATTTAAGAATATGAAAGTAAGAGCTTCAATTAAAAAGCGTGGCGCCGATTCGAAAATTGTACGTAGAAAAGGGCGCTTGTATGTGATCGATAAGAAAAATCCTAAATTTAAACAACGTCAAGGATAATTTTATTAATTTTGCTAAAATTTTCAAATAAATGGCAATAAGAATAGTAGGGGTGGATTTGCCCCAGAATAAAAGAGGCGAAATAGCGTTAACTTATATTTACGGTATCGGTCGCAGTTCAGCTAATAAAATCCTTGAAAAAGCAGGGATTGACAGAGATATTAAAGTGAAAGATTGGACGGATGACCAAGCCGCAGCCGTGCGCGAAGTCATCGGTCAGTATTACAAAGTGGAAGGGGATCTTCGTTCTGAGGTTCAGTTGAATATCAAACGTTTGATGGATATCGGTTGCTACCGCGGCGTGCGTCACCGTATCGGGCTCCCCGTGAGAGGTCAGAGTACTAAAAATAACGCCCGTACAAGGAAGGGCAAGAAAAAAACGGTTGCAAACAAGAAAAAAGCAACGAAAGGTTAATTAAAAAAAGTTATGGCAAAAAAAACAGTCGCAGCGAAAAAAAGAGTAGTAAAAGTTGACGCAAACGGTCAGCTACATGTTCACTCTTCATTCAACAACATCATCATTACCCTTGCGAACAGCGAAGGACAGGTGATTTCATGGTCTTCGGCCGGTAAAATGGGTTTCCGGAGTTCCAAGAAAAACACGCCTTACGCCGCCCAGATGGCCGCACAGGATTGTGCGAAAATAGCCTATGATTTGGGTTTGCGCAGAGTAAAAGCGTATGTGAAAGGGCCGGGCAATGGCCGCGAATCGGCTATCCGAACCATACACGGAACCGGAATCGAAGTAACGGAAATTATCGACGTTACGCCGCTTCCGCACAACGGTTGCCGTCCTCCCAAACGAAGAAGAGTTTAACAATCAATTTACAATAAGAAAATGGCAAGATATACAGGCCCCAAAACAAAAATTGCGCGTAAATTCGGCGAAGCGATTTTCGGACCCGACAAGGTTCTCAGTAAAAAGAATTATCCTCCCGGACAACATGGTAACGGACGGAAGAAAAAAACTTCCGAATACGGTATCCAGTTGCGCGAAAAACAGAAAGCGAAATATACCTACGGCGTTTTGGAAAGACAATTCCGGAATTTGTTTGATAAAGCTTCCCGCTCGAAAGGCATTACGGGTGAAGTGCTTCTTCAATTACTGGAATCGCGTCTTGACAATATCGTTTACCGTATGGGATTGGCGAAAACACGGGCAGGCGCCCGTCAGTTGGTTTCCCACCGCCACATTGTTGTGGATGGCAAAGTGGTAAACATTCCTTCCTATTCCGTAAAACCGGGACAAAGGATAGGTGTACGTGAAAAAGCGAAATCTTTGGAAGTGATTCTGGATAGTGTTACAGGCGTTAATCATAGCAAATACCCCTGGATTGAATACGATCAATCTTCGATGAGCGCCAATTATTTGCATATTCCGGAAAGGGCTGATATTCCCGAAAATATCAAAGAACAGTTAATTGTAGAATTATATTCTAAATAATCCGGTTATTATGGCAATATTAGCATTTCAAAAACCCGATAAAGTATTAATGTTGGAAGCGGACAACAAGTTCGGTCGATTTGAATTCCGTCCGTTGGAACCCGGCTATGGAATTACCATCGGAAATTCCCTGCGCCGCATCCTTATCTCTTCTTTAGAGGGCTATGCCATTACATCCATTAAGATTGATGGCATCAATAATGAGTTTGCCGCACTGCCGGGCGTTTTGGAAGATGTTACCAACATCATCTCCAAGCTGAAGCAAATCCGGTTCAAACAAACTGTAAAAGATATTGAAACAGAAAAAGTTACCGTTAATATTTCAGGCGTGGAAGAATTCAAGGCTGAAGATATCGACAAACAATTAGCCGGTTTCGATATATTGAATCCGAAGTTTGTTATATGTCATCTGGATAAAAGTGCGCATCTGAAAATAGAGTTAACTATCGGTAAAGGGCGTGGCTATGTGCCGGCCGAAGAAAACCGGACGGAAAATGATGATCTTGAACAAATAGCAATCGATTCGATTTTTACGCCGATTGTGAATGCAAACTACGTGGTCGACCCTTTCCGTGTGGAACAAAAGACGGACTACGAAAAGTTGACCTTCGAAATTACTACCGATGGTTCAATTCATCCGAAAGAAGCTCTGAAAGAGGCGGCTCGCATTCTGATTTATCATTTTGCCTTGTTTTCCGACGAAAAAATTCATTTGGAACAAACCGGTTCCGAATTGAATGACGAGTTCGACGAAGAAATCCTTCACATGCGTCAACTGCTGAAATCGCGCTTGACAGATATGGATTTGTCGGTTCGGGCGCTCAACTGTCTGAAAGCGGCGGATGTAGAAACTTTGGGCGAACTTGTGCGGTATCAGAAAAATGATTTGTTGAAATTCCGTAATTTCGGCAAAAAATCATTGACCGAATTAGACGAACTACTTGAGCGCCTGGATTTGAATTTCGGTATGGATATCAGTAAGTATAAATTAGATAAAGAATAATAAAAATGCGACATAACAATAAAATCAATCATTTAGGACGTACTTATTCTCATCGGGCGGCGATGCTCTCCAATATGGCTGTTTCGCTCATTATGCACAAAAGAATATTTACAACATTGGCTAAGGCGAAAGAGCTTCGCAAATATGTAGAACCACTGATTACCAAATCGAAAAACGATACAACCCATTCGCGGCGCGTGGTATTTCAGGAATTGCATAACAAATACGCCGTAACGGAATTATTCAAAGAAATTTCGCAAAAAATCGGCGATCGTCCGGGAGGTTATACCCGCATCATCAAAACAGGTAACCGTTTGGGTGATAATGCCGAAATGTGTTTCATCGAATTGGTAGACTACAACGAATTGATGCTGAAAACGCTGAAGAAAGCGACTACGAAAACACGTCGTTCTCGTAAAGGTTCCGGAAAAGCGGACGCAACCACAGCAGAAACCGTACAGTCGCCTTCTGTAACAGTCAAACCGGCTGCCACAGTGGAAGAAAAACCGGTTGAAGCGGTTGCTGTTGAAGAACCTGTTGAAACCGTAGAAACAGAAGAAGTTCCGGTAGCGGAAGAGGCTCCGGAAACTGCGGACGATATTACTCCAAAAAAGGAATAAAGCTTTTCTGTTATAAAAAAGAGGGTGCTGAGTTTGCGAATCGGTAGGGTTCGCAAACTTTTTTTATATATATCTTTGAGATATTAAGATAGGCACGTTTACACTTAAATGACGGCAAAAAACAAAAGAGAACCGGAAAACAAAAAAGTCCGACTTTTATCCGTTCTCCGGTTCTAAATTTTACCTGTTTAGCGAAGGTGCCTATGTAGAACTTGAAACACCGCGCTTGTCGGCTCTGCTTTCAGGAACGCCCAAACAAGTTTCGGCACTCATTCCCAACGCCGAAAACGGCTTATTCAGTCGCTTTATATTCTACTATATGAATATCTTACCTGTTTGGAAAGATGTATTTTCAGGCAACAATAATACAACATTTGATGATTATTTCAGGCATTTGGGCGACCGATTTTTTGACTTTTACAAAACCCTGCAATGCTAATCCGAGCCGTTGCGCTTTTGCCTCACGGCAACGCAGCAATAGCAATTCAACGCCCATTTTGCACAAGTACAAAACCAATACTTGTATCTCTGAGGCGTTGATTACCTCGCGACCATCAGGCGTTTGGGCTTGATAATTTTTCGTATAACGATGATTTTAACCGCGCTACGAATAATTGATATCGGGCATATTGCAACCCCAATGATTTGCAGCGACTCCGATTTTCAAACCGTGTTAGAATTAGGCAAAATACTGAATCAATATGCTGCAAAGGTTTTCAGCGATTTGCCCGCCGAGCAGGAAACAACCAAACAACCTAATCAAAAGCAACTATTTTTAGAAGCATTGCCGCCCGAATTTTCGTGCAAGGCGAACACAAACCTAACTTGTTCGAGTTTGTTGAGCCGCAGCCGAAATTGCGCAAGTAAAAGCACATTGCCAAATTCACGCAAAGCGGCTTAATCAACCACTTTGCGTACGATAAATACAGAAAAAGACAGTAAAAACACTGTCCTTTTTTTCTCATAATCTTTGCGACAGTGTCGCAAACTTTTTTCTGTTGATGTTCTTTTTTGTTTTTGATTGTTAATTCATAAAAAAGTAGTAATTTTGTGCCGTTTTTCTGACAATTCTAAACATTAAAAGTCAGAATAAATGTAATAGATTGATTTACAAATAAATAATAAAATGTAACGCTATGTTGTTCGGTAGTAG
>JAISYG010000081.1 GCA_031270075.1 Dysgonamonadaceae bacterium
ATTTGGAATACTGAGGCCAGTATGTGGAATACTGAGGCCAGTATTTGGAATACTGAGGCCAGTATGTGGAATACTGAGGCCAGTATTTGGAATACTGAGGCCAGTATTTGGAATACTGACGTCAGTATTTGGAATACTGACGTCAGTATTTGGACTACTGACGTCAGTATTTGGACTACTGACGTCAGTATTTGGACTACTGAAGACAATATTCGGAATACTGAGGACAATATTCGGAATACTGAAGACAATATTTGGAATACTGAAGACAATATTCGGAATACTGAAGACAATATTTGGAATACTGAAGACAGTATTCGGAATACTGAAGACAGTATTTGGAATACTGAAGACAATATTCGGAATACTGAAGACAGTATTTGGAATACTGAAGACAATATTTGGAATACTGAAGACAATATTCGGAATACTGAAGACAGTATCGGGACTGTTGCCCCTTTTCAATGAAGAATGATGAATGAAAAAGTAAGCATTGTCCCTTCTGCCGTCTTAATTTTTCCTTCTTCATGCTTTCTTGTCCATTAATAATTGTTAATTGTCCACTATTAATTATTAATTGTCAATTATTAATTAATTAACGTATCTTTGTGCGATCATAAAGCAAGAGAGATGGCAGATTTTTTAAACGAGTTAAATGAGGTTCAGCGCAGCGCAGTTACAGACGTAGAGGGTGCATCGCTGATTATTGCGGGCGCCGGTTCCGGCAAAACGCGCGTGCTTACCTACCGCATCGCTTACCTGCTGTCGCAGGGCGTTGCTCCGGACAATATCCTTGCGTTGACCTTTACCAGAAAGGCGGCCAGGGAGATGAAGGAGCGCATTGCGAAGCTGGTGGGAGAGGAGCAGGTGCGCCGCCTGTGGATGGGTACTTTTCATTCTGTTTTTGCGCGTATCCTGCGCTACGAAGCGGAAGCCGCCGGCTATCCTTCCAATTATACGATATACGATACGCAGGACGCCCGCAACGTGATCAAGCAAATCGTTAAGGAGATGAAGCTGGATGACAATGTTTACAAGGCAAAAGATTTGTACCACTGCATTTCTGCCGCCAAGAACAATCTTATTACGGCTGAGTCCTATTTTTCCAACAACATTCTTGTCCAGCGGGACAAGGATGTACGGCGTCCCCTGACGGGCTATATCTACCGCGTATATGCCCAGCGGTGCCTGAAAGCCGGCGCTATGGACTACGACGATATTCTTTTGAATACCACTAAGCTTTTTCGCAATCATCCCGAGGTGCTGGATAAATACCAGCTTCGTTTCCATTATATTCTGGTGGACGAATATCAGGATACCAACGCGGCGCAGTACATGATCGTGCGAAAGCTTGCGCAGCAGCGGGGCAATGTCTGCGTGGTGGGCGACGACGCACAAAGCATCTATTCTTTTCGCGGCGCCCGTATCGAGAATATCCTGAACTTCAGGAAGGATTATCCGGATTATAAGATTTTCAAGCTGGAACGGAACTACCGTTCGACGAAGACGATTGTGAATGCGGCCAACACGCTGATTGAGAAAAACCGGAACCGTATCGACAAGCGGGTTTTCTCCGAGAACACGCGGGGCGAGCCTATCAACGTGTTTCAGCCGCTCTCCGACCAGGAGGAGGGCTACAGGGTAGCGGCGTCTATCGTGGAGACGCAGGCGCGGCTACAGCTGATGTATAAGGATTTTGCTATTTTGTCGCGTACCAACGCGCAGTCGAGGATTTTTGAAGAAGCGCTGCGCAAATTAGACATTCCTTATACGATTTTCGGCGGTCCTTCGTTTTATGAGCGGAAGGAGGTGAAAGATGTGCTGGCCTACGGCAAGCTGTTGATGAATCCGAGGGACGACGAGGCTTTCAGGCGCATCGTCAATGTGCCGATGCGCGGCATTGGCGCTGCCACCATTGGTCGGATAGAAGAAGCGTCCGTTGCCAACAGCCTGCCGTTGTGGGAAGTTGCCGTTCGGGCGGATGAGCTGTTGCCCGACCTTCCGACAGGCACACGCACCAAGTTGCAGCGTTTTGTGGCTTTCATGAATGGCTTCGCCGGCGACCTTACGGAACTGAATGCCTACGAGCTGCTGCACCGCGTGGTAACGGCTTCGGGCATTATCACCTCGCTGCAGGCGGAGAACACGCCAGAAAACATCAGCCGCCTGCAAAATATCGAAGAGCTGCTGAACGGCATCCGCGAATTTGTGGAGGAGAACGGCGATGATACGGGCATGGTGACGCTGGAACAGTATCTTTCCGACATTTCATTGCTCACTGCCGTGGATCAGTCGGGCAAAGCGACGGACAGCGTGGCGGTGATGACCATACATTCCGCGAAAGGGCTGGAGTTTGAAGTGGTATATATCGTTGGTCTGGAAGAGAATCTTTTTCCTTCGCCGATGGCCATCGGTTCCCAGCAGGAGCTGGAAGAGGAACGCCGGCTTTTCTACGTGGCGCTGACGCGCGCGCGCCGCAACGTTTTTTTGAGCTACGCCGGCACCCGTTTCAGGTGGGGTTTGCTGCATCCGGCATCGCCCAGCCGTTTTCTTGACGAGATTGATGCGCAATACCTCGATTTTCCTGACGGTCGCCGCGTGCCGGTGATGCCGCGCCAGAAGAAGCCTGTTTTTATGGCTTCCTCCGGTCGCAATTCCCAGCAGGACGCCGACGGACAAAGCCGTATGGTTCCCGTGAACAGGGCGCGGACGTCATCTTCCGATCCTGCCGCGGCAGCCGGCGACGCCGACAGGATCCGACCCGGCATGACGGTGGAACATCAGCGGTTCGGTCGCGGCGAAGTGATCGCTATGGAAGGCAAAGGAGCCAGCGCCAGGGTGGAGATCCAGTTCGGCGAAGCAGGCCGGAAACTGCTGCTGCTGAAATTTGCACAGCTGAAAATCGTGTGAACAGCACCTCTTGTTGCTACCGAAAAAAGGAGGTATTCGGATGAATTTTGGCGTTGCCTTTTTTCATTCGGATAAAAACATGTATCTTTGTCTTTTCGTTGCCCCCGTGAAAATGTTGAAACAGGAGGCAACATTTATATGGAGTAATAAAGAGAGAAGATGTCGAAAGTAATCGCTTTAGCCAATCAAAAAGGGGGAGTGGGCAAAACCACTACCGCCATCAATCTGGCTGCCAGCTTGGCAGTATTAGACAAAAACGTTCTGCTGATAGACGCCGATCCGCAAGCAAATGCTACGTCGGGTTTGGGCTTTGATGCGCAGAAAATTGAAACCAGTATTTACGAGTGTATCATTGATCATGCCGATCCGAAGGGGGCCATCCTGAAATGCGAATCGCCGGAACTTTCCCGCCTGCATCTTATTCCGTCGCACATTGATTTGGTAGGCGCTGAGATTGAGATCATCAACATTCCTAAGCGGGAGTTTATCCTGCGGGGCATCATCGGCGAGGTGAAAGACGACTATGATTACGTGCTGATAGACTGTTCGCCTTCGCTGGGTCTGATTACCGCCAATGCGTTGACGGCGGCCGACTCGGTGATGATCCCCGTTCAATGCGAATATTTTGCGCTCGAAGGGCTTGGCAAGCTTCTCAACACTACCAGGCTGATACAGTCGAGCACCAATCCGAATTTGGAGATCGAAGGTTTTCTGCTTACGATGTACGACTCGCGTACCAGCCTGAGCAAGCTGGTGGTGGAAGAGGTTACGCGCCATTTCCAACAGTTAGTGCTGAAAACCATCATTCATCGGAACGTGAAGATCAGCGAAGCGCCCAGCTACGGCAAGCCGGTGATTCTTTACGAGGCCAAATCGCCCGGCGCGCTCAGCTACATGCATCTGGCCGACGAGCTGATCCGGAAAAACGAAACTTACAAGTAATCATTCAAAAAAATACCTATGGCAAAACATTTGGGAAGAGGCATAGATTCAATTATTCCGAATCCGATAACCAGCCATCCCGCAGTGAGTCCGACAAGCGACATTGCGTTGACGAGCATCGTCGCCAATTCGTCCAATCCCCGCACTTTTTTCGACCAGGAGACGCTGGAAGAACTGGCGGACTCTATCCGTCAGGTAGGGATCATCCAGCCTGTTACCGTTCGCGAGTTGGACGGCAAATACCAGCTTATTTCGGGAGAGCGGCGCTACCGTGCGGCGCAGTTGGCAGGCCTGAAGGAGATACCTGCCTTTATTCGGAAGATCGGCGACGACGATCTGCTGAAACTTGCGCTGCTGGAAAATATCCAGCGCGACGATCTCAATGCCATTGACATTGCTATTAGCTACCGGAGAATGATCGACGAGCTGTCGCTCACGCAGGAGGAAGTGAGCCGGCAAGTGAGCAAAAAACGCTCTACCGTTGCCAATTACCTGCGCCTGCTGAAACTGCCGGCAGAAGTACAGCTGGCGCTCCGGCAGGGCGACATCGAGATGGGACACGCCCGGTCGATGGTCAATATCGACGATCCCGCTTTCCTGTTGCAGCTGCTCAACGACATTGTTGAGGGCGCATTGTCCGTGCGTCAGGTGGAAAGGATGGTACGGCAGCACACGCATCCGGCGGAACCGGAGATTTCGAAAACCCCGGACGCCACGGATGACATTCCGGACAAAGTCGTTTTCACCGACCCCCAACCGCCGACCGTTATTCCCGACAACGAGCCTGAACCTTTGCGCGAATGGCTGAGCCGCTATTTCAGCGCGAAAGTAGATCTGAAAAGAGACGCTTCCACCGGCGCGGGACGTATCACGATTCATTTTCGCACCGATGACGAGTTTAAATATATCCTGCAGATGGCGGAAAAAATGGTTGAAAATGGATAACGCCGTCAAGACCGGTTTGTTTTTTTTCTTTTGTTTGTCGCTGAGCCTGTCCATACGCGGGCAAGAGCAGGCAACGCCTTTGGATTCGCTGGCCACTTTTCAGGTGGAGCAGTCTAACCTGATCCTGACCGTCGATACAACCGTTGTAGCTCATGAGCAGCCTGCCGATTCCCTTTATTTCGTCAACAAGCCCATTCCGGCGAAAGCGGCTATCATGTCGGCGGTATTGCCCGGTTTGGGGCAGATCTACAACCGCAAATACTGGAAAGTGCCCATTGCCTACGCACTTATTGGCGCATCGGTTTATTTTCTCATTCGCACCCAAAACGATTTTCAACGCTACCGGAGAGCTTACATCGACTTGAAAGACGGCGACCCGTACAGCAACTTCCATAAAAAGCTGAATATTCCGTCCTATTATAATGAAGAGCAATATATCACCTCCTATAAAGACGGCTACAGAAGATACCGCGACTGGGCTATCATTGCGGTAGTGATTACCTATCTGATGAACGTGGTGGACGCTAACGTTGACGCACATCTGTTTGATTACAGTATTGACGACAATATCTCTTTTCATGCAAAACCACATTTTTTCAAGGATAATATAACCGATTCACCAAAATTTAACTTAACTTTGTGTTTTTCTTTTTAATGTATCAATAGATAATTAATGTTGCGTAGAAGTTATTTCATAGTCTTGCTGGCTTTGCCTCTCGCCGTTTTGGCGCAGCAACCGGCCGTCAACGATTCGATTTCCGACAGTATTCTATATGAGAATGTTGACAGTTTGCTGCAACCGGGCAGTCAGTGGCCGGTGTCCACAGGCAACGACTCCATCATTGTGGACAATGCCAACGACGAGCTGTCCTTTTCGCCGGAATTGCATGATTCCGTTTATATCGAAAGGTTGAAACGCCTGCCTTCACTGGTCAATCTTACTTATAACAATGTAGTAAGAAACTATATACGCGCCTACACCATACGCAACAAGGCGAAAGTGGAAATAATGCTTGGCCTGCAGTCGTATTATTTTCCGATGATTGAAGAGGTGCTGGACATGTATGGATTGCCGCTTGAGCTGAAATACATGGCCGTCATCGAATCCGCCCTCAATCCCCGCGCCGTTTCGCGAATGGGCGCCACCGGGATGTGGCAGTTTATGCTGGGCACCGGTCGCGTATATAAGTTGCAGATCAACACCTTTGTGGATGAACGTCGCGATCCGTTCCTTGCCACACATGCCGCTGCCAAATATCTGAAAGATCTCTACAATACTTTCAACGACTGGGTGCTGGTGATTGCCGCCTACAACTGTGGCGCCGGCAACGTGAACAAAGCCATCAGGCGTTCGGGCGGGAAAACTTCCTACTGGGATATTTACCCTTACCTGCCGCGCGAAACGAGAGGTTACGTACCTGCCTACATCGGCGCTACCTATGCCATGAATTACTACGGGGAACACCATATCACGCCTCGTTATGTCGATGTTCCGCCACCGGCCGATACGGTTGTTGTGAGAAAAAACGTCAACCTGGCTCAGGTGTCCGAAATTCTGAATATTCCTTTGCAGCAGTTGCGCGACCTCAACCCCCAGTATCGCCGCGAGATACTGCCCGGCAACGCCTCTCCCTGCATTCTTCGGCTGCCGGAGGCCTATACCGTGCAGTTCATCGATTTTCAAGATACCATCTATCGCCACAAAGCCAACCTGTACCTGAGCAACTCATTTAAGGTGATGGAACCCGCAGGCCGTGCTCCCTTCAACAGAAGCAGCGTGGCCGGAAAGGACAAGATATACCATACCATCCGGTCGGGCGAGAACCTGGGATCCATTGCTGCCTACTACGGAGTCAACGTCAATGACTTGAAAGAGTGGAACGATCTTTATTCTTCACGAATCATCGCCGGGAAAAAGCTGGTGGTTTATCTGAAAAAGCCGGCTGCAAAACCGGTTGTCCGCAGCACGACAAGCGCTGCGCCGCCGCCGCCTCCGGAAAACACGTCCGCCA
The DNA here is from genome assembly GCA_031270075.1 of Dysgonamonadaceae bacterium. Classification (GTDB taxonomy): domain Bacteria; phylum Bacteroidota; class Bacteroidia; order Bacteroidales; family Azobacteroidaceae; genus Azobacteroides. Next base: position 6,810 of record JAISYG010000081.1, read on the forward strand.
TGGGTAACGGAATCGTTTATACCGTCAAATCGGGCGACACCCTGTGGGATATTGCACAATCCTACGGCGTGTCCGACAAGGAGATCATGAAATGGAACAATCTGTCGAAAACCGGCATACGACCGGGAATGAAACTTAAAATCATACAATGAAATGGAAAACATTCGTATTGAAAAAACAGCGAAATCTCCGTTGATTGTTATGAAAACCGGGTATATCGGGATGAAAGGACGCTCTATTCCCCAAAATTCAAAACAACTGTACAAGCCCTGTTTCGAGTGGGTTGCAGCATACATCCAGCACCCGGCGCCGCTAACCATCGTGGAGATTTTTTTCGAATATGTGGATACCTCATCCATCCGTTGTGTGGTGGATCTCCTCTCCCTGCTCGAGTCCAACCTGAAAAAAGAAAAGATCGAAGTCGTCTGGTATTATGAACAATACGACGACGACCTGCACGAGTTGGGTACCTACATCCAGACCTTCATCAAAGTACCTTTCAAATATGTGATGGTAGCAGAAGATCAGGAAATCAACATGTAATTTTTAAACTTTATAATAATTTTTCCAATGACAGGTAATCAAACCTTTACTATTATTAAGCCCTGTGCCGTAAAAAGAGGTCACACAGGCGCTATTTTGGCCGATATCCAACAGGCGGGATTCAAGATTTCCGCCATGAAATATCTGCAAATGACCGTTACACAAGCCGAAGCATTTTACGGTATCCACAAGGAACGCCCGTTTTTTGCCGACCTTGTGCAGTTTATGACATCAGGCCCTGTTGTGGTAGCCATTTTGATTCGTGAAAATGCTGTAGAAGAATACCGGAAACTGATCGGAGCTACCAACCCCGCCAACGCCGCCGCTGGTACCATCCGAAAAAAATACGCCCTCAATGTACAGGAAAATGCCGTACACGGCTCGGACAGCGACGAAAACGCCATTGTGGAATCCGGCTTTTTCTTCTCTCAATGCGAACGTTTTTAACAGCTGGTATTTTTTTTTGATAGAATGAACAACGTATTTGTAAACATACTATTTTTGTAATTTATTTTTATATTTCATAAAATCAACGAACTCAAAAATTAAAATCACATGACAAACAGACGTAATTTTCTCAAAGCGTCCCTGGCGATCGCCGGAGGATTTGCGGGCGGAAGCCTGCTTTCGTCCTGCAATGGCGGCGGCAGCAGAAGCGCACCCCAAAAAGTAATTGGGCTACAACTCTATTCCCTGCGTGACGAAATCAAAGAACTCGGCATTCGGAAAGTACTTGAAATCGTAGCCCAAATAGGCTACACCAATCTGGAAACAGCCGGTTACGGCGATGGCAAGCTGTACGGACTGGATCCGGCAGAGCTGAAAAAAATCGTGAGCGATCTGGGCATGAAACTCAGCAGTTCGCACCTGAGCCGCAACATCAGCGACAACCACGATGCCGATATGGCATGGTGGCAAACCGCTCTCGAAGCACACGTTGCCGCAGGCATGACCTACATGATCATGCCGTCGTCGCCCTTGCGCGGTGAAGGCGCTACGCTGGACAATGTAAAACGCTACGGCGAATACTTCAGCGAAATCGGGCAAATGACACTGGGCGCCAGCATCAAGTTCGGATACCACAACCACAATTTCGAATTTGAAAACAAAATCGACGAAGTGCCTGTATATGACCTGCTGATCGAAAACTCCAGCCCCGACCATGTCATCTTCCAAAATGACGTTTACTGGACGCAGCGGGGAGGATATAATCCGGTGGATTACCTGAAAAAATATCCCCAACGGATACAGGTATTGCATATCAAAGACGAAACGGCCATCGGCGCCAGCGGAACGGTGGACTTCAAAGCCATCTTCGAGCAGGCTTATGCCAACGGCACCATCAAAGACTGGTATGTGGAAGTGGAACGCTACGACGAACCGACTCCGGAAGAAGCAAAGACAATTGCCGGCAAATTGAAGCTGAAGACGCTTACCAACAGCGTCGCCGACGTTCAAAAAAGCTACGACTTCCTCGCCTCCGCCGATTATGTAAAATAGGCAGAAGCACAACAATCGTAACACGATGTAAAAGGTTTACCGGAACAAATTTTCCGGTAAACCTTGTTATGGCCTCATAGTTCAAGGGATAGAACGGAAGTTTCCTAAACTTCAGATTCGCGTTCGAGTCGCGGTGGGGCTACATGGTAATCACCATATTTTAATAAAATTTAAATTTAAAACCGATTTTATCATGAAAGCGAAAAGTAAATATTATTGTTATCTGTGGTTGGCAGTCAGTTGCCTTTCTTTTGCCTGTCAACGCTTGTCTGTGGACGACTTGAGGTGCGAATACCTGTCCCGTCCGGAGGGTCTGGATGTGGCCGTTCCCCGTTTTTCATGGATCATTACTGCCAACAGCAGGGCTGTTTACCAGACTGCTTACCGGATACTGGTGAGCGACAACCTTTCCGACATACGGAACAAACGCGGTAACTGTTGGGATTCCGGCCAACAGGAATCAGGCAATACCATCCATCTGGAATATGCCGGCACAGCGCTTTCCAGCAACCGCACCTATTACTGGCGCGTCTGTTCCCTGATAGACGGAAAGGAAATATGGAGCAAACCGGCCGTTTTCCGTACGGGTTTGCTTCATCCCGATGATTGGAAAGCGCAATGGATAAGCACAAAAGAGGAACTGATACATGCAAGTCCCCTGTTAAGAAATGATTTCGTCCTTGAGAAGAACGTCGAAGAAGCCCGTCTGTATGTGACGGCAGCAGGTTTTTACGAGGTTTACCTGAACGGCAGTAAAGTCGGCGACGACAAAATGCATCCCGCCATCAGCGATTTCCGCAAAACGGTATTGTATTCGGTATATGACGTATCCCGTTTGCTGAAAAAGGGCGACAATGCACTGGGCATTATGCTCGGCAACAGTGCATACAACATACGGAAGTCCGATAACCGTTACGGATGGGGCGGCGACCAGCGCATGGGAAATCCCTGCGTTTCGCTGCAAATGCAGGTCATTTATGATGACGGCAGTCAAACGGTGGTTACTACCGGTGACGGCTGGAAATATACGTTCGGGCCGATAACATACAATAACATATATGGCGGTGAAGATTATGACGCCCGCAAGGAGATACCGGGCTGGGCTTCTGCCGGTTTCAACGACGCGGAATGGCACGGGACGGAAGTCGTCCGGGGGCCGGGCGGAATACCGAGATGGCAGTCGGTTCCCATCAAGGTGACCGAAACGCTGACGCCGGTTGCCGTAACAAAACCGGCCAAAGGCGTTTATCTGTTCGACCTTGGGCAAAACATCGCAGGATGGTGGCGCATGGAACTGAAAGGACATGCCGGACAAACCGTTCGGGTACGGGGGGCGGAGACGCTTAATAACAACCTGTTTCCCAAAAAAATGGAACAGGGAGACAGTTTGAGCACAAAGTTCGACTATCATGCCCGCGTATGGACGGATTACACCTTGAAAAGCGACCGGACGGAAAGCTACGAACCACATTTCTTCTATACCGGTTGCCGGTACATCGAAGTGACTGTAGCCGACGGGCAGGAACTTGAAGCGCTGAAAGTGGAAGGAAGGGTGCTACGTTCCGACATTGAGCAAAGCGGCGAATGGACGTCGTCTCACCCCTTGCTGAACTGGATTCACACGGCCGGACTGTGGTCGCAGAAGGCCAACCTTGTGGGATATCCGACCGACTGCCCGCACCGCGAAAAAGGAGCGTACAACGGCGACGGACAAGTAATTGCGGAAAGTTCCATGCACGATTTCCGGATGGCGCCGTTTTACTACAAATGGCTCAACGACATGCGCGATTCGCAGGAACCCGGCGGACGCATTCCCAATACTTCGCCCCCCATTGTCGGCGGTATGGGAGGCGGCATTGCATGGGGCAGCGCATACGTGCTGATACCCTGGTGGATGTACCACTACTACGACGATATACGGGTACTGAGAGAACATTACCCTTCCATGAAGCAATACCTGAATTATTTGAGAAATCTGGCGCGCAACGACGAAAAACCGGATGAACCCTACATCATCAATTATTTCGACGGATACTGGTATTCACTGGGAGAATGGTGTTCGCCGGGACGCAGCGACTGCCCGAACCATGACGTGGTCAGTACTTTTTACTACTACTACGACGCTCAACTGATGTCGAAAATAGCCGAACTGCTTGGCCATAGCGACGACGCCCGCCACTATCTTGCCCTGAGCGACACCATCCGGCAAGCGTTCAACGAGCGGTTTTTCTCCGAAAAAACGTTGCTCTACGGCAGCGATACCACCTATCAAACCTATCAGTTGCTTGCGCTGGTGGGAAACCTTGTCCCGGAAGCCCACCGCAACGGAGTGCTGAACACCGTTGTCGAAGATATCCGCAACAGAGGCAATCACCTGAATACCGGCATTATCGGAACAAAATACCTGTGGCCGGCGCTGTCGGACAACGGCTTTGACGATCTCGCCTGTTCGGTAGCCCTGCAGGAAAGCTATCCGGGTTACGGATTCTGGTACCGCAATCACTGTACCACCTTGCTGGAATTGTGGGAAGGAAACTTTTCGCACAATCATCAAATGTTTGGTGCGATAACGGAATACCTGTACCGGTATCCCGCCGGTATCGATGCGCCGACAGCGGGAAAAACAACGAACGGATACAGGCACATCCGCCTGCAACCCCGAATGATCGACAGCCTGCAAACGGTAAGAGCTTCGCTGCAAACCATGTCGGGGCAAATCATTTCGGAATGGAAACGGTGCGACAACCAATATACCTGTGAAGTGTTGATTCCCGCCAACACTACTGCCATTGCCGTCCTTCCGGTGGACGGGAAGCAACGGCTGACCGAAAGCGGCAACACGATATGGCAAAACGGGATATTTACGGCCATTCCGGGCGTGGACGATGTGAAAGCCGGAGACGGAGGGTTGTGGGTGTCGCTGCTATCAGGGAAATACAAATTTCAATGGGAAAAATAGCAGCAAGTGACTTGTCCCTCCTTTACAGGGAACATTCGGATGCGCTTTATTCCTTCGGATGCAAGTTTACGTCCGACAGGAAAATGGTGGAAGACTGCATCCACGACGTGTTCCTGAAACTTTACGAAAGAAAAGAAGGCACGAACGATATACGAAACTTGAGGCTGTTTCTGCTGGTGTCGTTGAAAAACAGGCTGCTGAAAGAACTTTCTTCGCCCAAACTCTTCGTATCCATCGAAGAAATTCCTTTCTCCTACGCACCACAGGATGCCTCGGTGGAGGATATCCATCTGGAAAATGACCGTATCCTGAACCGGAAAATCTATATTCAAAAAGCGCTGGAGTCTCTCACCAACAGGCAACGCGAAATCGTTTATCTGCATTTTATCGAAGAATTGGACTACGACCAGATCTGCCAAATGATGGGCATCAGTTACCAGACCATCCGCAACACCGTACACAATGCACTGACGCGGTTGCGGGATAAATTGGGAAAACCTCCCATACACCTCTATTTTATGGTTATTTTTAAAAAGATCAGAAAAAACAGTTAAATTTATAGTACAAAAAACGCCTTTCCGTGTCCTTATATTGTAAAATGAAATCATATTCCAAAGGAAAGTCATGGATAAATATTGGGGACAAAGCGAGGAAAATGTTATCAAACGTTTTCGGGAAGCGGTGACCGACCGGTTTCCCGCCCAGCGAAAAGAAATCGTATGGGAACGTTTGTTGAGAAGCATTTGGCAGGCGCGTGCACGACGGGTCAGCGGTATTCGCAGGTGGGCGGCCGTCGCAGGTATCGTACTACTGACGGGCGGCATCTACCTGTGGCAAACCCTTTCGCTACCCGAAAAACAGGAGTATAAAACGGAATGGCTCACCCTTACTACAAACAACGAGGAACGCCTACAGGTAACGTTGCCCGATTCGTCGTCGGTATGGCTCAATGCCAATAGCCGGTTGACTTACCCCAAAGCTTTTATGCCCCAACAGCGGGAAGTAGTGCTGTCCGGAGAGGCTTTTTTCGACATCCGGCCTGAAAAAAAGGCTTTCCTTGTACGGACGGAACGGTTACACGTGTCGGTACCTGGCACCCGCTTCATGGTAAGCGACTACCGCAATACCGAAACAGTTGAAGCCATCCTGCTGTCGGGATCAGTGAAAGTAGCCACAACCGGCGAACCGCACAAGGCGACTACCCTGAAACCCAACCAGCAATGGCGACTGTCGGCAGGCGACATGCAAGCGCAAATTCATGATATAGACGCCGTTTCCCGGGCGCAATGGGTTACGGGGCAAATCATCTTTGAAGACGCCTCGCTGAAAGACATTGCGGAACGATTGGGCAGCTGGTACGGCATCAAAATCGACGTAGAAAAAGGGATAGAGACCATGTACAGGCTCACCTTTGTCATCCGGAACGAAACGTGGACGCAAGCCCGGTCTGTCATACAAATGATCCTGCCGGAAGTGGCTTTCGCCGAATCCGACGACAAAACAAAAATCATACGCGCATCCCAAAAAAAATAAGCCGATCACACATACACCATGAAAACATGAAAACATGAAAACATGAAAACATGACACACCAAATTGTAAAAAGAGCAGCCTGCGCTTCCAACACCTGCTGCTCAGCGAGTTTAACATGAACAAGTCACACTAAAATCACAAATAAAGATAACGAAATTGTTAATTGAGAATCAAAAAAAAGAAAAGGAAAGTAATTTACCGGGTATAACCAAAATCAAGCGAATCATGAAAATAGCGTTTTTACTTCTGGTGACGGGACTGTTGCAATTGTCGGCTTCCGTATCTGCGCAAAACAAGCGAATGACCATCGACAACGGGAAGGGCGACCTTACCGTCAAGGATGTGTTAAAAATGATCGAAAGCCATACGGATTATACTTTTTCGTACAATAGTGCGCAAATCGACGTAAACAGGACGGTCAAGGGCGCTTTCCGAAACATGCGAATAACGGAAATCTTGGATAAAATCTTGCCGCAAGCCCATATCGAATATCTCATTGAAGGTACGCAGATTTTCTTGTTTTCTGCCGAACCTAAAGCGACAAACAAAGTTCAGCCCGGAGGTATTCCCGTCACCGGCGTGATTACCGACGAAAACGGCGATCCGCTGCCGGGCGTGAACGTCACGGTGAAGGGTACGATGACAGGGGTAACAACAGATAATAATGGTAAGTATTCCGTTGCTGTTAGCGGTAGCGAGGCGGTGCTGGTGTTTTCCTTTGTAGGTTATACTACGCAGGAGATTACCGTAGGCGACCAGACGAATATTTCGCTAACGCTTGGAGAAAGCGCTACGCAAATAGAAGAGGTGGTGGTAGTCGGTTACGGCGTGCAGAAAAAGGGAAGCGTTGTCGGTTCCATCGTGCAAGCCAATAGCGAAGAACTGATGAAGTCCGGCAATGTTACCGACTTGAAGCAGGCGCTTACAGGACGGCTACCGGGCGTAATTACCTCCGTATCGACCAATGAGCCGGGCGGTTACGGCGACGGCAGCAGTGCTACCTCTATCTTTATCCGTGGGCGCAACTCGTGGAACAGCAGCCAGCCGCTCATTTTGGTGGACGGCATAGAGCGCAACATGGAGAATGTGGACGTTACCGAAGTCGAAAGCATATCTGTACTCAAGGACGCTTCGGCAACGGCGGTCTTTGGCGTGAAAGGCGCCAACGGCGTTATCCTTATCACCACCAAACGCGGCAAGGAGAGCAAGAAGCCCCGATTGTCGTTTTCATACGACGCCACAATGCTGATGCTCTCCAAACTGCCGGAGAAATTGGATTCCTACGATGCCCTGAATTTGCGCAACGAAAGTATCCTGCGCAATGTGGCATACAACGAAAGTATCTGGAGCGATTACACGCCCGATGAAATTCTCCGCCGCTACCGAGAGCGTGACTATCCCGAATACGAAATGCTATACCCCAATGTGGACTGGGAAAGTGCCTTGTTCAAAAAAACGGGCTGGTCGCAAAAAGTCGCCATGAACATACAGGGAGGGAATGATTTTGTAAAATACTTCGGCGCCTTGACCTACTTCCACGAAGGCGATATGTTTAAACAGTATGAAAACTTCAAAGGGTATGACCCTAATTTCGATTTCGACCGGTTCAATTTTCGCAGTAATTTCGATTTCAATCTTACGAAATCCACCATCCTGAAAATCAGCCTTTCGGGATACTACAGCAAAAAGAATACCAATTATTCCTACACCAACGAACACACAGGAACGCACCAATACATTTGGGCAGCCATTTACAATATGGGACCCGATATGTTTCTTCCGCAGTATGAAGACGGTTCGTGGGGAATCCAGCAGTCGCCGATATTGAGTAATCCGGTATCTACGGTTTATAACTTAGGTATATTCGAACGGAAGACCACCGACATGGACGTCAATATTTCGCTGGAACAGAAATTGGATTTTATCACCAAAGGATTAAGTATAGGAGGCACGTATTATTACGACTACAACGTACAAACCGTAGGTGGTGTCTATGATGTTACTAACGGCGTAGTATTGCAGGGCCATATACATAACATTGTGGTTTATCCCGACATGTACACCGGTCCCGGTCAGAATCCCGACGAATACATAGTCCACTATCCCATTACCGGCTCATCTGACTTTGATTGGGTAGCAGATCCATGGACTCGGATAGGGGAAGGTATTACCTCTTCCTATACCGGGCGTGTACCCGTCAGCCGGCGGAAAGTATATCAGGCGCAAGTCAATTATGGGCGCAGTTTCGGCACGCTGCACAATGTTAGCGCAATGGGTGTTTTTAAACGCGAAGAATACGCCACCGGCTCCGAGTTTCCCCATTATCGGGAAGACTGGATTTCCCGTCTCACCTACGACTATGATTCCCGCTACTTCATTGAAGGCAACGGCGCCTACAATGGTTCCGAAAAATTCGCATCCAACTATCGTTTCGACTTTTTTCCCTCGCTTGCCGTCGGTTGGTATGTATCGAACGAAAAATTCTTCAAATGGGATTGGATGAACAAGCTAAAACTCAGGTATAGCTTGGGTTTGGTAGGTGACGATAGCGCCGGTGCGCGCTGGGCTTACCAAACGCAATATTCGTATGGCGAAGCCAATCGCTTGCAGCAATATATTTACAACACCAGCCCCTACACACAGTACCGCGAAACGGTGGTCGCTAACCCCGATTTGCACTGGGAAAAAGCAAAGAAAAGTAATTACGGTGTGGAAACAGGGTTTTTAAACAACCTCTTTTCGGTTAATTTCGATTATTTTACCGAAAACCGGACAGACATTATTATTGCCGGAACCGACCGCGCCACTGCGCCCTATTTCGGCGCTACGCCGCCTGCAGCCAATTTGGGTAAAGTCGATGCCCGCGGATTTGAAATTGAAGTCAACATAGACAAGCATACCGCCTATGGATTAGACTATTGGGCTGCATTTGCCTTTACGCATACCCGCAACAAAATTGTATTCCGCGACGACCCGCAGCTAAGGGCAGCCTATCTGAAACAGCAGGACTATTCGGTAGGGCAAAACCGATCGTTGGTAAACACCGGATTTTACCAAAACTGGGACGATATCTATGCCAGCGTACCGCAAGAGGTCAACGATTTGTATAAAATGCCCGGATATTACAATATGTTGGATTACAACGGCGACGGTGCGATTACCAGTGCCGGTGACGTGATCCCCTCCGGATATTCCGACCTGCCCGAAAATACCTGTAATCTGTCTCTGGGGGCGAGTTACAAAGGCTTTGCAGTAACAGTGCAGTTTTATGGCGTAAACAACGTAACGCAAAACGCTGAACTGTATAATTTTTTCAATCAAAGTATCAATAATATGTACGGGCATACGCGAGATTATTGGGCGCAGGACAATCCCGACGCTACCTCTTTTCTGCCCCGTTGGAAAACGCAGGGCGAGTTTATCGGCAATTATTATATCACCGACGGCTCGTATATCCGGCTGAAAACCGCCGAAATTGCTTACAATTTTCAAAAAACCGTATTGGATAAGCTGCCTTTAGCAGGCTTGCGTGTTTTTGTCAACGGAAACAACCTGTGGTACTGGTCGCGCCTGCCTTACGACCGCGAAAATACCTGGAGCGGAGGCTCTTCGGCTATGGGCGCATATCCAACCGTAAGACGGATAAATTTCGGTATAAACATTATCTTTTAATCTTGAAAATAAATTCACGGATGAAATTCAATAGCATATTGTTTTTAGCTTTTTTGACAGTCTGCATATCCTGCGAGGATTATTTGGACAAAGCGCCCGAAGCGGACATTTCAGACAGGGAAGTCTTCGGCAACTTCACCAGCTTTCAGGGATGGGTGGAGGAAATGTACAGTTGTATGGCAAACCATCATGCGAAAATGGCGGCCAACTATCACAATACCTTTAATATGCCCGACATGATGCTCAATACCCCCATGTTCTGGGACGACGGAAATTATTGGGACGACCGCTTTCTGCTTCATGATCAAGTGCCGATGCTGAGCGGAACCAGCGGTTTGATGTCGAAATCGGTGTGGCCCCTTGCATGGTACGCCATACGAAAAGCCAATGTGGGTTTGCAGAACATTGACCTGTTGGAAGGGACGCAGGAAGAGAAAAACCTCATCAAGGGACAGTGTCTGTTTTTCCGCGCTTTTTACCACCTCGAACTGATTCAGTACTACGGAGGGCTGCCTTACGTGGACAACGTGCTGGATGTAAATGAAGCTTTTTCGCTGCCCCGTCTCAGTTACATCGAAACAGCCGGACGGGTAGCGGAAGATTTCCGGGCAGCCGCCGAACTGCTCCCGATGGATTGGAAAAACACCAATACATTGGTCACCAACAGTAACGGCGTTCGCGTTACCCAAATACATGCCCTGGCCTATCTGGGCAAAAATTTGCTCTATGCCGCCAGCCCGATGATGAACGAAGCGTCCACAGGCGTCAATGCCTATGATGCAGACCTGTGCAGGCAAGCCGCAGCCGCCTTTGCCGAGGTGATCCGCTTAAGCGAAGACGCATCCGGCGACTGTCCTTACTATTTGGAATCATGGGACAACTGGTCGGGCATTTTCAAACGGCTCACGGCCGGTAGAAACGAACGTCCCGGAGGCGCAGAGGTTATTCAAAATCAGATGATATACGAACCGGATTTCTATATCTACACCAATTTCAGGGCGCAGGCGCCTGTGAGATGGAGTTTTGGCAACGACGGAACGGAAACGCCCACCCATAATTATGTGAAATATTACGCGATGGCAAACGGACTGCCCATTGAAGACCCGGGTTCCGGGTACGACCCGAACGACCCGTGGAAAGGACGCGAACCTCGCTTTTATCACGACATTGTTTACGAAGGAACCAAAATGATAGAAAACGCCACTACCTCCGACGCGATACAATTCCAGTATGCCCACCTGCACAACAGCGGATTCAACCGGCAGGGAAGTGTGGCCTCGGGAGGCGTCAACGGGAGTGTTACCGGTTATATGTACTGGAAATTTATGCCGTCAAAAGTAAATTTCTGGGAGAATGGGCCTTTTAACGCCCAAGCCTGGCAGCCACGCTTGCGTTTAGCAGATGTATATTTGATGTATGCAGAAGCGGTATTTTACGGCTACGGATCGGCAGCCGACAAGTACCCGAATGCTGCCTATACGGCGCAGCAGGCCATTGAGAAAATCCGAAACCGTGCGCAGCTAAGTTCATTGCCCGACAAATATTATGCAACAGGCAACACGCCTTTGTTCAATTTCATGGAAACGCTGATTCGTGAACGCGCCGTAGAACTTGCCTTTGAGGGATTCCGCTGGTTCGACCTGCGCCGCTGGAATATTGCCGGCGAACTCAAATACAGGGAAAAATACGGCATTAATTTCGATGTGAACGAAAGCCTGGTTTCGACGGAATATCCTACCGGTAAGCCTTACAATTTCAAAGAAGTATTGCTTACTACCCGTGTATTTGAAAAAAAACACAATTGGGTGCCTCTGCCGACCAGGTTTACGCAACTGTATAAGGAATTTTATCAAAATCCGGGCTGGTAAACATTAAAAATGAATCAACTGTGAAGCGAATATATATCATTGTTTTTTTGGGAGTAATAACGAACCTTTCTTCCGTCGTATCGGGGCAGGATTCGTTGAAGATAAAAACCGGTTTTACGGAAATAAATCCGGAAGCCTCCGCTACTGCTGCCGGAAGTATTATTCCCGACGATATTTTAGCATACGATAACATCCGTTCGGTGGCAGACGCTGTTACCGGAAGGATGACGGGCATGACGGGCAGCGACAACCTGCGCGGTATCGGAACCGTATTGTTTGTGGTGGACGGCGTTCCCCGCGACCCTGCTTTCATCAATATCAACGATATAGAACAGATAACGGTGCTCAAAGATGTGCACGCCGCTATCTTGTACGGCAACAGCGGAGCCAGTGGGGTAGTACTCATTACTACCAAACACGGTAGCGGAAAAAACAAAGAAATCCGGGTGTGGGGGGACTATGGAATAGCACAGCCGCGGGCCTTGCCTCAATACCTTTCGACAGCCGATTATATGGAAAATTACAATATTGCCCGCATCAACGACGGGATGGAAGCGCCGTACAGCGACGAAACCATTGAGAATTTCCGCTATGGCAAATCCTACCGGTATCCCAGTATTGACTACTATTCCGATGAATTTCTCAAAAAGCAGAAAACATTTTCCAATGTCGGTATTAACTTATCGGGAGGATCGGGAATTGCCTCCTATTATTCGAGTATAATCTGGGACAGGCAGGATAACCTGCTGAAAATCGGTTCGACTAACTTTCAAACCAATGCGTTTAATTTCAGGGGTAATGTAGCATTGGAAGTCAGCAACCGCATCAAAACCTCTATCGACGCTGTGGCTTATTTTTCTGAAGAGAGCAAGCCGCTCATCAACGGCGGCGCCTCCGATTATTGGACGGAAGCCGCCAACTTGCGTCCCGACCGCTTTGCGTCGTTCATCCCGATAGGCATTATCGACCCGGAAGTGGCGCTGTTGCAGGCGCATAAGTTAGATATTCAAGGGAAATACCTGCCCGGAGGAACCTTGGACGTGATGACCAATCCGATTGCCGATATTTGGCTGGCTGGACAGCGTCAGGATGTGATACGCGATTTGTCGTTTGCCAATAAAATTGATTTCGACCTGGGGGGACTTACCGAAGGTTTAGCGCTGCATACCAATATCAGCTTTGATATCTTTTCCACCTGCAACCAGTATGTGCAAAACCGCTATTCCGTTTACGAGCCGGTGTGGGATGCCGGTCAGGACAAGGTGATTGACCTGAAAAAGTTCGGCGAAGACGCCCGAAGCGGCATACAGCAGATTGGAGCCACCAGCGGACAACGGCGGATAGGTATTTACCTTATGCTTGACTACCATCGCACTTTCGGCGGGATACATCACTTGAGCGGAAATCTGCTTGGCTACACCACCCACTTGTATTCTACCGCCAGCATACAAAGAGACCAGAATACCAACCTCGGATTGTGCCTGGCTTATGATTACGGACACCGGTACATAGTGGATTTCAGCGCTGCCGAAGTGCGTTCTATTAAGCTGCACAAGGGCAACCGTACCGCTTTTTCGCCATCCTTAGCCCTGGCATGGGTGATGAGTAACGAAAATTTCATGGCAGATGCCACTTGGATCGACCTCTTGAAAGTAAGGGCTTCGGCAGGTATGATGCACACCGACGCCTCCATGGGTTATTTTCTTTATGAAAGCGCTTACGTGACAAGTCCGGTTCCATTTTACTGGTCTGACCGCAGTAGATCGCGCGAAGGCATTATGCCCGGTTTTAATGCTAATGAACAGCTGTATTTCGAAAAACGAAAAGATGTGAACATTGGCGTGGAAGGAAGCCTGTTTAAACGCACGCTGTTATTCGAAGCCAATGGATTTATTAACCGCGGCGCAGACCTTGTTACACGAGCGCTGGCGTTGTATCCCGGCTATTACGAAAGTTACGCTTCTTACGAAAATTATGGCATAGAAGACCATCGCGGTTTTGAAGTGGGGTTGCAGTACCGGCAGAAATGGGGCGATTTCGACGCGAGTATAGGCGGAAATATCCTGTATGCTACTTCAAAAGTGGTGCAACGCAGTGAAATATATGCCGATTCGTACCGCTATCGTACAGGAAAACCGGTTGACGCTATTTGGGGACTGGTGGCGGATGGTTGCTATGCCGACGATATAGCAGAGGGCGCAATACCGGCATTTGGCGCAGTGCAGCCCGGCGACATCCGGTATATCGACCAAAACTACGACGATGTGGTGAACGATGACGACGAAAAAATGATAGGTCGTTCGCAAGCCCCCCGGTCGTTTGGCGTGAACCTGAAACTGTCTTTCAAAGGATTCACTTTGTTTGCTTTGGGAACCGGACGTAACGGAGCTTCCGGCATCTTGAGCAGCAGCTACTACTGGGCGCAGGGCGACAGCAAATATTCGACTTACATGCTGAATCATTGGACGGAAGACACGGAATATTCCGCTACCTACCCCCGCTTAAGTTCGCAGGCAAATAACAACAATTTCCGCTCATCGACATTCTGGTTGTACAAGAACGATTATTTCAGCATCGACCGGATACAGCTCACTTACGATGTGCCGATAAAAGCAGGAAATAAACTCTCATTGAGAAACTTGAGCGTTTTCGTGAATGCGGTCCATGTGTTTACCTTTTCTCCAAGTAAGGATATTCTACTGCTGAATATTGGAACGGAACCGCAATACCGTACTTTTTCAGTCGGATTAAAAACTTTATTCTAATGAAAACAATAAAAAATTACCAAGTCTCCATTTTCAAGTCTCCATTCATAGCGCTGTTGTTATTGTTGATGCTTTGTTGGTCATGCAACAATTTGTTTGAGCCGGTCGATGAAAACCACCGGACTTATGAGCGCGTCATCCATACGCCCACCGACGCCGAAGGACTGCTTGCCGCCGCATACCTGCGAATCCCGGCCTGTGCCCTGTCGGAGTTGGACGCTGCCACCGATAATGCCGTGAGCAACAACAAAAACAGCGATATGCTGCGTATGGCTACCGGTCAGTGGTCGGCGGCCTACAACCCCGTCAGTAACTGGAATTCGTGCTTCTCCGGCATTTTATCCGTCAATCAGTTTTTGGAAATCATGCCCGATATGAACTGGAAAAAGTCGGTACCCTATCTGAATGAATTATACCTCAAACGCTTCAACGGCGAAGCGCACGCGGTAAGGGCATTCCTGAAATTTAGCCTGTTGCAGGCAGCCGCAGGTATTGACGCCAACGGCGAACTGGCGGGCATTCCCCTTGTCAACGAGTATCTCACTGCTGACGCCGATTTTAATATTCCGAGGGCATCGTTTGCCGAATCTGTCCAAAGCATTTATGACGATATTGACACCGCTTTGGTGTATCTCACCATGGACGATTACAAAGACGTCAACAACGAGGCAGACCTGCCCGCAGGCTATGGCAAAGACGTGATAGGAAGCGACGAACAGGGACGTCCCCTGTTTTCGAATTACAATGTTATTTTCGGTACGGAAATGAGCCAGCGAATCAGCGGAAGGATTATCAAAGCGTTGCGGGCACGAGTGGCTTTGTTGGCGGCAAGTCCCGCCTTCAACATCAAGAACGACCTTGCTTTGTGGGAAAAAGCAGCCGAATACGCAGGCGAACTGATGAAAAGCATCAACGGTGTGAGCGGCTTAGACCCGGCAGGGCATCGTTGGTATCTGAAAATGTATGTCGATGCGATAAGCATTGACAACGAGCAACCGGAAATCATCTGGCGCAGAGGCAAACAACAGCATAGCGAAAATGAAGCGGAGAATTTCCCGCCCACATTTTATGGACGTGGGCGTATCAACCCTACACAAAACCTGATAGAAGCCTTTCCGATGCAAAACGGCTATCCCTACCGCCATGCCTCGGCAGGCTACGACCCGAGAAAACCTTACGACAAGCGCGACCCCCGTCTGGATTTGTATATCCTGCGCAACGGAAGCCGGTTTAAAGGGACTGACTTGATCACCGGCGTGGGAGGAAAAGAAAACGCCAAAGATTCTGTGGCCAACTCGACGCGCACAGGCTATTACCTGAGAAAATTAGTGGTAGAAGAAACCAGCCTGGACCCGATAGGAACCACTTACTTGTTCCATTACGATGTGTTTATACGTTGGACGGAAATCTTCCTTGCTTATGCAGAAGCTGCCAATGAAGCCTGGGGGCCGGCACTCGACCCGAAAGCTTACGGTTTCACGGCGAGAGATATTATCCGCGCCATCCGCAAACGTGCCGGAATAGACCAGCCCGATGCCTATCTCAACAGTATTACCGGCAAAGCCGACATGCGAACGCTCATCCGCAACGAACGCCGTTTGGAACTGTGTTTCGAAGGCTTCCGGTTCTGGGATCTGCGCCGCTGGAAAGAAAATCTCAACGAAACCGCCAGAGGGGTGGAAATCAACGCTGCCGGAACCGCCTTCAACGCTGTGAATGTGGAACAACGCAGGTACGAGGATTATATGTACTTCGGACCGCTTCCACAGCAGGAAGTGCTAAAATATAACGCGTTAATACAAAATAACGGATGGTGAAGAATTGAAAATTGAAAGTTGAAAGTTGAAAATTGAAAATTGAAAATGAAGAATTAAGAATGAAAATGAAGTATCTGTATAAATCTGCGTTTATCTGTGGGCTTTTAGCCATTGCAGCGGGGGTTTTTTCCTGTAAAAACTCTGAACAGGACTTTCCCGACTTCGATTATACGACGGGATATTTTCCATACCAGTATCCTGTGCGGACGCTCATATTGGGCAATTATATCTATGACAACGCCAACGATAATGCCCATAAGTTTGTCATATCCGCCGCTATCGGAGGCGTTCGCGAAAACAGCCAGGACAGAATCTGTCGGTTTGTGGTGGATGAAAGCCTCTGCGACAATGCTTTTTTCTCCGATGACAGCCCCATTTTGCCCCTGCCTGCCAATTATTACAGCTTGTCGGACAACGAAAAAATAGTGATTGCTGAGGGACAACTGAACGGCGGCATCGAAGTGCAACTGACCGAGGCTTTCTTTAACGACCCTTTGGCTATCGGCAACGCCTATGTCGTACCTCTGCGCATTACAGGCGTTACGGATTTGGACACCATTCTGCAGGGACAACCGCTTGGCATCAATGCCGACAGGCGCATCGCAGGCGATTGGTCGGTGTCGCCTAAAGATTTTACGATGTTTGCCGTTAAGTTTATCAATCCTTACCACGGCGCGTACCTGTACGAAGGACAGGCTTCGCTTTCGGGAGGGGCGACGGAGGATTCAACCTATCGGGCAAAATTTGTGGAAGAAAACGAAGTGGTAAAGATGCAAACCACCGGAAGGACAACCGTATTGATTAACGGACTGTCGTTTAAATCAAAAGCGCTTACCGGCTTTTTCAATCTGGAACTGCTGTTTGATTCGGATGAGTACACTGCCGAGGGCGGTGTGAACTGCCGTGTGCAAGCGCCGCAAGGAGTGGCATATACCATAACGGGGACAGGGCGTTACGCCATTGACGCCGAAACGTACGGCGGACAAAAGCACGACGCCGTCTATCTGACATACACCGTTGATCATGGAACCTTCCACTATGCGGCAACCGACAAATTCGTGTTTCGCGACAAAGGAATTGTGATGGAAGTGTACGATCTAAAAGTTAAGAACTAAGAGTTTATAAATAATCATAATAATCATAATAATTAATAAAAACAAAAATGTCATGAAAAATTCAAAATTAGTGTTAATGCTCATGCTGATGAGCATGTGTGTATGGTCGTGTAAAGACGACAATAAAGAGGTAGCCGTTCAAAAAGTGACGGTTAAACCGACAACGGTTTCGCTCGAACTGAATACCACGCGGTCGGTGGTTGCCACGGTGGTCCCCTCAGACGCCAATCAGGCGGTGGAGTGGACAAGCGAAGACGAGACGATTGCCACGGTATCCGAGGGCGTAATTACCGCTGTTGCTGTGGGAACGACCAAAGTGATTGCCACCTCGATAGCCGACCCTTCCAAATCGGCTACCGTAACGGTAGAGGTAACGCCTTCAACCACGGCGGTAAGCAGTATAGAAGTAAGCGCAACGGAGGCGGATTTAACTGTCGGCGAGGAACGCTGGATAGAAGCCACGGTGCTTCCCGAAACTGCGCTCAACAAGGACGTAGAATGGAAAAGTGGCAACTCGGCAATTGCAAGGGTTGACGAAGTAGGTATGATTGTAGGTGTGGCCGTTGGTAGTACGACGGTTACCGTAACCTCGTTAGCCGACGAAACCAAATTTGCCACTGTGGCCGTAAGGGTAACCCCTCCCGTCCTGCGCCTGCTTGCGCCTGCAGATGGCGCCGAGATTAACGCACAGGGATATGTGTTCCCGATTTCCTTCAGTTGGGAAACCATTGACGAAGCAACGAGCTATTCGCTGATCATCTCTAACAATCCGGCATTTCCTGCGGAGACATCACTGCCGTTAGTAGAGGACATCGAAGCCGGCAGCATTGAATTATTTAATGCCAAAGAGTTTAACGACCTGCTCGAAGCAAACGGCGTAGCCCCCGAAGCTACCGCAACATTTTATTTGAAAGTGGTTGCCGACAACGGAAGCGAAAGCCCCGCTTCTTCTGTGGTGATTACACGGGATAAGAAAATTGTCTATTATTTCCCGCATAGTATTGGTTGGCCTAACGTGGGTGGGTATTACACGCTTCCTACCGAAGGCAACGTACATCATTGGACGGCTCGTTTACAGGAAGCATTCCCTCCCACCGGATACTCAAAAGTAGTGTGGGCTTTTGATTATAAATCTGAGTTTACGGTTGGGTTTTTTCTTTACGCCCGTGAATGTACTAGTCCTTGGTGGAATGCATTAATGAATGGTGGAAATTCATATATGCCGCCCAACAGCCAGAATCAGTGGGAACATTGGGAAGCAGACATAACATCTGCTGCGCTTGGAGAGTGGGGCTTTGGTAAGGTAGATGATTTTCTGGACATCCAATTGGGCGAGGACCCGCTAGGCCTGGCCGGACTTTATATAAAAGACTTTGCCTTTATACTTTACGAGTAAAACAGGCGTGGGAATGTCTCATCGATTAAAATTTTAACAGACAAGTGTACGATCTAAAAGTTAAGAACGAAGAGTTTATAAATAATAATAAATAATTAATAATTAATAAAAACAAAAAAGTCATGAAAAATTCAAAATTAGTGTTAATGCTCATGCTGATGAGCATGTATGTATGGTCGTGTAAAGACGACAATAAAGAGGTAGCCGTTCAAAAGGTGACGGTTCAACCGACAACGGTTTCGCTCGAACCGAATACCACGCAGGCGGTGGTTGCTACGGTGGTTCCCTCAGACGCCAATCAGGAGGTGAAGTGGACAAGCGAAGACAAGACGATTGCCACGGTATCCGAGGGCGTCATTACCGCTGTTGCTGTGGGAACGACCCAAGTGATTGCCACCTCGGTAGCCGACCCTTCCAAATCGGCTGCCGTAACGGTAGCGGTAACGCGTTCCGTAAGCAGTATAGCAGTAAGCGAAAAGGAGGTGGCATTAACTATCGGCGATGAACGCAGGATAGAAGCTACGGTGCTTCCCTCAGACGCCCATCAGGAGGTGGCGTGGACAAGCAAAGACGAGACGATTGCCACGGTATCCGCCGAGGGCGTCATTACCGCTGTTGCTGTGGGAACAACCAAAGTGATTGCCACCTCGGTAGCCGCCCCTTCCAAATCGGATACCGTAACGGTAGAGGTAACGCCTTCAGTAAGCAGTATAGCAGTAAGCGAAACGGAGGTGGCATTAACTGTCGGCGACGAACGCAGGATAGAAGCTACGGTGTATCCCGAAGTTGCGCTCAACAAGGAGGTAGAATGGGAAAGTGGCAACTCGGCAATAGCCACGGTTGACGCAGCAGGTCTGATTGTAGCTCAAGCCGTTGGTAGTACGACGGTTACCGTAACCTCGGTAGCCGACCCTTCCAAATCGGCTACCGTAACGGTAACGGTAGCGCCTCCAGTAAGCAGTATAACAGTAAACGAACCGCTGCTGGAATTACCTGTCGGCGATCAACGCAGGATAGAAGCCACGGTGCTTCCCGCAGCTGCTCTCAACAAGGAGGTAACATGGGAAAGTGGCAACGCGGCAATAGCCACGGTTGACGCAGCAGGTATGATTAAAGCTGAGGCCGTTGGTAGTACGACGGTTACCGTAACCTCGGTAGCCGATAGAACCAAATTTGCCACTGTGAATGTAACGGTACTTCCCGTCCCGCGCCTGATTGCGCCTGCCGATGGCGCCGCGATTAACGCACAGGGATATGTGTTCCCGATTTCCTTCAGTTGGGAAACCATTGACGGAGCAACGAGCTATTCGCTGAGGATCTCTAACAGTCCGGCATTTCCTCCGGAGGCATCAATGACCTTAGCAGCGGACATCGCAGGCAGCAGCGTTGAATTATTTAATGCCAAAGACTTTAACGACCTGCTCGAAGCAAACGGCGTAGCCCCCGAAACTTCCGCAACATTTTATTTGAAAGTGGTTGCCGACAACGGAAGGGAAAGCCCCGCTTCTTCTGTGGTGATTACACGGGATAAGAGAATTGTCTATTATTACCTGCATAGTATTGGAACTTGGTCTAACGTGGGTGGATATTACATGCTTCCTACCGTAGGCAACATACATCATTGGACGGCTCGTTTAGCGGAAGCATTCCCTTCCTCCGGATACTCAAAAGCAGTGTGGGCTTTTGATTATAAATCTGAGTTTACGGTTGGGTTTTTTCTTTACGCCCGTGAATGTACTAGTCCTTGGTGGAATGCAATAATGAATGGTGGAAATTCATATATGCCGCCCAACAGCCAGAATCAGTGGGAACATTGGGAAGCAGACATAAAACCTGCGATTGATGCTTGGGGCTTTGGTAAGGTAAATGATTTTCTGGACATCCAATTGGGCGAGGACCCGGACGGCCTGGCCGGACTTTATATAAAAGCCTTTGCCTTTATACTTTACGAGTAAAACAGGCTTGGGAATGCCTCATCGATTAAAATTTTAACAGATGAAAGTAATAGTTAAAACGTTGATTCTCGCGGCGCTGCTGTCCGGCATAGGATGCAGTGAAAAAGCGGAAGCGTTAGTGGATGTGCTGTTCAACAAGATGCAGACCACGATGACGCCCGGAACCACCTACCGGTTTGAAATTACATTTTATCCACAAGATGCATCAAATAGGGAGCTTACGTGGTTTTCGGGCAACGAGAGCGTTGCTACAGTGAGTGATGACGGCGAGGTTACCGCTATTCGCGAAGGCTTTGCCGACATATATGTGCGCAATGAAAAAAACGCTATCGAAAAAACGCTTCAGGTGCAGGTCATTCCCGAGTTTACCGGGATTCCCGTTGTCGCCGGTATGGATTGGAGCTGGAGTGAATTGCCTCCGGCGGAATTTTATACGGCGATGCGGGAAGCTGGTATTACGCATCAATTTGCTTACAATGTGCCTACGGCGCGAATAGCAGAGAAAAATATGGACAATGCCTGGGCGTATGGCATCGAAACGATTGCTGATACAAAGGAATTGAAATCAGACCTCACACAGACCGTCAAGCGCTTGATGAATCATCAGGGGCTTGACGGATATCTGATACAGGATGAGCCAAAAGCGCCTGATTTTCCCTATTTGAACGAATTGGTTCAACAGGTGAAAGCCATTGACGACAAGCATTTTTGCTTAATCAACCTGAATCCCATTTATCAGCAGCCTCATCTGGGCACAAGCACCTACCGTGAATACGTCCATCGTTCCATCGTAGAGGCGCCAACGGAATTTGTATCCTTCGACAATTACCCGATATGGTATAGCGACGGCATACGATCGGTAATGGAAGATTGGTATGAAAATATTGAAATCATTGCCGACGAAGCGCACAGGGCAGGCAAGGTGTTCTGGGCCTACACGCTTACCGCATCGCACTATTCGTATCCGGTCCCCACGCTGAACGATATGCGCCTGCAGGTGTTTTCATACCTGATATATGGAGCGCAGGGACTGATGTATTTTATGTGGTCTACCGGCAATACGATTGATTTTCGCTCCGTGCCGGTTACGCCTTCGGGCGAAAAGACGGAATCTTACCCTGTCATGGTGCAGATAAACAACGAAATCAAAGGCTTGACGCCGGTATTTCAGGACGCTGATTTTCTTTGGGTACGGCATACCGGAGACCCGCGCATACCGCAAGGGACAACGCGGTTAGACAACAGTGAGTTGCCGCCGGTTATCAAATCGCTCCATATCGCAACGCCGGGTTTTGGCGCAGCCGTTTCCTTGCTGGAAAACAAAGGATTTGGCTATCTGGTCGTTTTGAACCGCAATATCAACAACAGCATTACGGTACAGGCGGAAGTGGCTGCTAACGTAAAAACGGTAGCCAAAGACGGCGTTTCGACGACGATAGGGACAGGCGTAAAAAACTATACCCTTGCCCCGGGCGACCTGTACATATACCAGTGGAAGAAGTAAAAATCAAGAAGTAAAAATAAAAAAATGAAAAAGCATCGTTATATCGACCTCTTGGCATCGCTCGTGGTAGTGGGATGGTTGATTGTATCCTGCAAAGGAAAAGAGGATACGGCTGTGAGCATCACATTGCATACCCATACCCTGTCGCTATTGACAGGCGAATCGGAAACATTGACCGCCCTTGTTACCCCGAGCAATCAAATCCTTCATTGGACAAGTAGCAACCCGGATATTGCGACTGTTGACGATGGAGTAGTTCATGCAACAGATGCAGGAAAAGCCATTATTCAGGTAAAAGCAGGAAACGGCGCGGCTTTTTGCGATATTACCGTTACAGCGCCGCCGGTTGAGGTAACAGCCGTTAAATTGGGTACCTCCGTTTTAAGCCTGCCTGTCGGAGGAAAAGAAACGCTGACGGCAACCATAGAGCCGCCCAACGCTACCAATCAAAATGTACGCTGGCACAGCAGCAATGAAACGGTGGCCACCGTTGACGAAGGGGTGGTTACCGCTTTGGAGAAAGGTACATCCGTGATAACGGCTACTTCCCTGTCCCATCCGGAAAAAAAAGCGGCGCTTACCTTAACGGTGGTTGACCCCGCTATCACGCCGATGCAACCCGAAAACGGCGCTCAGGTCAATATTGCCTGCGGCCGTCCGGTAGCGTTCCGTTGGGTCTCAAGCAAGGCGCCTTCCGCAGGTTTTATCCTGTCCATAAGCGTCAACGACAATATGTCGTCGCCATGGGAGATACCTGTTGACGAAACTTCGACAACGCTCTCTGCCGACAGCATTGTCACACACATGGATGGCTCCATACCCGATCATACAACAGGAAAGCTGTATTGGTCGGTACGAACCGCAACGCCGTCTGACAATATTCAGGCGTCGCCGACAATGGAACTGAATGTGTCACGAGAAATAATAGCCCTTGTCCCATTAAGTTTCAGCCAGGGCAGTGGGGGAGGCGTCACTTTGATTACGGAAGCAGGATATGTTACGCTCAAAACCACAGCCTCAGACCCGTGGATAAGGACAACGACTTTAGGAACTGTCCTGCCGGATGGCGCCAACCGGGTGCTGACTTTTGAATACAAAAGTAACGGCGTGGAAGAAGGTTGCGCTTTTTACTGGTGTGTAAACGGCGGCGCTCAGGGCTGGAAAGTGAGTACGGCGCCGCTGCCTTACGCTACCGATTGGAGGCGTTTTGAGTTCGACCTCGCCGCTCCGATTCTCTTGTATGAGTTTGGCGTAAGCGATTTGGGAGGACAACCGCCCGCCAATCATTTTATCCGTTTTGACCCCAGTGGAGACGCCGGCTTTGAAATATCCATACGCAATTTCCAGATACAGGTGTTTGACTAATGGATTAAAATGCGAATAGAGAAAAGTAACAGTTGAGACCTTTATTCTCACGGCCCTGTTGTTGGGCATAGGAGACAGTAAAACGCTACGGGCACAGGTCATTCCCGCGTTTATCGGGATTCCCGTTGTCGCCGGTATGGATGGGCGTTGGGGTGAATGGCCTCCGGCGGATTTTATACGGCGATGCGGGAAGCCGGCATCACGCATCACGCATCACGCATCAATTTGCCTGCAATTACGACCCCGCAAAGGCGGATCACTTCGCTCGCCAAAACGTTCCAGCTGAAATACCAATACACGCTGCCGGATGGAACCGAATGTCGCATCCCGAGACGCTCATCTTCCCCAACCGCATCCACGACGTGCAGGAAAACGGCATTTATATCAACGAATGGAGAGACATCGAATAAGAAAACCTTCCCACAGATGTAGAAAACGCCGTTTTTCAAAAAATAAGCCTTCCCACAGATGTTGAAACGCCTTTTTTAAAAAAAATAGCCTTCCCACAGACGTAGAAACGCCCTTTTTCAAAAAATAAGCCTTCCCACAGATGTTGAAACGCCTTTTTTCAAAAAAATAGCCTTCCCACAGATGTTGAAACGCCTTTTTTCAAAAAATAGCCTTCCCACAGATGTTGAAACGCCTTTTTTCAAAAAATAAGCCTTCCCACAGATGTAGAAACGCCCTTTTTCAAAAAATAAGCCTTCCCACAGACGTTGAAACGCCTTTTTTCAAAAAATAGCCTTCCCACAGACGTTGAAACGCAAGCAATACCTCGAGTTCCGGAATTACGGCGATACCGAAACCGAATTGAAAGAGAAAATACAAAACCTGTTTGACCGCGCCAAAAGCAAGTGGGAAGGCGTATTTTCGCCCGATGCAAAAATAGAACTGACGGCATCGCATCTTTCCGTTTGTACAATATGTGAAAAAAATAGTATATTTGCAAAATGGTAACAAATAAGATAATAATACAAGAAAATGATTATTTGAACAAAATAATTTGCGGAGACAGCCTAACGGTAATGCGCCAAATGCCTGACAAATGTTTGGATTTGGTGGTAACCTCGCCACCTTACAACCTGAAAAATTCTACCGGTAACGGTATGAAAGACGGTAGAGGAGGCAAATGGGCAGGGGCGGCGTTGGTAAATGGTTATAGTCATTACGATGACAATATGCCACATCAAGAATATGCCGAATGGCAACACAACTGTTTGAAGGAAATGTTCCGTCTGATTAAAAACGACGGCGCTATTTTCTACAATCACAAATGGCGTGTTCAGGATGGATTGATTCAAGATAGAAAGGACATCATCAGAGATTTGCCGGTGCGGCAAATTATCATTTGGCGAAGAAAAGGCGGCATTAACTTTAACTCAGGCTATTTTTTGCCTACTTACGAAGTCATCTATCTAATTCCTAAACCCAATTTCAAACTTGTTTCTAAAGCAAATGCATACGGCGATGTATGGGAATTTACGCAGGAAATGAACAATGAACATCCAGCGCCTTTCCCCGTTGCCTTAATTGACAGAATTATAGGTTCAACAAATGCACAAATCATTTTAGACCCGTTTATGGGAAGCGGTACAACAGCCATTGTTGCAATAGGATTAAAAAGAAATTACATCGGGATAGAACTTTCTCCTGTTTACTGCGAAATGGCAGAAAAACGAATAGCAAAAAATAAAATACAAAGTGAAGTAATGAAATTTCATCCATTATCTCTATTTAACGAATTATGATGAAAATATACACAAAAGACAGCCTGATAAAAGAATTTCGCGCTATTGCCCAAAAAGGGTGGATACCCAATGCACGGCACGGTAACAGTGGAGGAATTGGCAATACGCTTGAAGATTTGTTGGAAATTGAAGAAAACAACCTTCCCATTCCCAATGCTGCAGAATGGGAATTGAAAGCCCAACGACTGAATACATCCTCGCTGACAACGCTTTTTCACACAGAGCCTTCACCGCGAGCCGTAAAATTTGTTCCTCAAATACTATTGCTGAATTACGGTTGGCAACATCAGGAGGCGTGAAAAAAGTATCCTGAAACAGAATTGAGTTTTCGCCAAACCATTCACGGCAATTCGCCGAGTGACAGAGGTTTCATGGTTAAGATTGATAGAAATGAGCGAAAAGTTTTGATTTCATTTGACAGCGACAGCGTTGCTGATGTTCATAGAGAATGGTTGAAAACGGTAAAACAACGAATAGGATTAGGACGACTTGACCCACAGCCCTATTGGGGATTTGATGACTTGTCAAACAAAGCCGGAACGAAACTTTTGAATTGTTTTTATGTACAGGCAGATGTAAAGAAAGAAGATAACAAGGAATTTTATCACTATTGTAAGGTAACAATGCTGCAAAAATTTAATTTTAACGGCTTCTTAAATCAAATTGAAAAGGGAAATATCTTAGTTGATTTCGATGCACGAACAGGACATAATCATGGCACAAAATTTCGGATGCGACAAAATTGTTTGCCTGAATTGTACGAAAAAATAAAAAAGATAATATGAAAGAATATTTTCTGGCGACAAAGCGGCTGGATGCGGAATATTATCAACCGAAATATGAGGAAATAGTATCAAAGGCCAAACAGCAGAATTATGATTTGTTGGGTAATTTGGTATCTATCAAAAAATCAATAGAGCCGGGTTCGGATGCATACAGCGATGAAGGCTTGCCGTTTTTGCGCGTTGCCGATTACAACAAGTTCGGAATTTCTATGCCAGAAAAGAAACTTTCCGACAGTTTCTGTAAAGACAACGCAACATTAATAGGCGGTCTTAAACCCAAGAAAGAAACGATATTATTCTCCAAAGACGGCAGCGTCGGGACGGCATACATGCTTCGCGAAGATGCCGATTTTATTACTTCCGGCGCCATTCTTCATTTGATGATTAAAGACAAAAAAGTTCTGCCGGAATATTTGACTTTGACGTTAAACTCCGAAGTAGTGCAGCAGCAAGCCGAACGTGACGCAGGCGGCTCAATCATCTTGCATTGGCGAAGGGAGGAAATTGAAAACGTGGTAGTTCCTATTGTGGATATTAAGATTCAACACCAAATCGCCGCTCTAATCGAAAAAAGTTTTTACCTTTGCGGGGAAAGTCAACGGTTATTGAAAGAGGCTAAAGATATGGTGGAAAAGGAAATAGAAAAAATTTAAATTAAACATGCTATGAATAGGATTATACTTATTGGCAATGGATTTGATTTGGCACATAATTTGAGAACAAGCTATCGAAACTTCATTGATGATTATTGGGATAAAAAGAATGAGTTATTGCAAAAACGATACAAGGAAAGCGAAATAAAATCATATGAAGATTATGAAGATAAAGATATTATTGTCAGGAATATTACTTGGTGGCAGACATCATCTTTCAATAACAATGAAAAAAAATACGGTTACAACATGTTTGTTGATAGGCTCAGACAAGGGCATGTCAGAGGTAATTTACATTTCAAAAACCATTTTTTGAAACGTATTACGGAGAATGCGGTTATTAATAGTTGGGTAGATATTGAAAATGAGTATTACGAAGAACTTAAAAACGTTTTGAATAGACTAAATCCATACGGGAAAGATGCAAAATTGTTGAATAGACATTTTAATCAAATAAAAATAGAATTAGAGAAGTATCTAACAGAAACATTAAAATTAAAATTAACGAATGGAACGGAAAAAATCATTGGTTTGGAACATCTAATTTATTCAAAATTTTCTTTTGCGGATTTCACACAAAAAGGGAAAGATAATCTAATAGATATTGCATATCAAAAAATTCTATCTTTAAAAGAGAAAGATGAAAAACAAGAATTATCCATGCTTGATACAAGTGAAGAAACAATGACTCTTTATGATAATATTAAGACATTGGTTTCAAAGAATACACCAATAATTCATGAATCATTGGTGTATTCTTTTGACACAAGAGAAGATTTTGTGAAGTTATTAGATAAGCGTAAAGATATGATTGATATCTCATCATTGTTATTGCCTGAAAATGTTTTGTTTTTGAACTTTAATTATACCAATACAGAAGATAAATACTCCATTAATAACCCCATTAATAACTACTTTGCGAATAAAACAGAAAACTATAAACAAGAATTTAAAATTAATCAAGAAACTATTCATATTCACAGCGAATTGAATAATCGAAAAAACCCAATAATCTTTGGTTATGGAGATGAACTTGACGATGATTACAAACAAATTTTGAAAAAGAACGACAATAATTTATTGGAAAATGTAAAATCAATAAAATATGGTGAAACTTATAATTATAAAAGACTGTTAAATTTTATAGAATCAGACAATTATCAGGTTTTTATAATGGGGCATTCATGTGGAAATTCAGATAGAACATTGTTAAATACTTTATTTGAACATACAAATTGTCAATCAATAAAAATATTTTATCACAAAAAAGTCAATGGCCAAGAAGAGAGTGATGATTTTAGCAATATCTATAGAAACGTAACCCGTAATTTTAAAAATTTTGCTAATTTAAGAGCAAAAGTTGTTGATAAATCCAATTCAATTTCTTTTCCGCAGCTAGAAAAGAACAATTAATTATGCCCTACGATCCAAATAAACATCATCGCCGCAGCATTCGCCTGAAAGGATACGATTATTCGCAGGCAGGATTGTATTTTGTTACGATATGTTGTCAGAACAGGATATGTTATTTTGGGAAAATCGAAAATGGGGAAATGATATTGAATGATGCGGGCAAAATGGTAGAAAAATGGTATTTGGAGTTGGCAAATAAATTTCCAGACATTGAACCGGACGAATATGTTGTTATGCCGAATCATTTTCATGCCATTATCGTAAATACGGGGACAAACGTAGGGGCGCACCTGCGTGTGCGCCCCTACCTGCGTGTGCGCCCGAATCCGAATCCGAATCCGAATGACATTCCCGACAATGTACATTTCCCAAACAATGAATCCATTTCAGGCGAACCTGTTTTGGGCGAACACATATGTTTGGGCGAACACATAGGTTTGGGCGAACACATAGGTTCGCCACTAAGTGCGGTAACACAATGGTTTAAAACCATGTCCACCAACGAATATATACGTGGGGTAAAAACATTGGGTTGGCATCCATTCACCAAAAAATTATGGCAACGTAATTATTACGAACACATCATCCGAAACGAACAATCGTATCAAAAGATATCTGATTATATCATTCACAATCCTGAAAAATGGCAGGATGATAAATTCTATTTTGAATAACGAATCATTTTTCGTCAAAAATTTTGCAGTTTTAAATAAAAGCATTACCTTTGCGCCCGATTTGTAAGAGGGCCCATAGCTCAGTTGGTTAGAGCACCTGACTCATAATCAGGGGGTCGCAGGATCATGCCCTGCTGGGCCCACGAGATAAAACAGACAATGATGTTAAAAGGCGCTAACAATTATTTGCGAGCGCTTTTTTTTGTATCTTTACGTGTTTTTATATTTGGATTGACAGGAATAAATGTATTATAAATGAACTTTTTACAGGCTGTAGCGAAAAATTTGTACACCACTTATGGAGATGAAATATCTTCTTTGACGCTGGTTTTTCCCTCACGGAGGGCGCAGTTGTTTTTTTCCGACGAACTGGCAACGCTTATCAACAAACCCGTCTGGTCGCCGGATTACGCAAGTCTCGAAGAGATTGTTTCGTCGTTGAGTACTTTGCAAAAAATCGACGATTTCTCTTTGTTGACGCTTCTATATCAAGTATATAAAAAACATACGCACAGCGAAGAGACATTCGACAAATTCTATTTCTGGGGCGAGACATTACTGAACGATTTCGACGATATTGACAAATATCTGGTTGATGCGAAGTTACTGTTCCGAAATCTGAAATCGCAGAAGACATTCGAAGGCGATTTTTCGTTCCTTACCGACGAGCAAATCGCATATATACAGCAGTTTTGGGAAAGTTTCAATCCTGCCGGCGACGCCGGTTTGCAGAGTAAATTCACCGAAATCTGGGATGTGTTGTTGTCGGTTTATACCGAGTTCAAATCGGTGTTGAGAGAGAAAAATCAGGCATATTCGGGCATGATTTACAGAGATGTAGTCGAAAAAATGCAGCGGGACGAGCTTCCGGAGATTCAGGGCAAGTATGCGTTTATCGGGTTTAATGCACTTGGTAAGTGCGAGTTAGATTTGTTTTCGTATCTGAAAAAATCCGACAAAGCGATTTTTTTCTGGGATTACGACGATTATTATATAAACGACAAAAAACAGGAAGCGGGAATGTTTTTGCGGAAAAATATCAAACAGTTTCCTGCGCCATCCTCGTTCAATCTTCAGTCGGAATTTACATCCGGCAAAGACGTACATATCATTGCTTCGCCGTCTGATGTTCTTCAGGCAAAGGCTATTAGCAAAATTTTGACAGAGATGAACGCCGGGTTCGACCGGAAAACAGCCATTGTGCTTACCGATGAGAATATTTTGATTCCCGTCCTGCATTCTTTGCCCGACGAGTGCAGCGACGTCAATATCACGCTGGGTTATCCGCTGTTGCAAACGCCGGTATTCTCTCTGGCTGAACTGCTTATACGTCTGCAAAATTCGTACAGGGAAAACAATTCCGGTTTTTATTACAAAGATGTACTTGCCATATTACGACACAGTTACGTAATTGACGCCTGCAGGGAAAATACTAAGGAAATCATTGACAACATTGTCAATAACAACATGATATATATCGACTGTCATTTGTTTGAAAACAATCCTTTCCTGAAAAAAATATTCGTTCCATTTTCGTCGTACGGAGAGTTAACTAATTATCTAATAGATATATTCACATCTATCGCCAGTGTTCCGTCTTCCGGAGACGAGCAAATTGCGCTCAGGAAAGAATACATATATTACATGACAAAATCGCTCAACAGGCTGAAAAAATCTATCGAAGAGATAAATCTCGAAATAGGTAAATCGGTGTTTCTTAGCCTGATAAGAGATATTTTCAGAAATTTGAAGATTCCTTTCATGGGCGAACCCGTAAAAGGATTGCAGATAATGAATATTCAGGAAACCAGAGCATTGGATTTCGAAAATCTGATACTGCTTTCGGTCAACGAAGGACGCCTGCCGCACGAAACCAACAAAGCATCGTATATCCCTTATAATCTGCGTAAAGGTTACGGATTGCCGTGTCGTGAAGATTCGGAAGCAATTTCGGCGTACAACTTTTATCGCCTGATTCAGAGGGCAAAACACCTGCGATTGCTGTATTCATCCAAAACTGACGAAAACAGGACGGGCGAAATGAGTCGCTATTTGTATCAACTTAAATTCGAAACTAAACTGAATATCAAGGAGTATCCGGTAACGTTCAACATCAGTTTCGGGGAAACTCCAAAAATAACAGTTGAAAAAGATGAGACTGTGCAGCAAATTTTAATGAAATATACAGGTGATAATCCTCAAAAAACGTTGTCACCAAGCGCATTAAGCAAATATATCGCCTGTCCGCTGAAGTTTTATTTTTCGTCGATACTCAAACTCGAATCCGATGAATCGGTGGTTGAAGAGTTGCAACTGAATCAGTTAGGCAACATTATCCATAATGTTATGGAAAAATTGTATTCGAATCTGATAAACAAAAAAGTTTCCGAAAAAGATATTGAGGATATTTGTACGAATACAGAAATGATTGAATCGTTGATAGACACACACTTCGCTCAGGTATTTTACAAAAAAGATTCGTTGCCGGCAAATTTCAACGAAAACGGTAAATTGCTGGTTACAAGAGATGTAATTCGTAAATATGTGAAAAAGATTTTGGAATACGACAAAAACAATTCGGGATTCACATTTTTAGGGCTCGAAGAAAAAATCAAGATAAAATTTTCTATTGGAAATCTGACTGTCGGGCTGGAAGGAACAATCGACCGTATTGACAAGCAAAACAATACTTTACGTATAATCGATTACAAAACCGGCGCCGGACGCGGCGCTGATAAACGAATGAAATTCAATTCGGTAGAATCACTGTTCGATTCCAATCCCGAAGTGTTAAATAAAGAAGCCTTCCAGACATTCATGTACGCGCTTATGTACCGGAAAAGTAAAAATCCACCGGAAAAAATAGTCCCGGCACTGTATTTTGTAAAAGACAGTTATTCACTCGATTTCAATTATCATCTGATAGACGAAGATATAAAAGAAGGAGACGGAAAAAAAGGAAAGGAAGTAACTGATTTTAGTGTATATCAGAGTCTTTTTGAAGAATGTTTGACACGAAATTTACGGGAATTATTCGACTTCGGCGTCCCATTTACACAAACGGAACATAAGAGGACATGCAAAAGTTGTTCGTGCAGAATAATATGTAAGTTCGATGATTAAAAATAATCCTATTTAGTATTTGCCCGAAAACTCACAATGTCCAAATCTATAGTAATTTATACGCAAAAAAGATTTGAATCTTTTCACTCAATTGACTGTCCGAAAGCCCGAAGGGCTTCAATATGAATAACCCTGAGCAAGCCGACGGCGCAGCTCGGGGTATAGTCGCCTCCTCTTCCGAACTACGTAGTAGTTCAACCCTTTCAGGGTTGATAGAGAGGTTAGCGTTGTCCCCGAGCTGCGCTACGCTTGCTCGGGGTTATTAAAATTCGACGCCTTCGGCGTCATCTGCTACCCAATAATGCGACAATCAAATTGCATCATATTCAAACATAACAGGTTTTTAAAACTTGTTATATTTCAATATTTTCAGTTGATATAACAGTTTTCGGACAAACACTATTTACTTGATTTCGCTCCCAAAAATAAATTGAATTTGATATGAATGACCGATGGTTATGAAAAAAAAATTACTCCTTCCTCTCACACAATCAACCAATTTTCCTGCCATTTTGACATAGTCAAATGCCAGAGACGCCATTTTGCCATTTTGACCTGATTACACCCCCCTAATCCGGTCTTCGAAAGCGCTTAACGCTACTTTTGCTCCTTCGCCCATTGAGATGATAATCTGCTTGTACGGAATATTTGTCACATCGCCGGCGGCATATATTCCCTGTTTGCTTGTGCGACCGTGATTGTCGATTTCGATTTCGCCGGCTCTGTTTGTAGTTACG
Organism: Dysgonamonadaceae bacterium; assembly: GCA_031270075.1. Taxonomy (GTDB): domain Bacteria; phylum Bacteroidota; class Bacteroidia; order Bacteroidales; family Azobacteroidaceae; genus Azobacteroides. The sequence continues at coordinate 39,935 of JAISYG010000081.1, forward strand.
ATATCCTTGAAAACGCCACTGTTAGCCATTAAACCTATCTGGACAAAGATTCCGTCAAGTTCGATAACGCTTTCTGTATCGGTTTTACGGTCTTTCACACGTATTCCCGTCACTTTTTCGCCGTCGCCGATGACTTCCGTTGTCTGGGCGCTCACAATGATTTCGATATTGTCACGGCTTTTGGCGTTGTCCTGCAGGACGGTATCGGCTCTTAGCTGATCGGCAAATTCGAGAACCGTCACTTTCGAACAGATTCCCGACAAGTCAATTGCCGCTTCGATTCCCGAATTTCCTCCGCCAACAACCGCAACACGTTTTCCCTTGTAGAACGGACCATCGCAATGCGGACAGAAAGCAACGCCGCGTCCGATATGCTCCGATTCGCCCGGAACATTGAGTTTTCGCCAGTTAGCGCCGGTGGCAATGATAATCGACGAAGCCGTATATCGCTCGCCTGTCGCAACCCACACAATCTTTTTGTTGTCTTCATCAGTGATTTTTTCTACACGACGATGTTCCAGCAAATCGACAGAATAAGCTTGCGCGTGAGTTTTCAGCTGTGCAGCAAGTTGAGAGCCTGTGATATACGGAACTGAAATCAGATTTTCGATTCCGACAGTATCGTTCACCTGTCCCCCTACCCTTTCGGCTATTACGGCGACTTTCAATCCTTTGCGCGCCGAATAAATCGCTGCCGACGTTCCTGCCGGTCCACTACCGACAACAATCACGTCGTACGATTTTATTTCGGTTTGACTTGCCTGTATTTCAGAGCCATATTGAGTGTGAAGTTTTTCGAGCAGTTCTCCAAAATTCGACCTGCCGACATGTAACAACTGTCCATCAGCAAAAACCGAAGGCACAGCCTGAATATTCAAAGCATTAGCTTCGTCCTGATAAAGAGCGCCATCGACCATTTCGTGAGTGATATTGTCGTTGAACAAAGCCATAAGATTCAGCGACTGAACAATATCGGGACAATTGGTGCATGTCAGCGAAACGTAAGTCGTGAGATTAATCTTGCCCTTCAAAGCTTTCACACGGTTTATCAGAGCTTCGTCAGGAATATTTTTTCCCTGCCCGTCGCTGTTGAGTATTGCAAGTATCAACGACGTAAACTCGTGTCCGTTAGGGATTCCGCGAAAACGGATACCCGTAAATTTGCCGTCTTTCAGCAACGAAAACGCTAAATACGTTCCATCGTTTATCCGGCATTCGATATTGCCGGAAGTTGCGGCTACATCGTTCAAGAAATCAATAAATTCGTCCCGTGATTCGTGTGTTTCGGGAACTGTTGCATCCAGCAAATATCCGGATTTCAGGTTGGCAAAGAGACTTTGCAATTGTTGTTTTATTTCATTGTCTAACATAACTGTGTTTTTTTTTAATAAATCATCAAAAATTTTCTGCAAAGTTACGGTATTGTATCAATATAAATCAAATCAATGTTTTTTATACACGCATAAATATAGCTTATTACAAATCTGTTATCAAATATTTTTATGAACATTATGCAAAATATAAACTTTTTGTATAATTTTGCATTTTGAAAGGAGAATTAAATATGAAAAAGAGAAGTGTTGTAGAAAGTGTGGTGAACAACGAAACGATTTATCAACAGGGAATTTCCGTCGATTGTGTAATCATCGGATTCCATGACAGGAGGTTAAAAGTGTTATTAAGTAAATTCAATTTTTTTCATAAATGGATGTTACCTGTCGGATTCATTATGAAAGACGAAGATATGGACGTCGCTGCTTGTAGTGTTCTGAAAAATATAACAGGTTTGAAAGATATCTATATGTATCAGTTTCATACGTTTGGCAGTACAATCCGCCTAAATGCAAAGGAACATCGGACTATTATGGCAAAAATAGGTCTTGCCGACACAAACCACTGGCTTGCACAGCGTTTGGTCAGCGTTGGATACTGCGCTTTGGTCGATTATTCACAGGTAAATATCAGCGCCAGTGCCAATGAGAAAGTCCAGTGGTTCAATATCAACGAAATCCCTTCGCTGTATTCCGACCATAACAGTATTATCGGAAAAGCGTTGGCAATGATACGGACACAGCTGGATATCATTCCGGTAGGCTACAAACTTCTGCCTGAAAAGTTTCCTTTGTCCGAATTGCGAATTATTTACGAAACAATTCTCGAACAGGAATTGGACAGGCGTAATTTTCAACGTAAAATACTATCGACGGGATATTTGATAAACCTGGGCGAATATCAGAGAAAACCGGGACAAAAACCAACAGCGCTGTTTGCATTCGACAAAGAAAAATGCGAGGAAGCGCTGCAAAATATTATCTGAATTGAAATGTCGAACGATTATTTCAGATTCAAACAATTCACTGTCAAGCAGGATCGAACGGCAATGAAAGTCGGCATCGACAGCGTCCTGCTTGGAGCATGGACGGCGGTGAGCGGCTCGGAGAAAAATGTTCTTGACATCGGAACCGGTGTCGGACTGCTGGCTCTCATGATGGCGCAGAAAATCCCCGGTGCAACAATAACCGCCTGCGAAATAGATGAAAACGCTTGTGAACAGGCGCGTGAAAACATACTGTCGTCAAAGTGGAACGAAAGAATTACCGTCGTAAACGCCGATATCAGAACGTTCACGCAGAATCTTAAAGGTTTTGACTTAATAATATGTAATCCTCCGTATTTCGAAAAATCGCTGAAATCACTTGACAGCAAACGAAATATCGCCCGTCACAACGACTGCCTGCCTTTCTCCGATTTGATTGATTGCGTCCACCGGCTACTGAGCGACAACGGACGTTTTGTCTTAATCGTTCCCAATGATAAAGCCAGCATAATCACCGACCTTGCCGCCGGTAAAAACCTGTTCCCGATGCGACGGTTGAACATCAAACCCACTGAAACAAAACCGGTAAACAGAGTGATTCTGGAACTCGCCTGCACATCGCAACCTCCGGAAGAATATTCGTTGACTGTACGAACCGGAAACGGCTATTCCGACGAGTATAAATCTTTAACGAAAGATTTCTATGGATGTACAACAAAATAAGTGTACGGAATGAATTATTTTGACTACTTTTGCGCTCAAATTTAGTAAAAATAATATGATATGAAATTATTACCATTTAAACTCGAAGGCGACAAAAAAATTTGGATTTTGCTTATTTTGCTTGCTTTAATATCGGTATTATCCGTTTATTCAAGCACATACAGGTTGACGATGAGAACGGGAAATTTATTAGTACCGATTTCGAGGCACTTGTTTTTTCTGGCATTAGGATTTATCGGCATATACATTATGCACAAAAAAACGTTGAGATATTACAAACTCTTTGTTCCTTTAGTTTTGGCTTTTGTTGTAATTTGCTTGATATTAGTATTTTTTATACAGAGTGAAGGCGAAAGACGCTGGCTTTTCAGTCGAAGTTTACAGCCTTCAGACATTGTCAAAGTCGTCATGGTGGTGTATTTAGCGAAAGTTTTGAGCGACGGTTTCGGTGGAAGTATCAAAATGTTCTTTTGGCGGGTGATTTTTCCCATACTTTTAGTTTGTATTCTGGTTATCAGGGGACATACGTCGAATGCTGTGATAATTGCCGGCGTTTCGATGCTGATGGTATTTATGGGCGCAACAAACATTAAATATCGTTTTCTCAGCATTTTGGTAATGTTTGTAGTGCTAAGCGGTTACCTTTTGTTTTACAAGGATATTGGACGCGGAGAAACGGCATCAAGCAGAATAACAACATGGATTTCAAATACTTTTTATCCGTCGAAAACTTATGGGAATGGAACGAAGACAACATCCAGAAAAAGCAACTATTCACAAGCCGAAACGGCGCAATATGCAATAGTTTCGGGCGGACTTTTCAGGATAGCGCCGGGAAAAAGTTTTTATCGAAAAACGCTGTCGGAGGCTCACAACGATTATATTTTCGCTATCATTGTCGAAGAATATGGCATGGCAGGCGGAATATTTGTGATAATAATTTATCTTATGCTGTTTTACAGGATTTTAATGGTCTTGAAAAAATGTACCAGACCGTTTACTTCTTTGTTGTTGTCGGGTTTACTTATCTTGATTATTTCGCAGACATTCATCCATATAGGCGTATCTGTGGGAGGATTGCCCATCACAGGACAAAATTTGCCGCTGATAAGCACCGGCGGAACTTCGATAATAATCACATGTATCGCTTTCGGTATGATTCTTGCAACGAGCAGAATCGCCGAAGAAAATGAACAGGAAGAATCTCAAAATCAAAGTAAAAAAGAAATTGTATGAAAAAAAGAGCGTATTTTATCGGTATCGGCGGAATAGGAATGAGCGCCATTGCACGATTCTATAAACATGAGGGTTACGAGGTCGCCGGATATGACAAAACGCCCTCGGATTTGACCGATGAACTGCAAAATGAGGGAATTAACATTCATTTCGACGATTGTGTCGCCGCAATTCCCGAACAGTTTCGCAACAACGAAACTCTTGTGATTTATACTCCCGCTATTCCGGACAACAGCTTAGAACTCAACTATTTTCGTGACACGGGAAACACTCCGGTAAAACGGTCCGCCGTTCTGGGAATGATTGCCAAAGACAAAAAAGTCCTTGCCGTAGCAGGTACGCACGGAAAAACTACTACTTCGACTTTACTCGCTCATCTTATGACCGTTGCATCAAATGGCTGTACGGCTTTTCTCGGAGGCGTTTCGAAGAATTACAACAGCAATCTTCTCCTGTCAAAAAGCGAGTGGCTGGTTGCCGAAGCCGACGAATACGACCGTTCGTTTCTGCGTCTGTATCCTCATATAGCGATTGTTACCGCCGCCGACGCTGATCATCTGGATATTTATGGAACCGAAAAAGAAATGAAAAACGCTTTCGGCGATTTTGTCTCGCAGATTGATTCCGATGGTGTTCTCATCCTGAAAAAAGGAACCAAAATACCTTTGGACAAAATCCGGTGCAAAACATATTCTTATTCATACGACAATAAGGAAGCTGATTTTTACGCTTTTAACATTTTTCCCTACAAAGATGCAACGACCACAAAGTTTCTTAAATTCGACGTTCACACTCCCGCCGGAACAATCGACAACTGTACTTTGCAATTGCCGGGCTGGGTAAACATCGAAAATGCCGTCGCCGCCGTTGCCGCTGCAATACTTGCAGGCGCCGACAAAAACAGGATTAAGAACGCATTGGAAACATTTTCGGGCGTCAAACGACGTTTCGACATACAGATAAATACGCCGGAACTCACTTATATCGACGACTATGCGCATCATCCGGAAGAGTTGAGAGCGGCAATAACTTCTGTACGCCAGATGTTTCCCGGCAGAAAAATTCTGGGCGTATTTCAGCCGCATCTTTATACCCGCACCCGTGATTTCGCAGACGGATTTGCCGACAGTCTCAGTCTCCTCGACGAACTGATTCTCTTAGACATATATCCCGCAAGGGAATTGCCGATTGAAGGCGTAACATCCGGAATTATTTTCGACAAAGTACGGATTGAAAACAAACTGATGCGTACAAGAGACGAACTGATGAACTTGCTTAAAAACAGAGATATCGATGTGCTGATAACTCTTGGAGCAGGCGACATCGACCGTTTTGTAGAACCGATAACAAAACTTTTGACGTCGCAATGATTCAATTTGAGGCATATCGCTACGATTTGACTGATTTTATGGACGATATCCGGCGTAATCCTTTTCTCAGGATTACCTTACCGCTTTTGTTCGGCATAATCTTTCAATATTATTTGTTTCCGGTACAAATCAGTGGATTAGCGTTTATTGCCGTTTTTTTTGGTTCTCTTTTTATTTTGCAGATATTCAAAGTTTATCAGCAATATTCGTTTGCATGGCTATACGGATTTCATTATTATCTGATATTCTTTTTTATGGGAATCAGCCTGGTACAGTTGAATCCTCTGAAAACGACTATTCCGTTAAACGAAGAAAACTGTTTCGAACTGCTTGTAGCCGAAAATCCTGTACATAACGACAATTCGCTTCGATTGGACGTGAAAATCAGGGCATTCTCCGCCGACGGAGAAAATTGGAAGAAATGCAACGAACTGTCAATAATATACATGGAGAAAGATTCGACGCTGAGATTTTCGCCCGGCGACGTACTTGTCTGCAAAACCGTTTTCAACGAATTTTCACCGCCTCAAAATCCCGGAGAATTTGATTACCGGGAATATCTGAGGCGTAAAAAAATCTTTGCGACTGCGTTTGTTAATTCCAACAAAGTGGTCGTTGTCGATTCGGGTCAGATAAATTTTTACAGAAAATTCATCTTCAACCTGCAACAGTATTCGCTTGAAACACTGCAAAAAGCGCAGTTAAAATCCGACGAACTTGCCGTCGCCATGGCTTTACTCATCGGCGACAAACAATTTCTCGAAGACGACCTGCGAAGTTCGTACACAAACTCGGGAACAGTTCATTTACTTGCAGTTTCGGGACTGCATGTGGGAATTGTGTTCATGATATTGAGTTTCGTTCTCAAGTTCATGGACAGGAAAAAGAAACTGCGTCTGATTAAAGGGTTTATCATTCTCATTTCGTTGTGGATATTCGCTTCGGTTGCGGGATTAGCCTCGTCGATTGTGAGGGCGAGCGTCATGTTTTCGATCTTCATCGTCGCCGACATGACCGGCAAGTCCAAAAGCACGTACAACAACATGGCATTATCGTGTTTTATAATGTGTTTGGCGAATCCTTACGTCATTTTCGAATCGGGTTTTCAACTATCGTATCTGGCGGTTTTGGGGATTGTGTATTTCCAGCCGAAATTCATGAAACCGTTTCATCGCTGTAACAGATTTGTGAAACCGCTTGTCGAATGTATGACGGTAACTGTAGCGGCGCAGTTGGGAACGTTGCCGGTTATATTGTACATCTTCAAGACGTTTCCGACATATTTTCTTCTGTCAAACCTGATTCTGGTGCCATACACGAGCGTGGTAATGTATATCGGAGCGCTTGTCATAGCCTTGTCGTGGCAACCGTTTTTGCTTGTTATCAGCGGCGCTGTTCTTAATGTTTCGATTTATCTGATGAATTGGACTGTGAAGTTTTTCGACCAATTGCCCGGCTCGACTATCGACGGTATCAATATCGACGGAATACAGTGTACTTTACTTGTTGTAAGTATCTTATCACTGGCGTTGCTTTTTTCGTTCAAGCGAAGGATATGTTTTGTAGCTATTATGGCATCAATGATTGGACTGTTTTCAATCGGCGCTTTTCACTCATACAAAGCGTTTTCGCACAAAGAATTTGGCGTGTTTGGCGTGAAAAGAGCATTCTACGCATATTTTATCGAAAATGGCGAAGGATTTTCGATAAGAGACACCGTCGCCATCAACAAATCTTTCGATTTCAACACAAAAAATTATCTGATATCAAGAGGATTTCGTTCCGAACAGGATTTAACTAATCTGTCATTAGCCGATTCTATTCCCGATTTGTACAAAGGCGTGCTTTTGTTTTCAGGAAAGAAAATCGCTTTGTCGTCACAACTGGCTGTAACCGACAGCTTTTCGGGAACTCCGCTGAATGTCGATTATCTGTTCGTCACCGAACGCCAAAATATCAAACCCGAAACAATGCTATCGTGCTATAATCCCGCTAAAATCATCATTGCCAATAATCTGCCGGCATCCAAAATCACCGAATGGCTCGAACTCGCCGAATCACGAAAAATCCCATGCCATAATATCAAAACCGAAGGCGGATTCCGAGAATTTCCATCTGTACCAAGACAAAAATGACATTAACTAATCAGAGTAATGCACATAATTTTTTGCAGAAATTTAATCCTGTAAATCAGTCTGTTGATAATAGAAAAAGATTGTTTTAACGTTTTGTTTGGTTCGTATTAAAAATTTGTTATACCTTTGTCGCATTATTTGCAAAAAGAGTGATTATGTAAAGTTTTGAAAATTATGATCGGAATTTTAGACATAGCGGGATACGAAAGCAGCGAAAATTGCGCAGTGAGAGAGGAAAAAACGGACGGTTTTTCTGCCTTAGACTCTGTATGTCACCGATTTGAAAAGAGAGAGAGAGAGAGAGAGAGAGAGAGAGAGACTAAGAGCCTTTTCCGTAATCAATTGTCAAACAACGCATTAAGATTGATTTCAATCTCAAAGGGTACGACTTAGGGTACGAACTGAATGTCAATTTTGTCTGCATCAGTCTACCGTTTGT
>JAISYG010000095.1 GCA_031270075.1 Dysgonamonadaceae bacterium
GGAACTTTTGCACTGTCGCCAAGTCCGTGGTCGCCAAAATAAGTGAACATAAAAAAGAAAAGTCCAACCGAAATAACAAGTCCGCTTAAAAACCAAAGTCGTAATTTTTTCTTTGAAACTTTGTCAAACTAACTGTCGGGTTTGTAATGTCCGATAATTTTGAAAGTCAAATTCACATTTTTATATTCTTGGTTCAATAATATTAACACCATTACTTGTTTCTTTACTATTAAATATTTCTTCGCAAATGTTTTTTGCAATTAGAATAGGATCGGCAAGATCATAATTACCAAAAGGCGAATTAGACATATCAGTCAACATTTTTGGTGGCCTAACAATAAACCAATGTAAGTTTCTATAGCTAATTGCTAAAGAAAATATTAATCCTTCTATAGCCGATTTTGCCCCCACATATTGAGGAAATTCTTTTATCGGATTAACAACATATTCACTTGATATTATTATTGCATAGCCATTTACTTTATTAATCACTGGCATAAATGTTGCCAGTGGAACACAAGTCATTTCGATATTTTTATTAATGTATGAACATATACGTGGCATTGATGCTAATTCAAATGGTAAGACCTTGGACGGTTGAAAAGCATTACAAACCAGAATATCCAAATCCCGTCCTTGTTTTCTTAATTCTTCCCGTTTTGCTTTTAGCCAGTCATAATCAGAAATATCACCTTGCCATAATTCAATCGTCCCTCCATCTTCTTCTATTTTTTTCTGTAAATCAATAGCATCGTCAAGACTATATTGAAAATTTACAATCACATGACAAGACATTGCTGAGAATATGCGCGCCAACATTGCGCCCAAACCTCTGCTTGCACCTGTAATCAATGCGGTTTTTCCATGTAGTTTTTCCTTGTTACACGAGAGTATAACATCTTTTATTTTTGTTCTATATGCTATTTTTTGCCGTACAAACGCATTCAATTTACCATGAGCGATTCTATTGTTAGAAATATAACATTCAAATTCCATATATAATAAATTAAACCGGGTATCAAACTTTTTATTTTCTACAGTATACTGTAATGGCATTGACGCATTTATTTTTTTGTCAATTTTTAATTCTATCTTTGAATACAGTGCTTGTTGTCCAGGCATTTCCATACCGATAAAATAACTGCTCCACAATAATAAATCTGATATATTTTCAAATTCTTGACAGGCCAGATTAAACTTGTTTAATAAAACAAATTTTTGCATTTTTTCTGTGTGATATTCACCGGAAATTATTGTATTTTCTTTGATGTTCTCTCCATAATTTACAGCACAATTATTTTTTATGAAAATATCATTGTGTAGGGGGGGATCCAATGTTCTCAATTCTATTGAATTATCAAACTCAACATAAAGCATGAGGTGTTTTGTTTCTCCATCAAAGATATTTATATTGGCAAATGTATCCGAAATCTTGTTTATAACCACATTATAATAAACATTGATGAAAATTGGTTTCAAGAATGTTATTTCAATTGAAGTTATTGTAATACTGCTTTTCTCTTGAAAAAGTTTTTCAAAAGAGGCCATAACACCCAATATGCCATGAACGACTTGTTCTCCGTATGGAGTTTTTCTTGCATAAAGATAGTCGCAATGCAAAGGATTTTTATCATGAGATGCATCCGCGAATAAATTTATATCATCTTTAGTGAACATTATATCCATATACTTCTCCTATATCAGTATTTCCCATCTTTTTGTTTTTGTGAAAAATTGCTTGACAAAATCAAACATAACAAAAAAGCCACAAACAGGCACGAAACCCGTTGCGGCGAAACAATGCTTTATGATGCTATTGTAATTTGTTGTATTAGAGCGTTTTACCTCCCCCCACAAAAAAAAGAAAGGTTTGCAATATTCGGGAAGTCAACACTTTAGCGCTTTCCGCAGGGAAGAAAGTCACAAAGGACGATGATATGTGGAAGCAAAAATTCATACTGTGTTCAATAAAAATTTGAATGGTGCAAAATTAGATGAAAAACTTCAGTTTTCCAAGCGCGTGAGATAAAAATCAAGACCCCACCCTGTCGTGCTTACTTCCGTACTCGAAGTACAATTGCTATCTTTGTAGCTTAAAATAAATAATTGTTTAACAATTAAAATGTAAGTTTATGGACAAATGTTGTGGTCTTGACGTGCACAAAGATAGCCTATTTGCATGTATATTGGATGCCGGTTTGGCGGGTTTTGCAATCGGATTTTTCAGTAAAGTTGGCCAATCTGTATTTTATCAAACAGCTACCCGGTCGTAAGAGCGATGTGAAAGATGCGCATTGGATAGCGCAATGTTTGCAGAAAGACTTGATTAGAGGCAGTTTTGTTCCGGATGACGTCCTTCAGCAACTGCGTCAGTTGACCCGCCAGTGCCGCCGGTTGACCAAAAACAGGGTTCGCCTGGAACAGCAGATGGACAATCAATTGCAGCGGTGCAACATCCGTTTTAGCAATTATGTTTCCAATATGTTTCTTTGGAATGCTTTTGCCTGTTTTAACCATCTATATACTACTATTAATCTTATTTACTGATATTTGCATCGAATCTGTTCCTGAGGATTGAGGGGGATTTTTAGAGGAAAGATAGCATTTATTTATTGAATATCGGTTTATATACTAAATAATCACTACCTTTGCACCCGCAACGGTTCTAATTTTCCCAACCGGGAAAAAGATGAAAAGGGAATCGGGTGAAAGTCCCGGACAGTCCCGCTGCTGTAAGCTTGATTCAATAGCGAAACCTCCGCCACTGAGCAATTGGGAAGGCGTTTCGTTTACAAGTAAGTCAGAAGACCTGCCGTGCATAGTATTCATCTTAAACACCTTCGAGGAAAAGGACAGATGTTGTGGTAAAGCATTTTCTTTTTATTTGGCTGGGTTGTGTGTGTGGCGTGTGTGGGTCTTTCGCACAGCAGGATACGGTTAGATCCTACGATTTGCAGGAGGTGGAAATCCGTTCTTCTCTTCCGCAATCCTCTTTCCGGACAACGGCTCCCCTGCAAACCTTGTCTGCCGACAAGTTGGAACAAATCCAGGCGCTACAACTTTCGGACGCCGTGAAGCATTTTGCCGGCGTGCAGGTAAAAGATTACGGTGGCATCGGGGGATTGAAAACGGTTTCCATCCGCAGCCTGGGGGCGAATTACACCGGAGTAGCTTACGACGGCATCACCGTTGCGGATTACCAAACCGGACAAATCGACTTGGGACGTTTCTCGTTGGACAACATCGCGCAAATCCGTCTGACAACCGGCGGCAGCGACGATATTTTCCAGCCGGCGCGTAACTTGTCTTTGGGCGGTTTAATTGAGATTATACCCCAGGCATTTGTTCCTTCCGAAGCGAAGCGCGACGAAATAAAAGTCGGCCTGCGAACCGGTTCGTGGAAAATGGCGAATCCTTTTGCATCGTATAGCCGGGCGTTGGGCAAGGCTTTGGTATGGAATATGTCCGGCGAATATTTAAGCTCACAAGGCAATTATCCCTTCCGGATGGATGGCGAAAAACGGCGAAGAAACCATTCGGAAGTGGCAAACGGGAAATGGGAAGGCAACCTGACCGGAACGCTCCGGAACGACGGACAACTAACCATCAAAGCCTATTATTACGATTCCGACCGCAACATTCCCGGTGCGGTGATTTCCGGCAATACCTACGCCGGCGAAAGAGTGAAAGACCGGAACGCTTTTGCCCAAGCCGGATATAAACAAACGCTTAACGCACATTGGGCCTTGCTGCTAAACGCCAAGTATAGCTACTCATTCATGCATTATTTCAATCGCTTGTATCTCGACAGGGAAAGCCGCTACACGCAGCGGGAAACCTACCTGAGCGCTACGCTACGCTACCGGTACTCGCAACGACTGTCGTTTGCGTGGGCCAACGACGGAAGTTCGGGAAACTTCCGCGCCATTCACAAGGATAAACGTTTTCTGCCTTCGCGGGCAACGATATTAAGCGCACTGTCCGGGAAATACGAAACCTCCCGTCTGACGGTGAATGCAAGCGGATTGCTTCAAGCGATCCAAGAATCTTCTTCCGAAACTGTATCGTTGCCTGACCGGTGGCATCTTTCCTCGTCGGCCGGCGTGTCGGTGCAACCTGTTGAGCGATGGCCGCTCCGCCTGCGGATTTCCTACCGAAACACGTACCGTTTGCCGACGTTTTCCGATATCTATTATCCGTCTATCCCCAATACCCGGTTGAAACCCGAAAATGCACACCAGCACAATGTGGGAGGCGTTTTTGTTACTTCCTTGGGCAATCTGTTTCCCTATTTGTCGTTTTCGGCGGACGCCTATTACAACCGGGTGGAGAATAAAATTGTAGCCATTCCGCTAAGCAGCCTGGCTTTGTGGTCGGTTCAAAACCACGGGAAAGCCGATATCAAAGGCTTCGATTTGAATGCTACGGCGCACATTCGTTTCGCTTCCGGCTTTTCGGCGGAAATCGGCGGCAACTATACCCGCCAGGAAGTGTTGAACGAGCAAAAACAGTTGCTACGCTACACGCCGCGTCATTTTGCAACGGCTTTGGCTACGCTGAAAACGCCCTGGTGCGATTTGAATTACAGTCTGGTTTACTGCGGCAACCGCTATTACAACGAAACGCCTTCGTGGGAATCGCTGGTCGCAGCCTACGCCGACCAGGGATTGTCCATTGCGCGGAACATTCATTACCGGGCTTACCGGCTGCACCTTTCCGCCGAATGTTTGAATTTCACCAACCGGCCATACGAAATAGTACATGCTTATCCCATGCCGGGACGGTCTTTTCGCTTAGGAATCAAATGCATTTATTAAAAATAGAAAGTTATGAAATCAAGAATGAAATTCGTAGAGATTATGAGCCTTTGGCTACTGTTGGTAGGGATTAGCGGATGCGAAAAAACGCCTCTGCCCGACCCGAATCCGGAACCCTTTACCCTGCACGGCGTTTTTATTTTGAACCAGGGGGGAAATAAGCAAAACAATGCAAGCCTTTCGTTTTACGACCCGGCGAGCCAAACCGTGTCGACAGTGCCTTTCCCAAGCGAAAGCGAACCGGGACAGAACGAAGCCTTGGGCGACCTGGGACAGGATCTGCTGATTTACGGCAGCAAGCTCTACATCGTTGTTTCCAACTCCAGCTACATCCGTGTCCTGGATGTGAAAACCAAACAATCGCTCGGCAAAATTGTTTTGGAAGACAACGAAAAGAAACCGCGCAACCCCCGCTATTTAGCCGCTTACGGTGGAAAAGTATATGTAACCTGTTCGACCGACGGCACCGTCGCCCGCATTGATACCGCTTCGCTGCAAACCGACGGCAGCGTAAACGTCGGCGCAAATCCCGAAGGCATCGCCGCCAGCATTTACAATGCCAAACTCTATGTCGCCAATTCGGGGTTTGGAACAGGAAACACGGTATCCGTTATTGATATAGCCACTTTCCGGGAAGAAGCAACAATCGAAACGGGGCTTAACCCCAATATCATACGGGCAGGCGATCAAACTTTTGCCTACCTGAGTTACCAGGGCAATTTTGGCGATATCGCCGGTGGCTTTCAGCGTATCGACCTTCGGAACCATGCGGTAACGACTTTGGGAGCCTATCCCAAGGCCGACTTTGCATGGGAAGACGGGGTGATTTTTTATTACGATATAACCTACAATCCGGTCGATTGGTCGACCCAGGTTACTTACGGTAAGTTCAACGATACGGGCGAGTCGTATGCCCATCCCTCGCCGCTGATTACCGACGGCACGCAACTGACAGCGCCTTACGCAATAGCTGTCGAACCGTATACGGAAACGGTGTATCTGGCCGATGCAGGCGACTACAGTAATCCCGGAACAATCTACGTCTTCGATCCGGCCGGAAAACAAACCGATGCGTTTACGGTAGGTATTATTCCCTGTAAAATTGTTTTTTATTAGAATGAAGCGCTGTATCTTCCTCCTCCTGTGCCTGCCGCTCCTTTCCTGTCAAAAGAAACATCCCGAAACAGAGGGTCAAACCGGCCGCGACGGTATGCACACCGACAGCATTTACTATGCCCGGGGCTTTCGAATCGAATCGTACGACGATTTTAAACTTGTGTCCATCGAAAACCCCTGGCATACAAATAAACGCTTGCAGAACTACCTACTGATTCCCAAGAACCGGGATGTACCGGCGAACCTGCCGGAAGGAATCGTCGTGCGCACGCCGTTGGAACGAACAGTTGTCTTTTCGTCGGTAGTGTGCAGCATCCTGAACGAATTGGGCGCCCTGCCGGCACTGACAGGAGTGGCAGAGCCTGAATATGTCGATATTCCAGCCGTTCAAACCGGTATAGCGGATGGAACCATACAAAACATCGGACAGGCGTCGCATCCCGATATCGAACAACTCATCTTACTGGCACCGGAAGCAATGATTACCAATCCGGTCAACGAAGCGGGCGCAGGTTCTTTGGGAAAATTGACGGCGCCGGCCATCCCCTGCTTGGAGTGGATGGAAAATCATCCCCTGGGACAAACCGAGTGGATACGCCTGTTCGGTTTATTGTTCGATAAGCAGGCTTTGGCCGATTCCCTGTTTTTGGCTACGGTTCGCTCCTACAACGATTTGAAGAGGCTGACGGATACCGTATCCGTCCGTCCCTCGGTGTTTACGGAAAAGAAATACGGCGATTTCTGGTACATGCCCGGTGGAAAAAGTTATTTTGCTTATTTTCTGCAAGATGCGGGTGCAAACTATGTCTTCGGCGACAACACGGAAACCGGTTCTGTTCCCTTTGCTTTTGAAACGATTTTAGACCGGGCCGGCCAGGCCGATTACTGGTTGTTCAAATATTACAGTCCACGGGAGATCACTTACCGCCAATTAGCCGCCGAATACGCCAATTATACTTTGTTCGATGCGTTCAAAAACCGGACTGTTTTCGCCTGCAATACCTTGAAAACGGCGTATTATTATCAGGATCTACCGCTCCACCCCGATTGGATCTTGCGGGACTTGATAGCGGTTTTCCATCCGGATTTGTTGCCGTGGTACCGGATGCGTTATTATTTCCGGATAACAGAATAAAAAATAAAAGAGGATATCTGCATAAATTTATTATCTATATCGTTTTGTAATTAAAAAAATAATACTATCTTTGCCCCCAAGTAATCGTTGGGAACCCGGCGATGCATGGTAAAACATTTTACTATAAATATTATAAAGGTTATTTAGAGATTGGTCTTAGGCGATGTCGTAAACAGTTCCGAAAGCGGAAATGTTCATATACCATGGTATTCATTTGAAATAGGAAAAGCAATAAAAGAGGAAGAAAATGAAAAAAGCAGTAAACCCGGAAGCCAACCGCATGCCGGTTTGGCGTTATATATGCTATTTACTCATAGTATTGCTGCTGCTGAGCGGTATGATATTCCTTTTGTCGTCATGCAACTCCCGATCAGCATAGGCGCCTTGCTTTCCACCCGGAACCGCTGCAACCGGTAAGTCTTGTGATGCAGCAAATACCCCATACGATTTCAATCACTCCCGTTACGCACCTGTCCATATCACGCTGTCCTGAATTGAAAATCGGCGGAGCCAAAGGACGTCATTTTCATAACCGCAGGTCATCGACTTGCGGCAAGGGAAGTGCAGAGCGCACTACTTGCCGCAGGTTCGGAAGTCCTACCTTTGCTCGGCAAAGGCAGAGCCTAACGCCGAGCGGGGACGCCCAATGAATCCAATCAATCCAATGATCGGAAACAAGTGCCGTTCTATTCTTCGAGAACACAACGGACGGAGCACGCGTCTGCCCTAGGGGTGAAGGAGCCAGGGATCACCCCTGTAGAGCTGAATGTCAAGCGGAACGAGGTTGTTGTACCAGCGTTGGCCGAACCGTTCAAGTAGAGGCCGCCTGCGCCAACGACTATCAGACCACCATTGTCACCAAAACGGTATCCCGACGCGGGGAAGGTTGCGTAACCGCTATAATTACCACCGGACTTCAAATAGGTGTATTGCCCTGTGGCATCCGTAGGAGTAGAAGAAATATTACTCCAATCATTTGGATTTGATATACTGCCGATACGCGTCCAGTTACCATGAAGGATCGCAGACGTCCAATTAAGAATACTAATGGTAATATCGCTAGTACCCTTTATCTTTCCGTATAGCAATTCATCCAATGTCGGTAGCCGGTAACTATCGGACACCACTCCGATGCCTCCCGACCCACTACTCAAGAAACGGCAAATATCACCCCGCTTCCCTGCATACAAGGCTTTGGTGGATGGTAAACCCT
>JAISYG010000001.1 GCA_031270075.1 Dysgonamonadaceae bacterium
GGCTACCGCTATCCCTATGGCAGTAATAATTTCGGTGTAACCGGCGGCAGCGACTACTGGAGCGGTTCGGCGAGCACTAATACTGATGCGTGGGCCTCGTACATGCGCTGCAATACCGAAATACTTCAGAGCAGTTATGTGCGCACGTATGGTATTGGGGTGCGTTGTGTACTGCAATAGGCGCAGGCGCTTGCTTATCTCCTTCCTTCGCATACGTTACCAATCACTTTCCGGCGTAATGATAACAAGCATATCATTTCCATATTCAATAAAAAATAGATACCTTTGCGCAAATTTTTAGCATGATGTTTACTTTAATGATTGTAGTCTTCGTTATAGGCTACCTTTGTATTGCCCTCGAGCACCCGTTGCAAATTAACAAAACAGCGACAGCTTTACTGCTCAGTACACTAATGTGGGTGTTATTTATTTTGGGAGAACCGGCATCGTTTCCGGCATTTGCCGAATACACGGAATACCTCCTGCATCATCCCGACGCCACTTTCGTTTCGTGGATTACACAAGTGCCGTTGATTGAACATTTGGGCGAAGTTGCCGAAATCCTGTTCTTCCTGCTGGGCGCCATGACCATTGTCGAAATCGTTGATACGCACGGCGGCTTCCGGATTATCACGGACAAAATTCACACCACAAAGAAAACAAGCCTGTTATGGATCATCAGCGTGTTGACTTTCTTTATGTCGGCCGTTTTAGACAACCTCACTACTTCCATCGTGATGATCGCCCTGTTGCGCAAACTCATCGGCAACCCAAAAGACCGCTGGATTTTCGCCGGAATGGTCATATTGTCCGCCAATGCCGGAGGCGCCTTTTCGCCCATTGGCGATGTTACGACCATTATGCTGTGGATTGCGGGACATATCAGCGCCGTCAAAATCATGTTGATGACTTTTCCGGCCAGCGTGGTTTCGATTCTTATTCCGCTGTTTATCCTTTCGTTCCGGCTGAAAGGAACTGTCGCCCGTCCGGACAAAACGGACGAACACGACGAAGACGTTCCGCTCCTCCGAAACGAACGGAACATGGTTTTCTTCCTGGGTGTCGGCGCATTGCTGTTTGTTCCGGTTTTCAAATCGCTCACCCATCTCCCTCCCTATCTGGGCATGTTGGGCGGATTAGGCTTTTTGTGGATAGCAACCGGTTTCATGCACAAGAAAAAACCGGAAAAATACAGCCATCAGTTGTCGGTAAGCCGGATTATTTCGCGTATCGATACGCCCAGCATCCTGTTTTTCCTCGGCATTTTAATGGCGGTGAATGCGCTGCAAACCTGCGGACAATTAGGCATGTTGTCGTCGTCATTAGACCGTATGCCTCTTGCCGAACCCCATAAATACTACCTGATTTCCATTCTTATCGGGTTATTTTCGTCGATTATCGACAATGTGCCGCTGGTTGCCGGAGCGATGGGGATGTATCACTTCCCAACGGATCATTATTTCTGGGAATTTTTAGCTTATACCGCCGGTACGGGAGGCAGTATTCTCATTATTGGTTCGGCAGCAGGCGTAGCCGTTATGGGTTTGGAGAAAATCGATTTTATCTGGTATTTGAAAAAAATATCGTGGCTGGCTATCCTCGGCTATCTGGGTGGTTGCGTGGTCTATATCCTGCAGAAGACACTGATGAGCTAATCAACCCAATTTGCTGATTTTCCGCAGTTTTTCCTCGTCCAGCACTTTAATCTTACGACCGTCCAGGGCAATCACCTTTTCGGCAACGAATATCGACAGGGTACGGATTGCGTTGGAGGTTGTCATATTTGAAAGGCTCGCCAAATCTTCGCGGGCTAAATAAATATTGATGGAACTGTCGTTTTCCAGTCCGTAACTGTCGATCAGGAAAACCAGCGATTCGGCCAAACGTCCGCGGATGTGTTTTTGGGTGAGATTCACTGTGCGTTCATCTGCAATTCCCAAATCGACCGACAATTGCTTGATGAAAAACTTACAGATATTATAATTGTGCTTCATGATTTCCCGCACCACCTTCATCGGAATCAGGCAGACAATGGAAGATTCAAAAGCCGCGGCATTTGTCAAGTAATTTTCCCGTGCAAAATAGGCACGGTAAGCAAAGTATTGGATCGGCCGTATCACACGGATAATCTGACTGCGCCCCCCCACTCCTTCTTTGTATATTTTTACTTTGCCTTTCAGTAAACACATCAGGTGAGTAGGTTCGTCGCCTTCCACATAAATCTGCTGATTTTTCTTGTAATGTTGAATAATCGCATTCTTCCGGATTATTTCCCGTTCCTGACCATTCAACAACCG
The DNA here is from genome assembly GCA_031270075.1 of Dysgonamonadaceae bacterium. Classification (GTDB taxonomy): domain Bacteria; phylum Bacteroidota; class Bacteroidia; order Bacteroidales; family Azobacteroidaceae; genus Azobacteroides. The sequence goes on from JAISYG010000001.1 coordinate 2,298, forward strand.
CCAAACTTCTTTCAGATTGGTAGAGAAATCCATTATATCCTCTTCTTTTGCTTGCACAAGTGTTTTACAGTTATGTTATAAAGCACAAAAGTACGTAAAAGATTTCAATCAAGATAAAAAAATGATAAAAATTTTCAATTATGCTATTTATATAAAGGAAATTACTTGTTCATGAGTGAGGAAACGCCGGTATTTGCTTTTCTGCCTTTTCTTTCTTTTCAAACGAGAATTACATTTTGATTATTTCTCATTTATTTTTATATTTGCAGCCACGCAACTGAATGTATGAACAAATAGACATAAATATTTATCAAACAATTAATCATATGCAAACAAACCAACAACTCAAGCTTGCTTCTAACTATGTGCAATTCACAGGACAAAACATTTTCCTGACCGGAAAAGCGGGTACGGGCAAAACGACTTTTCTGCATCATTTGCGTGAAAACACATCCAAACGAATGGCGGTTGTGGCACCGACCGGCGTCGCGGCTATCAATGCTCGGGGCGTTACTATCCATTCTTTTTTTCAGTTACCTTTTGGCCCGTTGCTGGGCATCGACCGGATGAAACCCGAACAAATGCGTTTCAGCAAAGAAAAAATCAATATTATCCGCAGCCTCGACCTGCTGGTGATTGACGAAATCAGTATGGTTCGCGCCGACTTGCTGGATGCCGTAGATGCCGTGCTTCGCCGTTTCCGGACGCAAAGCAAACCTTTCGGCGGTGTGCAACTGTTGATGATCGGCGATTTGCAACAACTTTCGCCGGTGGTGAAAGACGATGAACGTGAATTTTTGCGTGAACATTATGATACGCCGTATTTTTTCAGTAGTAAAGCCTTGCGTGAAACTTCGTTCATCAGTATCGAGTTGACGCACGTTTTCCGTCAGCAAGACGAACAATTTATCTCTCTGCTGAATAAAGTCCGCGAAAACTGCTTGGACACCGAAACGCTCAATGCCCTCAACGAACGGTATATTCCCGGTTTTCAGCCGGACGAAAGCGAAGGTTATATTACTCTCTGTACGCATAACGCCCAGGCGCAACGCATCAACGAAACCCGGCTGGCGGCTTTGCCGGGCGACGAATATCGCTTTAAGGCGACCATAGAAGGCAATTTCCCGGAATATTCCTACCCTACCGATGCGGAATTGCTGTTGAAAGAAGACGCGCAAGTGATGTTTGTGAAAAATGATTCTTCGCCCGAAAAACTTTTTTACAATGGGAAAATCGGAAAAATTGTCCACATCGAAGATCATATCATTCATGTAATTTGCGTCGGCGAAGAAGATGCAATAGCCGTCGTCCCCATGAAATGGGATAATGTGCGATACAGCCTGGATGAAACAACCAACGAAATCAGCGAAACGGTGGAAGGATCGTTCGTCCAGTATCCACTCAAAAGGGCTTGGGCAATCACGATTCACAAAAGCCAGGGCTTGACTTTCGAGCGGGCGATTATCGATGCGCAGGCTTCATTTGCTCACGGACAAGTGTACGTCGCCCTCAGTCGCTGTAAAACTTTGTCCGGCATGGTTTTGAGTACGCCCATCCGCAACCGCAGCATTATCAGCGATCAAACGGTAAGCGGTTTTACACAGAACATTACGCAGAATCCACCCGATGAAGTGCAATTGCAATCGGCCCGCATTGCCTATCAGCAGGAATTGTTGTTCGAGCTTTTCCGGTTTACCGTTTTCCGCAACCGGATCTTGTATATCGAAAAGATTATTAACGAGAATCCGGGCAGTATTCCGGTGCCCACACAACCGTTGTTTAAGCAAATGTATCCTTTTGTACAAAAGGAAATTATCGAAGTGGCCGACAAATTCCATACTCAACTTCACCGCCTTCTACCGCAACAGCCCGACGTGGAACAAAACACCGCTTTGCAGGAACGCATCGGTTCGGCTGCCGGTTATTTTTCCGGGAAAATAAAAAGCCTCATCCTCGATATCCTTCCCAAAGCCGACCTCGATATCGACAATAAAGCAGTAAAAAAACAATTGAACGACGCCGTAAACCGTTTGGAAACAGATGTCCGGATTAAATACGAAAGCCTTGTCGCCTGTCTTTCCGGATTCCGGATCACCGACCTGCTCAAAGCCAAAGCGGAAGCTGCCATCGAAAAAGAAAAACCGAAAGAAACCCGGAAAGTAGCGCCGGTAACAACCGAGAACGTCCCCCATCCTGCCCTGTTTAACCAGCTACGTTCGTGGCGCATGGCAAAAGCCGTAGAAATGAATGTGCCGGCCTTCGGTGTATTCTCGCAAAAGGCTTTGTATGAACTGGCAAACTATCTGCCTGTGGATGGAAAATCCTTGCAGAAAATCAATGGAATCGGGCCGAAGAAGTTCCATCAATTCGGTGCGGAAATCATAGAAATCATCCGGGAATATTGCGAGGAGCAGGGAATTTAACTACCTTTGCAGCCGAAAAAATAATTATCAATCATGTCATTACAATGCGGTATCGTGGGACTTCCCAACGTCGGTAAATCGACCCTTTTCAACTGTCTTTCCAATGCAAAGGCGCAAGCGGCCAACTTTCCTTTTTGTACGATAGAACCCAATGTCGGCGTTATCACTGTTCCCGACGAACGCCTGAACAAGTTGGCGGAACTGGTTCATCCGCAAAAAATAGTCCCCACTACGGTGGAAATTGTTGATATTGCCGGTTTGGTCAAAGGCGCCAGTCAGGGCGAAGGGCTGGGAAACAAATTCTTGGCAAACATTCGTGAAACGGATGCTATTCTGCATGTATTGCGTTGTTTCGACGACGAAAATGTAACGCATGTAGACGGCTCGGTAAATCCGGTGCGCGACAAGGAAATTATCGACTGCGAACTGCAATTAAAGGACCTGGAAACCATCGAATCGCGTATCAATAAAGTGCAGAAACAGGCGCAAACCGGTGGCGACAAGCAGGCTAAACTGCAATGGGGAGTCTTCCTGAAATACAAAGAAGCTCTGCAACAGGGCAAAGCGGCGCGAACCGTTCACCTTGAAACGAAAGACGAACAAAAAGCGGCGCACGACCTGTTTTTATTGACGAACAAACCGGTTCTCTACGTTTGTAACGTCGACGAAGCTTCGGCTGTTTCGGGGAATCAATACACGGAAACGGTGCGGGAAGCCATCCGTGAAGAAGGCGCCGGCTTATTGATTGTGGCCGCCAAAATCGAATCGGAAATCGCCGAATTTGAAACTTACGACGAACGCGAACTCTTCCTCTCGGAACTGGGACTGGCAGAATCCGGCGTAAACCGCTTGATTAAAGCCGCTTATCAATTATTGAATCTGGAAACATTCCTGACGGCCGGTCCGCAGGAAGTGCGCGCCTGGACGTATCGCAAAGGCAGTAAAGCGCCCCAATGCGCCGGCGTCATCCATACCGATTTTGAAAAGGGATTTATCCGCGCCGAAGTTATCAAATACGACGATTACACAGCGCTGGGTTCGGAAACCGCCTGCAAGGAAGCCGGGAAAATGAATGTGGAAGGGAAAGAATATATTGTGCAGGATGGCGATATTATGCATTTCCGGTTTAATGTGTAACGGTTTAAGCAACTTGCCGACGGCAACAACGTTCTTCCAACTAAATGCGAACACTAAAAATAAGGAATCAATGCGATTTTCTGATTTTTTTCAAAAAATCGGTTGGGCTTTCGTTGTAATAATCTTTAAAACATTTGGCAAAATACGAAGGTGCGGTAAATCCAACGTCGTAAGTTACTTCCGAAATGGACAGTTCGGAGGCAGAAAGCAAATGATAGGCGCGTTTCAAACGTATTATCCGCAGCAATTCGTTGGGCGAATAGTCGGTCAGCGATTTGAGTTTTCGGTAAAGTTGGGTGCGCGAAAGCCCGATTTGCTGCCCTAAATCTTCCACGTTCAGTTCGGAATCGGCAAGATTTTGTTCTACCAAATTTCGGAATTTTTCAAGAAAAGAATGGTCGAGATCATTTGTCCCTTTGGATTCTTTGTCGGTATTTCCCGAAAACAAGTTTTCGCTAAAAAGTTCTTTTAAGCGCTTACGGTTTTCAATCAGATTTGCTACACGCACTTCCAATACATCGGGATTGAAGGGTTTGGCAATATAATCGTCGGCGCCGCTTTGGAAACCGACAATGCGTTGCTCGTCGAGCGAGGCGGCGGTAAGCAAAATAACCGGAATATGGCTGGTAGAAAGTTCGCTTTTTAGTTTTTGACACA
>JAISYG010000020.1 GCA_031270075.1 Dysgonamonadaceae bacterium
ACGGCGGCACAGTAGGCGCCGCCGCCGACGAATTCGGCGAGATCTGGCTACCGATTTAATTAGTGATTAATTTTTAGTTTTTAATTTTAGTTTCCAAATATGAAAACAAGTAAACAAACCGTATTTTATGCGAGCATCCTGCTCGTGAGCCTGCATTTGGTTTTAGGCTCGTGCGAAAAAGAATTACCGGAAGCAGGCTCGGGTGAAAAAATCCCCGTCCGTTTCCTGTTGCAACAGGCGTCTTACGGCGAAGGGGAATCGCTAACACGCAGTTCCGCCTCCGGAACAGGGGAAGAAGCGTCGTCGGTAGTGCCGTTGGGCGATAATCTGTATCTTCATGCGTCGCTGGAAGTAGCGCCACCGGAACCGACCCGCGCCCCGCTGACTTTTAACAGTAGCGCACAAATTATTGTAGCGGCCTATGAAGGCAGCAGTACGACCGCTACGGCCAGCGCCGTCTACAAGGAAAGCAGCGGCTCTATTACTCCGCAAAGTTCCGCATTATCGCTTGAGCCCGGCACTTATACTTTTGTGGCCTATTCTTACAACAGTACATCCCCACTGACACACATCATCTCCGAAACGGTTTCGTTATCGCCCGACGACGACGACGACGGTAAATTCCTGTGGGGCAACGATATCGATAAAACGATTTCTGCGGGCAGCAATGCGGTAACGATTACGATGAAGCGCCGGTTGTCGAAAGCAAGCGTAAAGGTTATGACTCCGTCTACGGGAGGGCCATACACTATCGATGCCATTAGTGATATAGCAATCGGTCCCGGCCATAGCGTGAATATGAGTTTAAAGGACGGCAGTTTTACCTCGACGGCAAATGATATTTTGCAGCAGGTTCCATTACTTGCATCCACCACGTATCCTTCACCTTCGGTAGAAACCGAGTCGCGTTTAGTCTGTACCAACGGGTCGCCGACCACCACTGTAACGATCGGGTCTATTACAATCAACAGTAATACATACACCGATCTTACGGCAAACTTTAATAAAGAGTTGGAACCCAATAAATCCTATATACTTCGGGTGGACATAAGGAGAAGTGTTGCCTGGGCGGGCTCGAATGTGTATTGGGACGGCACAAAACTCACGTTTAAGCCTTACGGCTATGTAGGCGAGGAGAATAACTACCAGGGTTTATTTTTTAAGTGGGGTTCGCTGGTGGGGACATCGCCTATTGCAGGTTCATGGGATGAAGGTACGGCACATTACCATCCCAATTATGATGCTTCGACGAGCACAAATTCTTGGAGTATATCCTATGGAGGCTCCTATGATGCAATTCCTTACATATCTGCCGATATTGCTAGCGAGGATCGCGGTAGGAACAAAGATTATTTTGGTATTCTTATCGATCGTGACGATTTGGATTTATCATCCACCAAAGCCTTGTATGCAGAGGGGAAGGGTGATATTTGCCGTTACTTGAGTCATATTGGTGCGGTGTCGGGTAATTACCGGATGCCGACAATGAATGAATTTCAATACGGAAATAACGATTCTTCTAATCCTGCTGTTAGTTACTCTTCCGCTAATTGGACAAATGCCGCGCCCATTATTGATGGCTATTGGTCGCGTATTGGTACAACATCCCCAAATGAATGGATTGCTATTACTACTCCTACGGATCCCACAGGGCAATACGCCGGTTTGGTGTCTGGCGCTAATTATAAGGGTTGCGCTATTTTCCCCGCTTCGGGTTATAACTATGGTGATGTGGGCGGCATAGGCTATGTTGGCGCCTACAGTAGTAGTAGTCCTGTTGTTTATGCTGGCGTCAGACACGTCTTGGAGTTCTACAGCGATGGGCTCTTTTTTAACGAATTCCGTCCAATGTATATTGGGCCCTCCGTCCGTTGTGTTCTCGAAGAATAGAACGGCACTTGTTTCCGTTCATTGGATTGATTGGAACGAATATAAGTTGTTTACCCGCAAAGCGGGTCGAATTAAAAAAATTAGAAATGCGAAGGTGACATTATCAGAAAAACTAAAAATTAAAAACTAAAGGAAAAGAGGCAACGGATAAGGTGTACTTGCCGCTTGCGGCGGGCTGAGCGGCTTAGGCAGTTGTGGATTTTTAAGTTGGGGTGGGTGGATGGAAAATCGCAGTGAAAGAAAAATTTGATTTCAATTATTTTTTATAACTTTGACCGTTTTATCAGTTATTGAATCATAAGCGTATGCAATTACCGGAAGCATTTATTACAAGAACAAAAGCGCTGTTAGGCAACGAGTGGCCGGCGTTTGAACAAGCCTTGCAGGAAGAACCGCCCGTCAGCATCCGGTGGAATCCGGCTAAAAAACCGTTGCATTATCCTTTTTCCTGCGATGAAAAAGTGCCGTGGGCTTCCCATGCCTGCTATTTACCTTCCCGTCCTTCTTTTACTTTCGATCCGTTGTTTCATGCCGGTTGCTACTATGTGCAGGAAGCCTCGTCCATGTATTTGGAATCAATTGTGAAAAAACAGATTACTCAACCGGTCAGAGTGCTGGATTTGTGCGCGGCTCCGGGTGGAAAATCCACGCAATTACTATCGGTATTGCCGGAAGGAAGTTTGTTGGTAGCCAACGAAGTCATTCGTTCGCGGGCAGCGGTATTGACCGAAAATTTAACAAAATGGGGAAATCCCTATAGGGTCATTACAAATAACGATTCGGTGGAAATCGGACGGTTAACCGGGTTTTTTGATCTTCTGGTGGCCGATGTTCCCTGCTCGGGCGAAGGAATGTTCCGGAAAGACCCTGTGGCCTTGAAGGAATGGTCGATACCCCACGTCCGGTTTTGTTCCGAAAGACAAAAACGCATTATCGCCGATAGTTGGCCGGCATTAAGCCCCGGCGGATTACTGATATACAGCACCTGTACTTACAATCGCGAAGAAAACGAAGACAATATCGACTGGATTTGCCGGGAATTGGGGGCTGAGCTTGTCGAAGCCCCGCGTCGCTTCATGCCCCATAAGCCCCATAAGGTCAATGGAGAAGGTTTTTTCATTGCCGCTGTCCGGAAAACGGGCGACGCCGGCCGGAACCTTCGCCGGCCGAAAGCGGCGAAAGTCGAAACCTTTGCCGGAACCAAAGAGTATTTGCTTCATCCCGAACGGTTTGTTTTTCTTCGGGAAAAGGACAGGACGATTGCTTTCCCGGCTCATTATTCGGCAGATTACCCTGTTTTGAAGAAGCATTTAAAAATCCTGTCGGCCGGAGTTGCCTTAGGCGAACCAAAAGGCAAGGATTGGATTCCGATGCATGAATTGGCGATGTCTACGGCATTGGATATCCATGCGTTTCAACGTTGGGAAACCGATAAGGCGACCGCATTGCACTATCTTCGGAAAGAGGCGTTACCGGATATTCCCGTCGGTTTACCCAAAGGTTATCTTCTCGTTACGTATGGTCATTGTCCGTTGGGCTTTGTGAAAAATATCGGCGTCCGCGCCAATAACCTTTATCCTTCCGATTGGCGCATCCGAATGCGGTAGAATCACGATATTTTGTCTTGTTTATGGCTTTGGTCTTCTGTTTGTTCATTCTAAAACGACAAATTATTAATAAACAATTTAAATAACAGGAGGACAAAAGTATGATACCCGTAGTAAGACGAGCTAATTGGTTACCAGGCATTCTCAATGACTTTTACCTGCGTCATGAATTTTCGCATAGTAGCTTCCGTCAGGTAATGGTTTTACCTGATAATGTGGATGTTGGCAATATCAAGGCCAGAGTGGAAGATGGCGTATTACAGATTGAAATCCCGAAGGTAGTGAAAGAAGAAAAGGCTCAACCGGTGCGAAGTATTGATATTTTTTAAATAAATATTTCTAAGTATTTGCTATTAATCGAATATAGTATTATCTTTGCACCTGAATTTAGGAGGAGGGAGGCGAAAGCCTCTCTCTTTTATTTTGTTTTACAGATGGATAAAGTGATTGTTGCGGAAATCGTTGAAAGTTATCTGAAAAATTCGGATACTTATCTGGTGGACGTAAAATTGGAACCCGGCGACCGGATTGTGGTGGAAATCGACGGCGACACTCCGGTTTCGATTGACGATTGCATTGCGTTGACAAAACACATCGAATCGGTATTCAACCGTGATGTTGAAGATTACGAGTTGGAAGTTGGTTCGGCAGGCATTTCCAAGCCATTCAAGGTGTTACGACAATATCAAAATGCCGTTGGACGGGAAGTGGAAACCCTGCTGAAAACCGGTAAGAAACATGCCGGCATGCTGAAAGCGATGGATGAAAACGCCATCGTCCTCACGGTTCAAAAACAAATAAAACCGGAAGGCTCCAAACGAAAAACAACAATCGAAGAAGATTTGTCTTTCGCTTACAACGATATTAAATATACTAAATACATCATCAAATTATAAATTAGACTTATGGCGAGAAGAGTTGAACCCAGTATGATTGAAACATTTGCCGATTTCAAGGAAAATAAAAATGTGGATAGAACTACCTTGATCAGTGTGCTGGAAGAATCGTTTCGGAATGTTATCAGCAAAATGTTCGGTTCGGATGAAAATTACGATATTATTATCAATCCCGATAAAGGCGATTTTGAAATTTGGCGCAATCGTGAGGTTGTTCCCGATGAGGAATTGACGGATTCCAATCTGCAAATATCCCTTTCGGAAGCTCAAAAAATAGACGCCGATTACGAGGTGGGTGAAGAAATTACCGACGCGGTCGATTTTGCCGGTTTCGGACGCCGCGCTGTATTGAACTTACGTCAAACATTGGCTTCCAAAATATTGGAATTGCAGAAAGATTCGCTATATAATAAATACAAAGACCAGATAGGCCAAATTGTGATAGGTGAAGTATATCAAGTATGGAAAAAAGAAGTCTTGTTGCTGGATGATGACGGTAACGAATTGGTTCTTCCCAAAACAGAACAGATACCGGGCGATTTCTTCCGTAAAAATGAAACCCGCCGCGCTGTGGTCGTCAAAGTGGATAACCTGAATAATAACCCGAAAATTATCCTTTCCAGAACTTCTAATTTGTTCATGCAGCGCTTGTTTGAGTTGGAAGTACCGGAAATTCACGACGGACTGATCACCATCAAACGCATTGCCCGTATCCCGGGCGAGCGCGCCAAAGTGGCCGTAGAATCGTACGACGACCGTATCGACCCCGTAGGTGCTTGCGTAGGCATGAAAGGCTCCCGCATCCACGGCATTGTTCGCGAATTGTGCAACGAAAATATCGATGTTATCAATTATACTTCCAATATTTCACTCTTTATCCAGCGCGCATTGAGTCCGGCGAAAATATCTTCGCTCAAAATTCACGAAGACCAAAAGAAAGCCGAAGTCTATCTTCGTCCCGAAGAAGTATCGTTGGCCATAGGAAAAGGGGGATTGAATATCAAATTAGCCAGCATGTTGACCGAATACACCATCGATGTATTCCGCGATGTCGATATCGACGGCGAAGATATTTATCTGGATGAATTTTCCGATGAAATTGACCAGTGGGTCATTGATGCGCTGAAAAACATTGGCTGCTATACCGCTAAAAATGTGCTTGCGATCAGCCGCAATGAAATTATTGAAAAGACGGATTTGGAAGAAAATACGGTAGATGAAATACTCGAAATCCTCAACACCGAGTTTGAAGAGGAATAAATTAATTGTATGGCCATAAGATTAAATAAAGTATTAAGAAATCTGAATGTGGGACTTTCGACCGTAGTCGAATTCCTGCAAAAGAAAGGGTATTCCGTTGAAAAGGATACCAATGCAAAAATCAGCGACGAAGAATACGAATTGCTGGTAAAGGAATTTAATAAGGATAAAAATTTGAAATTGGAGTCCGAAAAAATCAGCCAGGAACGCCATCAAAAAGAAAAGAAGGAAAGCGTTGCGGTGGAAGGCTACGAAAATTTGAAAAAAGCAGAAGAGATAAAAACGGAGATCCCGGACGACATCCGGCCGAAGTTTGTAGTCAAAGGGAAGCTTGACCTCGATGCTATCGGCAAAAAGAAACCGGAACCTGTGATTGAAGAGCTTCTTCCGGAAGAACCGGAAGTAATCGATACTCCTCCTGTGGTTCAAACACCGGAACCCATCGAAACAGAAGAGGAGAAAACCGTTGAAAGCGAAGAACCTGTTTCCGAGGATTTACAACAAGAAGAGAATGCTACGGAAACATTGAGTGAAAAACCCGAAGAACCGGCACCCGTTGAAGAAAAACCGGAAGAAACGCAGGAAAATGAAGAAATTTTCCGCCTCTCCAAACCCCGTATCGAATCGGGCATTAAAGTTACCGGAAAAATCGATCTGGCGACTATCAATCTTTCGACCCGTCCCAAGAAAAAATCCAAAGAGGAAAAACGGCGCGAACGAGCCGAAAAAGAAAAGAAAGCAACTCCGGTCGCCGGATTGAAAAAAGCGACACCGGAAGCAGCCAAAACCGGGAAACCGGAGAAAGCGGCAACGACTGCCAAAACGGATGCGGACGACGCCAAGAAAAAGAAACGCAACCGCATCAAACGTGAACGGATTGATATTGAAAGAGGGGTTCCGGTAGGCGCCGCCAAAAACGATTCTACACGATTGAAACTGCGTAAACCGTCGTCGAAAAGTGAAGTGAGCGAAGAAGACGTGCAAAAACAAATCAAGGAAACGCTGGCGCGATTGACCAATAAGGGACAAAAGAAAGGCGCTAAATACCGGAGAGAAAAACGGGAAGCGGTTTCGCAACGTCAAAGCGAACAGTGGGAAATGGAGGCACAGGAAAGCCGGATCATCAAAATTACGGAATTTGTTACAGCCAATGATTTGGCCAACATGATGAATGTGCCCGTCAATCAGATTATTTCGACTTTCATGAATATCGGCATCATGGTGTCTATCAACCAGCGCCTGGATGCGGAAGCCATCAACATCGTAGCGGAAGAATTTGGTTTCAAAACCGAATATGTCAGTGCCGAAGTGGTAGAAGCGATTGCCGAGGAAGATGACCATCCGGAAGATTTGGTGTCGCGCCCGCCGATTGTAACGGTGATGGGACATGTCGACCACGGAAAAACTTCCTTGCTCGATAATATTCGTAATAGCAATGTCATAGCCGGTGAGGCCGGAGGCATCACCCAGCACATCGGGGCCTACAATGTGGAATTGCCCGGCGGACGCCAGATTACCTTCCTCGATACGCCCGGCCACGAGGCTTTTACCGCCATGCGCGCCCGTGGAGCCAGCGTTACCGATATTGCCATTATCATCGTCGCCGCCGACGATAATGTGATGCCTCAGACCATCGAAGCCATCAACCACGCTTCTGCTGCAGGTGTTCCGATGGTTTTTGCCATCAATAAAATAGATAAACCCGGGGCCAATCCCGAAAAAATAAAAGAAACCCTCGCCAACATGAACTACTTGGTCGAAGATTGGGGAGGAAAATACCAGTCGCAGGATATTTCTGCGAAAAAAGGGGACGGCATACGGGAATTGCTGGAAAAAGTATTGCTCGAAGCCGATTTACTGGATCTGAAAGCCAATCCAACACGGCGTGCGGTAGGTTCGGTCATCGAATCTTCCTTAGACAAAGGCCGCGGATATATTGTAACCATGTTGGTACAAAACGGCACGCTGCACATGGGCGATGTGGTGCTGGCCGGAACGCATCACGGTCGCATAAAAGCCATGTTTAATGAAAGGAACCAACGGATTAACGAGGCCGGTCCTGCCGAGCCGGTTCTGATTCTCGGTCTGAACGGCGCTCCACAGGCCGGCGATACCATCCATGTGATGGAAACCGAACAGGAAGCCCGTGAAATTGCGAACAAACGCGAACAGTTGCAACGCGAACAAGGTCTGCGTACCCAAAAGATATTAACATTGGACGATATCGGACGGCGAATTGCTATCGGCGATTTCAAACAACTGAATATCATTGTGAAAGGCGATGTAGACGGTTCGGTGGAAGCCTTGTCGGATTCACTGATTCGTCTGTCGACCGAGCACGTTCAGGTCAATGTGATACACAAGGGTGTAGGCCAGATTTCGGAATCGGATGTGATTTTGGCAGCTGCTTCCGATGCAATCGTGGTGGGATTCCAGGTACGTCCTTCGCAATCGGCACGTCGATTGGCCGAAAAAGAAGGAGTGGATATTCGTTTGTATTCGATTATCTACAATGCCATTGAAGAAGTGAAAGCAGCCATGGAAGGCTTGTTGTCGCCGGAAATCAAGGAAGAAATTACAGGCAATGTCGAAATCCGTGAAGTGTTCAAAATCAGCAAAGTCGGTTCCGTAGCCGGATGTATGGTGAAAGAAGGAAAACTCAAACGCGGCAACAGGATTCGCCTTATCCGTGATGGTATTGTGATTTATACCGGCGAATTGGGTTCCCTGAAACGTTTCAAAGACGATGTAAAAGAAGTGGTACAAGGTTACGAATGTGGTTTGAACATCCATAATTTCAACGATATCAAGGTAGGCGATATGGTTGAAGCTTATGAAGAAGTGGAAATAAAACAAACGTTGTAATATTTTTATCATTGCGGGCTTGACCCGCAATCCCATGCATAACGGAAAAAATGAATGTATTAGATTGTGTAATCGTTGTTTGCGTAATAATAGGACTAATCAAAGGTCTGCGTGATGGATTTGTTAAACAAGCTGTTTCGTTATTCGCTTTGATTCTTGCAATCGTTTTTGCAGGCCAAATATCTATTCCCGTTCGGAGTTTTCTCTTACAGCATATTACAGGCGCTGCGGTTTCATCCCAGATAATCACGGCATTATGCTATATAATTGCTTTTGTATTAATTATTGTAGCTATTTCTCTTATCGGAAAAATGGTAGATGTAGCCATTAAATTAACGCCGGCTAAACCCTTGAATATAATGTTGGGAGGCTTATTTGGGGTATTTATTTGGACGCTATCCCTGAGTATCCTACTTAATTTGTTTTCGATTTTCGACTCTTCTTCAACGATTTTACCTAAGCAGGTGCAGGAAAAATCGAAGTTATACAATCCTGTCAAAAGCATACTTCCAACGGTTTATCCGGTATGGAAAAGATTGTTTTAATTTCCGGGTTCACTTCCGGGAGCTTTTTCTCTGGCTACTATCCCTTTTAGCCCGAATAACCCTGTTTCTTTGGCAACCCATAGCGGTACTTCCTAAAGGCATTTCTCTCACTACAACAGTTGCTGTAAACAACGAGGACGTCAAAGACCGTTCTTGTGATCCTTTTCTGGTTTGCACCGCCGGCTTTTGCGGGGTCGAATAGTTACTGGGACGCAAGCAATGAAAAGTTGACCTTGCCGGAAAGCTTCTTGCAGGCTGATGATTAGTAATATATGTTTTTGTTAAAATATAACATTACCCTGTTTGTTTCTCAATAAAATTATTTACATTTGCAGCGATTAAAATTAAAAAAGTCAATCAATGAAACAATTGATCGTTATTTTGTTCCTGCTGTGGGGCATTTCCTTGCAGGCTCAACAGTTGACGGCAACGGAAATCGTTAAAAAAGCAGACGAAAACAGTCATGGGAAAAGTGTCTGTTCCGAAATCAAAATGACCATCGTCCGTCCGACGTGGACGCGCGAAATCAGCCTCAAATCCTGGTCGAAAGGCGACGACTACATGCTGGCGCTCGTTACCGCACCGGCCAAGGAAAAAGGGCAGGCCTTCCTGAAACGGCAAAAAGACCTCTGGAACTGGCAACCGGCTATCGGGCGGATGATTAAAATGTCGTCCTCCGTAATGGGGCAGTCGTGGATGGGTAGCGATTTTACGAACGACGATATGGTGCAGCAATCGTCGTCCGTGAACGATTATACCCACCGCCTGGAAGCGACGGAAAAAGTGCGTGAGTTTGAATGTTACAAAATCGTTCTGATTCCGAAAGAAGAGGCTGCCGTAGTGTGGGGAAAAGTTGTGATGTGGATTTCAAAAGCCGGTTTTATCGAAGTAAAAACGGAATTTTACGACGAGGACGATGCGTTGATAAATACCTTCAACGGTTACGACGTGAAATCGTATGGCAACCGCCGCCTGCCGTCGCGGATGGAAGTGGTGCCGGCCGATAAGCCCAACCAGAAAACGGTGATGACGGTGCTGAAATACGATTTCGATATCGCGATAGACGACCGTTTCTTCTCGCAACAAAACATGAAACGGGTAAAATAGATATGATAAAGTTGGCTTGGCGAAACATCTGGCGGAACAAGCGCCGCGCCTTGATTACGATGGCGTCGGTTTTCTTTGCCGTATTCTTTTGTACGGTTGCGCTGTCTTTCGCCGAAGGCGTATGGGATAAGAAGATTGCGAATACGCTCCGGACGCAAACCGGACACATCCAGATTCACGGCAAAGGCTATTGGGACGATAAGACGACCGATAATTTTATGACGATGGATGCAAAAACCCTGGCGCATCTGGAAAGGATCGAAAATATCGAAAATGTTTCACCCCGGCTGGAAACCTTCGCCATGGCTTCTTTCGGATTGAGCAGCAAGGGTATTGCCGTATGCGGCATCTCGCCCCGGCAGGAAGCGGCCAAGTCGAACCTGCCCGTCCGCTTGGTGAAAGGGCAGTACCTCTCGGAAACCGACAACGGCATTTTGATTGGCGAAGGACTCGGCCGCTACCTGAAAGTCGGCATTGACGATACCTTGGCGCTTATCGGACAGGGATATCATGGGGTAAGCGCCGCAGGACTGTTTCCCGTGCGTGGTATCCTGCGACTGATGCATAGCGAAATGGATAACGGTATGGCTTACATCGCCTTGCCGGCCGCCCAGCAACTGATCGATATGCCCGACGGGTACAGCGGTATCCTGATTGCCGTAAAAAACAACAACCGCTTGGACGAAACCATCCGGGCGGTAAAAGATGCGGTCGATACGCAGCGGTTGGATGTCTATCCCTGGCGTTTCACAATGGAGCGCTTGCTGCAGACCTCGCAGTCCGACAAGGCGTTTACCAAGATTATCCTCTTCGTCCTCTACCTGATTGCCGGCTTCGGCATCTTAGGCACGGTTATCATGCTGACCAACGAGCGGAAACGGGAATTGGGCATGATGATTTCCCTGGGTATGCAGCGAACGCGCCTGGCAACAACGGTAACACTGGAATTGGGTATGATGACTTTTTCCGGGGTTGTTCTGGCGCTGCTGTTAGGTATCGCCGTTACGCACTGGTACGCCTTGCATCCGGTTGCTCTGACCGGCGAGATGGTGCAAACCTACATCGCTTATGGCATGGAACCCTTGATGCCCACATCTACGGCGCTTGCCATTTTTGTGAATCCGGTCGTTACCGTACTTATTCTTACGGCATTGGCGGCGATTTATCCGGTAACGAAAATTATGAAACTTAAAATCATGGATAAGCTATGAATGCAATGATTGCCCGCCTGGCATGGAAAAACATCTGGCGCAACCGGGTGCGTAGCAGCGTTATTCTCAGCGCTATTGCTTTGGGATTGTTTTCGGGCACTTACATCGACTCCTTTATGAAAGGATGGATAGTAGATACCGTCAACAGCGACATAAACAGCCATTTGTCGCACGTACAGATTCATGATACGGCTTTTTTGGCCAACAACGATATCAATGCCTTTTTTCTTCGATCCTTCGTTTCGGAACCGATCGAAGCTGCCGGATTAGCTGTTTCAACTGCTTACCGGCTCATTTTGCCGGGCATGCTGGCTTCGGCGAACAATGCAGTCGGCATAACGGTCAAAGGCGTTGTCCCCGGAGAGGAAAAAGCGGTTTCGACCATAGAAAATCAAATACCGGATACCTTGGGCGCCTTTCTTCCCGACGACGCTCGGATGCCGATTGTTATCAGTAAAAAGATTGCCGAGAAACTGAAAGTGAAGCTGAAATCGAAAATCGTTTTTACGTTTCAGGATGCACAAGGCGAAATGCAAAGCTTGGCGTTCCGTATTTGCGGCATCTATAAAACGACCAACGGAATGTTCGACGAAGGGAATGTTTTTGTGCGCTACAGTGATATTTTCCCTTCTACCGGTTTGCCCGAAGGCGCTGTGCATGAAGCCGGAGTCAGAATGGCCGATTTGGAAACATGCGAAACGGTGGCGCCTCCACTGAAAAACCTGTTTTCCACCCTAAGCGTGCGGGATTGGGGCGAACTCAATCCGGCGCTTTCCATGAGTATGGCGTGGATGGATTTTTTCGGAATCATTATTGTCGGTATCTTCCTGTTGGCGCTCTCGTTTGGGATTATCAATACCATGTTGATGGCGATACTGGAGCGCACGCGCGAATTGGGAATGCTGAGCGCTATCGGTATGGCGAAAGGCCGGATTTTCCGGATGATTATGCTGGAAACCGTTTTTCTGACCGTATTAGGCAGTATGGCAGGAATCGTGTTGGCGGCTTTAGTCATTCTTCCGTCCATGAAAAGCGGAATCGACCTGAGCTTCCTTATGGAAGACCAGTTTGAAGATTATGGCTTCGGCTCCATCATCTATCCGGTACTGAATGCAAAAATGTTTGTGCAGATGCTGGTGCTGGTGATATCGGCCGGTATCCTGTCGGCCCTGTATCCAGCAAGGAAGGCATTGAAATTGAAATCGCTGGAGGCCATACGGCAGTAGTGAATAATGATTAATTGTTATTGCGAATAGAAACGGTTAGCTTTGTCTGTTCAAAAACAGGTCTAAGATGAAGGTAACAATAAAAGAAAAAGAAAAAGAATATGACCCCCATCATTGAAACAAAAAACTTGTACAAAATCTACACCGACCAGGCGTCTGAAGTCCGCGCCGTGGACGACGTAAGCCTGCGCATTGCCGAGGGCGAATTTACGGCGATTGTAGGCCCTTCGGGTTCGGGCAAAACCACTTTGCTGAATCTGATTGGCGGATTAGACAGCCCCACTTCCGGCAGTTTGTATGCCGGTGGAAAAGATATTTCCGGTCTGTCCGAGAAAGAGATAATCCATTTCCGGCTGCATCACATCGGCTTTGTCTTTCAGGCTTATAACCTGATTCCGGTGCTTACGGCCAAAGAAAACGTATCGTTCGTTATGGAATTGCAGGGACGGAAGAAAGAGGAAATCAAGCGCCGGGCAGAAGAGTTGTTGCAAGCCGTTGGCCTGGGCGACCGTATGGACAGCCGTCCCGCCAAACTTTCCGGCGGACAGCAGCAGCGCGTTGCCGTGGCGCGTGCACTGGCTTCCAGACCCCAGTTTGTGCTTGCCGACGAGCCGACAGCCAACCTCGACAGTCAATCGGCCGAAAACCTTCTGGATATTATGGAACAGTTGAACCGGCAGGAAGGCATCACCTTTATCTTCTCGACCCACGACCCGCGGATTATGGCGAAAGCCAAACGCATGATTACCCTGGAAGACGGAAAAATCAAAAGCGATGTTTTGAAATGAATCGTTACGTTGCATTCTTCCTTGCGATTGTCTTGTTTCCACCCGCCTTTGCACAGGAAAAGCCGGAAATATCCGGTTACATCAGCGGAATGCCGTCCATCATTACACAGCAATCCGCAAATGAGGTTTGGTGGCAAGGACTGGCGCACAACCGGCTGAACTTCGGTTGGCAATGGGCAGAAGCGTGGCGCGTAGACATAAGCGTCCGCAATCGGTTGATGTTCGGAAGCGAAGCCTTGCTCTCGCCCGAAGGCACGGATAGAGATGCCGGCTGGGTCGATTGGTCGTGGAACTGGGCGCAAGGCAAACAAGTGCTGGGCAATACGGCTTTCGACCGCCTGTATATTACTTTCGAGAAAAACGAATGGAAACTGCAACTCGGTCGGCAACGCATCAATTGGGGGCAAAACTTTGTCTGGAATCCCAACGATATTTTCAACACCTATTCGTTCTTCGATTTCGACTACGTGGAACGTTCCGGCTGCGATGCCTTCCGTGCCACTTATTATCACAACGAAACATCTTCTACCGAATGGGCGGCGGCAGTCGATCGCGAGGGCAAAACAACGGCCGCTTTGCTCCATCACTGGAACAGGAAGCGGTTCGATTACCAACTGATTGCCGGCGAGCAAGCCGAATCGGACTGGGTGCTGGGCGGCGCATGGAGCGGCGATTTCGGCGGCTTGAATTTCCGCGGCGAATTTTCGTATTTTCATCCCATCCGGCCAATGAAGGACACAGCAGGCACGGTTGCCGTTTCGGTCGGCGCCGATTACATTTTCCGCAATTCGCTGATGTTGCAGGCCGAAGTACTGTATAACAATGTAGGAAAAACGTTTTCAGACGGTGGATTAATGGGTTTATATTCCGCTCCCTTGTCGGCTAAATACCTTTCGGTGTGCGACTGGACGCTTTTCGGACAGGCTTCCCGTCCGTTGACCGCCCGGTTAAACGCCTCCTTGTCGGGAATGTATTTCGTGGATATCCGCTCCTGTTATGCCGGAGTATCATTGGATTTTTCGCTGGCGAATAACCTCGACTTGTCCGGGATTGTACAGTACTTTTCTGCTTTGAGTGGTTCGGAATTGGGCGATATGCAAGCGCTATTGGGCTTTTTGCGGCTGAAATATTCTTTTTGAAATCCGTTGTAGAAATAAGTCGATATTACTTTATTTCAGCATAATCCAGATTTTCTTTTTCAATGTCTTTAAAATACCGGTAAGCGCCTACAGTCAATGCATCGCAAGCCGCCTCATCACAAACAATCAGTGCTTTGGAGTGCAGTTGTAAAGCCGTAATTGTCCATTTTTGGCTTACAGCGCCTTCCACGGCTTGCGCCAATGCTTGCGACTTATTGTGTCCGTTAACGATAATCAATACCTCGCGGGCATCCGTAACAGTACCGACGCCTACCGTTAAGGCCGTTTTAGGAACCTGGTTGATATCGTTGTTAAAAAATCGTGAATTCAAAAGGATGGTATCGGTAGTCAGTGTTTTTACGCGCGTTTTCGAGGAGAGCGACGATCCGGGTTCGTTGAAAGCGATATGACCATCGGCGCCCACCCCTCCGATAAAGAGATCGATACCGCCCGCCGCTTCAATAGCCGCTTCATACAACTTGCATTCCTCTTGCAAATCGGGTGCATTGCCGTTAAGAATGTGTACGTTTTCCGGTCGGATATCGATATGACTAAAAAAGTTTGTCCACATAAAAGAATGGTAACTCTCCGGATGATTTTCCGGTAATCCGACGTATTCGTCCATATTAAATGTAATTACATGGGTAAAGGAAACCTGACCGGCTTTATGCAATTCGATCAGATTACGGTACATACCCAGGGGCGAAGATCCGGTAGGTAACCCCAAAACAAACGGCCGGGATGCCGAAGGATTTGCCTGTTTGATTTTTGCCGCTACATAATTTGCCACCCATTTTGAAAGTGCAGAATAATTTTCCTGAATAATTAATCTCATTAATAGTAAAATTTTTATTTATGGATGCAAAGTTATACAAAAAAATTGAATAATTTTGTGAAATTATTAATCTGTAAAATGAAAAACATGGATATACAGTATGTGATTGGAGTGGATATGGGAGGAACCAATACCGTTATGGGCGTTGTAGATGCAAGAGGTACTATTCTCTTCCGAAGTCAAATAGACACGAGTGCTTACGAAACGGGCAAAGATTACACCAAGGCATTGGGCGCCGCTATCAACGAATTGATCGAACAAAACCAATTGAAAGGTAAAATCAAAGGCATTGGAATGGGTGCTCCCGACGGAAATATGAATGACGGCACGATCGAACATGCTGCCAATATTCCTTGGGCAAAAAATGTAGTCGTTCCGATTGCCGCCATGCTGACCCAAGAAACCGGTTTGCCTTGCAAGTTGACGAATGATGCCAACGCCGCCGCTCTGGGTGAAATGGCTTACGGTTCGGCCAAAGGAATGAAAGATTTTATGGTTATTACCCTCGGTACCGGTTTGGGTAGCGGTATTGTGGCCGGCGGACAATTAATTGTCGGTCATGATGGATTTGCCGGTGAGTTAGGACACGTCCGTGTAGTTCGTGAAAACGGACGATTGTGCGGATGCGGTCGCACCGGATGCCTGGAAACTTATGCTTCGGCAACCGGAGTAGCCCGCACGGCTCGTGAACTGTTGGAATTGTATCCGGAACGGAAATCTGTATTGCGGAATATCATCCACCGTCCCATTTCCTCGAAAGACATATTTGAAGCGGCGGAGAAAGGCGATGACTTGGCTCTCGAAATCTTCGATTTTACCGGAAAAATACTGGGTGAGGCGTTTGCCGACTTTATCACGTTTTCCAGCCCGCAAGCGATTATTTTGTTCGGAGGTTTGGCTCATGCGGAAAAATATTTGCTGAAGCCCCTTCAGGAAGAAATGGACAGGCAAATATTGACTATGTACAAAGGAAAAACGAAAATTATTGTTTCTCAGTTGAACGATGCCGAAGCCGCCATTTTGGGCGCAAGTGCATTGGCCTGGGAATAAGAACGGTATGAAACAAATAGCAATTTTGACGGGAGCCGGAATGAGCGCGGAAAGCGGTATCAGCACGTTCCGCGATTCCAACGGTCTTTGGGAACAGTATGATGTGATGAAAGTAGCCAGCATCGAAGGCTGGTACGACAATCCCGATTTGGTACAGCAATTTTATAACGACCGGCGGGCGCAGTTAGATACGGTCGAGCCGAACGAAGGGCATACAATCATTGCCGGCCTGGAAAGAGATTTCCGGGTAACGGTGGTTACGCAGAATGTGGATAATTTGCACGAGCGAGCCGGCAGTTCCAACGTCATCCATCTGCATGGCGAATTGACAAAAGCCTGCAACGAAAGCAAAACGCAGATTTATGATATCGGCACCCGTCCGATCCGTTCGGGTGAGAAAGCGGACGATGGTTCACCGTTACGCCCTTTTATCGTATGGTTCGGCGAAGCGGTTCCCTTGATTACTAAAGCGGCGGAAGTGGTTTCCGAAGCGGATATCATTATCATTGTCGGCACTTCGATGCAGGTGTATCCGGCGGCGGGACTGCTTCATTATGCCCGGCCGGGCGTTCCCGTTTACTTGGTAGATCCGGCGGAAGTGAATGTGTCGTCAAATGTGGAAGTCATCCGGGAAAAAGCGAGTAAGGGTTTGGCTATTGTTCGGGATAAACTCACAAATACAATATAAAACCCGATAAATAAAGACAAAAAACAGGTTAGGCAAATTACCCGATAGTAATCAATGCGAACTGTTCCGCCTGCATTCACTTTTCCCATTTTCATCCATAGTTAAAAGCTTTGGGCTGAAGGCGAGCGGGACGGGATGCAAGAGTTTTTTCAGTATCCATACGGCCAATTCCGTAAGACTGGCCGCAAGACAGCAACCGAAGGAACCAAAAAAGACAGCGTAGACACTTATCGACAAAAAGAAGAAAGGGGGCGGATCACTTTACTCCCTGACTTCCTGCACCCTGAAAACGAGGTTGGTGTGTCGTGCTTGTGCCGCAAGTCAGCGACTTGCGGAGTGAAACATCTATGCCTGTTTAGCGAAGACTCGCCATGAAAGTAAAAAAACTTTTGCAACGACTTCTTATCGTTCAATCAGTTATTTTCCGGTCGCAACTTGCGAACAATTGCGCCGGTTTGCCACATTTCGCTCTCTCGCAATGCTTTCAGTTCTTTTTCAAGACCTTCGCGATAGTCTGGTTTGGAGTTGGAGTCGATGGAACGTTGCGCTTCGTTGCCACTGGCCACTTCCCGGTACAACTTTTCAAAAACAGGTTTGGTTGCGTCGTGGAAAGGCGTCATCCAGTCCAGAGCGCCGCGTTGGGCGGTTGTCGAACAGTTGGCGTACATCCAGTCCATCCCGTTTTCGGC
>JAISYG010000079.1 GCA_031270075.1 Dysgonamonadaceae bacterium
TGGGGCATTGTGGGCGCGGGACGCATCTCGCGCAAGTTTGTCGACGGACTAAGTGCCACCCGCAACGGCCGCGCTTATGCGGTAGCCGCCCGCGACCTGGCCAGGTCGCAGGAATTTGCCCGGGAAAAAGACATGCCTGTGGCCTACGGCAGTTACGAAGAACTGGCCGCCGACCCGCAGGTGGATGCGGTCTATATCGGCACCGTGAACACCGCACATGCGGCCAATGCCATTTTGATGCTGGAACACAAAAAACCGGTACTGTGCGAAAAACCTTTTGCCATGAACCGCGTGGAAGTGGACGAAATGATTGCCGCGGCACGGCGCAACAAGGTGTTCTTAATGGAAGCCTTTTGGACAAATTTCCTGCCCAGCATGAACGCCGTGCGGAAAATCATTGCCGACGGCGTCATTGGCGACATTACCTACATCCGTGCCGACCTTGGGTTTTTCCGCGCCTACGACCCCCGCATTCGCACGTTTAACCCCGAAGTGGGCGGCGGCTCGGTGCTCGACATCGGCCTCTACCCTATTTTCTTGGCCGTAACCCTGCTGGGACACCCCGACCACATTACCGCACAGGCGGTGACCATGCCCGATGGCGTGGACCTCACCTCCTCCATGTTTTTCAAGTGGAAAAACGGCGCGGTGGCGCAACTCTTTTCTTCTTATTGCATCCAATTAGATTGCGAAGGCGTGATTTACGGCACAAAAGGCAAAATCACCATGCACGGGCGCTTTCATGCACCCACCCGCATCTCGATCACCACCGACGGAAATACGGTTGACTATCCGGTATCGTCGGTGGGCAACGGCTATAATTACGAAGCGCAGGAAGTCATGGATTGCCTCGACAAAGGATGGCAGGAAAGCCCCTTCCTTCCGTTAGCCGAAAGCGCCAAATTTATAAGCTTACTGGAAGCGGTGATGCGGCAATTTTGACGATTTACCGATCAACCCTTTGAATTAGCGTAACGCACTAATTTTCTTAATATTTTATACGAAAATAACAGCAATGTTATTAAGAGTAACAAAATTGTAATATATGCACATAGCGCGAATGTATTCAGGTATTTAACTTCTTCGAACAAAGAAAATCCGGCTTGCTTGATTTTTCGCTCCTGTAGCTGCACATTATAGTCAAAAGTGGGGATTTCGTCCCCCTCTTTCCTGCCCGATTGCAGGTAGTTTTTCAACGCCACCCATTCCTTAATTTCGCGGCCTTCCCGGTCATGTACAATAGTTTCACTCCAGTCTGTAATTGGCTGTCCTGCTGCATTTTTAGGTGATAAAGACAAAAACCCATAAGTTTTTTCTTCCACAATGCCCATCATTTTTGCGGTATATAAACCGACTATCACACTGTATAACTTGTTGTTATCGGGTACGGCATACATTCCGGCGCTGTCTTGCACAGTTACCCTTTTCACTTTGTTGCAAAACATGCTGCCGGAGTAGTAAGTGTAGCGAAGGCCGCTGAAAAACAATTGCGCGTCGGGCACCATTTCCGATATGCCGGCGTCCACTTCGCACAAATCGCGCAATTCCCGGCCGTAGAAATAAATCTTCAGTAGCGGGAAGCCCGGTTTCTTGTCTTCTCCCACGCCCAACGACAGGATGTTGAAAACTTCTTCGGCGGTAACGGTTCCCGCATATAAATTCTCCCGTATCGTTCCCATCGGTATTATGGCAATATCGGGGCGTTCATTTTCGGCTTTTTGCACAGCTTCTACAAAAGCATCGGCAATCAGGCTGCCCAGGGCAATGCTGTCGGACGACGTCAAAACGCTGTTCATAACTTTTGCCAGGGGCTCCTCGAAGCTTGTCTTTTCCGGCTCCAAGTAATGCGCTTCGACAAGCCGTTTATAAGAGTCAATGCTTGCTTTAATCGCCTCGTTTTCGGTCAGGGCGCTGTCTATTTTTATCACTTCGTAGGAAAACCCTTGCGGTTTCCCGTTTGTCATCGCCAGCTTTATGCAGCCCAGATATTTCCCATATGCTCCGGCCGAGCCGGTAACGGTGTGACCCTCTATTATCGGTTTCCATAACAAGCTATGTGTGTGCCCGCTGACAATCACATCAATGCCGGGCACGCGGCGCGCCAGTTGCTCATCTTCCGACCGTTTCACATTTTCATGCGTTCCCGAATGGGAAAGGCACAGCACCACATCCGCTTTTTCGACGTCCCGTAAATGCTTCGCCATGCGTGCGGCCGCTGCGAGGTAGTTTTCGTAGGGCAGGTCTTTGTCAATCAGGCTTTGGCTGCGCGCTTCCGTGCCCAGCAAGCCGAAAATCCCGATGCGGTAGCCCGCCTTAGTGACCACGACATATTCCTCAGTGCCGGCAAGCCCCTTGATGTTCGACGCCACCACGGCGCACCTGTGCGATGTGTCCGAGAAATAAACATGCAGCGCCGTTTGCAGGGCCTCTACCCCGAAATCAAAGTCGTGGTTTCCGATGGTGACAGCCTCGTAGCCCATTTTGTCCATCAATCGCAGTTCGGCAAAGTGGGTGGTGAACAGCGTATGGAAAAAGGTGCCCATGGCCACGTCCCCGCCGTCGACCAGCAGCGTGGCGTCGGGATTTTCTTGCCGTATTTGGTCAATGGCCGTGTACAGCCGTGCGTAGCCACCGGTGCGCAGTACGCAGTTGTTGCTGTCGATTTCGACGCTTCCGGTAAAATACGAGTGCAGGTCGTGGGTAAACAGGATGGTCAGGGTGTCGGCCGCCTGTGCCTGCAGGCGCACAGCCGACAACAGTACACAAAGGATGAAGGGTTTTAGTTTCATTTTAAATCGACATTGTTGTTGCAAGTTCCGGCAAAGGTAGCAAAATGTTTCAGGAACGCCATTGTAGGGCGCGACACATTCCTGACGGAATGTTTTTCTCGCGGCAAATGTACGGAATATTTTTTGGTAGTTGTAATACAAAAATTCCTCCCGTGCATAAATTTATTTACATACCCTTCTCGAAGTGGCATTTCAGAAAAAAGTCGTACATTTGCCTAAAATAGAAATGTTATGAGATTCATAGAACGGATTAAACGGTTGCACGAAGAACGTCAAATGCCACAGCGACAAGTTGAGGTTTTCTTATATATTTTTGCTCATAAATTGCCAACAAATTCGGCATAAAACAATGAAACCGTTTTTAGATAAATGGATATACTAACAATGTTAATGTAAAGAATATGAATAAACTAACAACATATCTCGCAGAAGAAAAACAGTCAAAGCGCAAAGGCGGCCTGTATCACAAAACACAGGTAAATCTTGCCTACAATTCCAACCGAATTGAGGGCAGCCGGCTTACAGAAGAACAAACCCGCTACATTTTTGAAACCCGCACCATCGGATTCAAAGACGAAGACGCCGTGCCGGTTGATGATATTATTGAAACTTCCAATCACTTTGTGGCTTTCGATTATTTGC
>JAISYG010000082.1 GCA_031270075.1 Dysgonamonadaceae bacterium
TTGCTATCCATTTTGAGTAGGGGGGCTTACTTTTTCAAAAACAAATTCGAAATGCTGTTTTATCGGCATCTCGGACAGGTGATTTGTGCGGTTTTTAAGTTTAGCGGACAGCAATAAAATAAAGTGAAGCGCTATCGAAGCGTTTCTTGCAGTCGAAATAAATACCGTCTTCCATCAGCGTTTTCCCGGAAAGTGTTTTCCCGTTTTCGCGGCAAGCGGCGGTGGCCGGCGAATCAATGTTTACTTCTTCCAGGCGGTACGATTTTTCAGGGTTCAATCCCTGCAAACGGACTTTTATTCCCTCTGTATAGTCATTGACCTGATAAACAAATACAACTGCTTGATTTTTATCTTCATTTACATACGAAACAACCGACCGGGAGTTTTCATAAGGGGAAACCAAACGGTATAAATCGCCTAATTGTACGACCGGACGCAAGCGGTTTTTGTAAACTTCCAATGCGCGGAGGGTTATTTTCTTCTCTTCCCCGGTCATTTGAGTCGGATCGGCGTCCATACCCAGGCAACCGCTCATCGCTACGTCAAAAGCAAATTTGAATGGCTGACGTCCCATGTGCGTAACATGTGCGCCGTGTATTTTTGCCGGAAATACATGCGATGCGCCCCATTGAATGAAAACCCGTTTCAACGGCGTTGTGTTGTCGCTCGTCCAAAATTCATGAAAAAAGCGCATGGCGCCATAATCACAACGGGCGCCGCCGGCAGAACATAACATCATCTGCAAACGGGGATTCGCCTGAACGCATTGAGTGAATACACGGTACAATCCTAAAGTATATTCGTACCACAGATGTTGCTGCTTATTGCCTAAATAGTGTGAATACGGATTATGGAAAGGACTGTTGCAATCCCATTTCACAAATGAAATATCCGGATAATCGGACAGTATTTTATTGAACGACCGGATACAAAAATCCTGTACTTCCGGGTTTGCCAGGTCCAGAACGTATTGTCCCCGTTGCAGGTGTTGGGGGCGATTGGGTTCCGTCAGCAACCATTCGGGATGTTCGGTTACTAATCGTGCATCCGGATTAGCCATTTCCATTTCCACCCACAGGCCGAAATCAATTCCCGTTTGCCGGGCGGCGGTGATAAGTGGTTGCATCCCTTGGGGATGCATGATGGGCGTTGCTTCCCATTCTCCCAATACGCGGGCTTTATTTTTCAAGCCAAACCAGCCGTCGTCCAACAGGAAAAGTTCAAACCCAAGGTCGTGAGCCGGTTTCAGGAAAGGGATAATCGTGTGGTCTGCCGTATTCATTCCGGTGGCTTCCCAATTATTGAAAATGGTGCGGAGCAAAGTTTGCCCGTCGCGTATGCCGTAAGCAAGCGCCCAACGATGGAAATTCCGGGATGCTTCGCCTTTCCCATGTAAACTGTAAGTGTAGATAAAAGACGGGGTGGCGTATTTTTTCCCTGCCGGAAGTGTGTAATCCGCCGACCAGGGATTCATGCCGGCAAGCACCGTCAGTTGCCCGGAAAGGGAACGCTCGAACTGCAAACGGAAATTACCCGACCAGGCCAGCGTTCCGGCGAGTATCTCTCCTTCCGTTTCGGATGATTTCCCGTCCAAAGAAACCATGAAATGCGGTTGACGTCCGTTGGCGCTGGTTATTCCCCACTTGTTTTCCAACACCTTGGAACCGGCGGTCAAAGGATATTCATCCATGCCGAACTCGTTTGCCCAGTCGCCGGTGAATTGCGTCAGCCAATAATCCCGTGCATGTAAGGTGATAGCGGCCGAAGCGGCTTCTTTGACTAAAACATCCGCCTGTTCTTCGTGATAAATGACTGTCCATTGTTCCAATACATTTTGCTTGTTGTAAGCTTTGTAAAACAAGTCGGTATAAAACGGATAATTCGGGTCTTTCAGTGTGATGCGGGTTTGGGTAACATGGTCATCCAACTGTACGGTTTCATGGTTGACATACTTCAATTGGGTGGAAGTATGTCCGTCCGAGTGGACAACATGCAAGGCCGGTTCGCCCCAATACACAAAGCGGCTGCTACTCTGTATGGTAGGATACGCCTGATCGCGTTGTTCGCTACGGGCGAATACGACGTCCAAACCGCCTTTTTTACCTATGTACTGTTGCATGAGATTGTTGTCCTTGTCTATGGCTAAGGTTAACAAGATATCTTTTGTACTTACTTCGATCAACTTGGCGTCGGGCAATGCAACCGGTTTACCTTCGCGCATTTCAAAAACGGCATTCACCCAATCGGCATGATCGTTGTTGATGCCGTCATTTCCCGACAGGGCTTCCAAAACCAGGCGATTAACCTCTTTCAGGTTAATGTCTATTTTTTCAGGCTTATCGCCTTTATGCATCACGGGGGAAGTGTAAACCACCTTGTCGTCGGCGGTGATTTTGAAAACAACGGAGCCTTTCGGGCTTGCTTCGTCGTCCACGCCGGCGAGTGCGGTAAAACGGACGCCTCTTTTTTCCAATGAAACGATTATGCGGCTGTCGGCATGTGTTCCGACGCCCTGTTCGTAACTTTTGCCCTGCAAACTTAACGGGCGATTGTCTATACTACGATGGGCTTTGACAGTTCCGTAACCAGTGGTCATTAAACGTAAATTCAATTGGCTTAAAGCCACTTTTTCTTGTGCGTACGCACGGGTTCCTGTCAGGAAAAATAGAAATGTAAAGAATAGAAAATATTTTCTCATGTAAATTAAAATTGTAAAAGAATACAAATTTACATGATAATTTTCAAATCCACAAATGGAACTTAGGTTGGTTAATATTATAACCGTATGCAAGCGAAGTGCTGCATACGGTTATAAATATTACGTTCTCAGGACAAATGCTTATCCTTACAGTACGTCTTTCAGTGCAGTATTCAGTTTGATCAGCAACGATTGGTAATGCGTTCTTGCGCTACCGGAAGTTCCGGCCAAACGGGCTTTCAACAAATGGCGCGATTTCACTGCCAGATCTTGCAGAAGGGCTTTGGAGTCGTCGATAAGGGTGGTGGTTACCCGTCCCTGAAAGCCGTGGCCTGTTTTTCCGAAATGAGAATCGTCGTTGTGTCCACATCCCGAATGGCAGAAGAAAGAACTGTCATCCAAATTCAATTCGGCGGCTACGGAGCCGGCGCCGTTTTCGGCCTCATATCGGCGGAAGATGTCGGCGAAGCGTTCTACCAAACCGGTGGCATCCAAGTGGTAAGCAATGATTTCGTCGACCGACGGGCTGTATCCTAACGCCGTCCGGGCGGAGGCAGGCTGTTTGTCGACCAGCGCTTCGCAAAACATATCGACCATCGCTTTTTGCAGGGCTTTATCGCCCGGCGTCAATTTACCGCCTTTGAGCAGGCTGCGCCAGGTGGCGGCATACAAATCGTTGGTAAAAGTTTCGAGCGAATAGGGTTTCTCGGCATAGTGCGACGAGAGTATCACATTACTTGTCTGCCCTTTCAGGTCTTTCAGTATCCTGTCGCGAATGCTATAGGAGGCATCGACCTGGAGGGGGAATTTCGCTTTCAGTTCGGCATTGTCTATCCAGTCGAGCGTCTTGTATTCGTTCAACACCCATTGCAGCGACGTTTTTTGCAGTTCGGCGGGAACGGGTTGGTGCGGATCGCCCGGTGTGCCTTCTTTTACTTCCGTCAGGTAAATACCGCCGATATTGTACAGCACGTTACGGACATAGCGGTAATATTGGTTCAACAGACTGTTATAAAGCGTGGATCTTTGTGTGAAATCTTCATCATTCTCGATCCATGTATTCAGGTTGGACAAGATGTATTTCAGATTTTTGATGCCGTAATTGCTTGCTTGGATGGGGTCGTTGCTGAGGTCTTCCTCAATGGAACTCGGATCGTAACGCGACTGCATTTGCTGGCGTCCATAGCGATAAATCGGGTCGCCGGCCTTTTCGTCCACCCATTTTTCTACGACCGGTTTTTCATCCCATTCGGTGGGCAGGCCGAGGTACTGGTAGTTCCATTTGATAAGGAAATAATCGTAGGTACCCAGTTCGGGCGGCGTCAGTTTTACACCGGCGTCTTCGGGCTGGGCAATGTAGTTAAAACGTGCGTAGTCCATAATACAGGGCGTGGTGCCGTTGGCCTGGGTGAATTCCGGCGAGCGGAGCGATTCGACAGAGAAAGCCGCCGACGATGCCATGTTGTGCATAAAGCCGAGGCAGTGGCCGATTTCGTGCGATACCACATAGATGAGTGATTCCATGATAACATCGTCGGGCATCTTCTTGCTGCGCACGCGCGGGTCGATTTGCGCCGTTTGGATAAAGCGCCAGTTGTTGAGCAGTTCCACAATATTGCCGTAGACGAGGACGGAGGCGTTGACAATTTCGCCGGTGGTCGGATCCACCCACGACGGTCCCATGGCGTTTGCCGTAGCGGAAGGCACGTAGCGGACGCAGGAATATTTCAGGTTGTCGGGGTCGAATTCCGGATCGTCGGTCGGGAAATCTTTGGCTTGAACAGCGTTCTTGAAGCCGATTTTCTCGAAGGCGAGGTTCCATTTTTCGATGGCTTCGCGAATGGGCGCTTTCCAAAGTTCGGGGAAGGCATTATCGACATAGAAGACGATGGGTTTGACCGGTTCGGTCAATTCGCCCCGTTGGTAGGCTTCCACGTCTTGGGGTACTAACCGCCAGCGATGGGCAATCGAATATTTGTCCACCTTATCTTTATGGATGGAAAATTCCTGTTTGGTCGAGTTGAAAATACCCACGCGCGAATCGGAAATACGCGGCGTCATTTTCTCTTCGGGCAGCAGTAAGAGCGAGCGCGTTACTTTGGCGGTTACCGGGTAATTGTCTAATAACTTTGCCGTGAGCAGCGAGAGCGACAAGCTGTAGGACATCACGCTTTGGATGCTCAGGTTGTCGTCGAACGCCTTTATTTCTTCCAGCGAGCTGGATTCTTTCTTAAACAGGTTTGCCAGTTTGGCCAATCCGCCGCCCATGCTTTCGGGCAAGAATTCGAAGATTTTTTCGTTGCCGGTGAACAGCGCCGTCATATCGATCACTACCGCCGAACTGTCGGGGTTGTATGCCTTGATGGGATAGGAATAAAGGATGGGGTTGTTGAATGTCCGGCTGAGCGCTACTTGCAGACTGTCGGTCGTTGCTTCGGTAGCAATTTGCCGAAGGTGGATGGTACTGTCGTTTTGCGTGAACGTAACGTGCAGGGGCGTTTTCGATTTGTAGCCGATGTCGCCCAATCCCGTGGTTGAAATTTCCGACAAGGTAGATGCCAGTAACATTTCACGATTCAGGTACTTGAGGGGAATCTCGAAATACAGTTTGCCATCCATCTTGTGCAAGCTGATAAAAGCGCTTTTGGCCGATTGCGGCTTTTTGTTTTTGAAAAGTTTCTCCCAGGGCGTATCCGGTTTCTTGGGAGGGTCTACTTTAACCGATTCTTTTGCCTTTTTCTTTTTAAAGAGGCCGGCTTCTGCCGGCATCGCAATGGCCGGCGACATCGCTGCAATGAGTAAAAATACGAATAATTTGTTCATTTGATTTATTAATTATTGAAATAATGTTTCTATTTTGTTTTTCAGGTTGTCGCCGCGCAGGTCGGTGGCGATGATACGTCCTTCGCGGTCGAGCAAAAGCGTTTTCGGAATACCGGTAACCTGATACTGTTTAGCTACCGGACAGTCCCAGCCTTTCAGCGACGATACTTGTATCCAGGGCATATCGTGCCGCTCGATGGCTGCCAGCCAGGCCGCCCGCTGCTTTTCGTCGTCGAGCGAGATGCCGTAAACTTCAAAGCCTTTGTCGTGGTATTTCGCATAGACTTCCTTTACATTCGGCACTTCACGCAGGCAAGGTTTGCACCACGAAGCCCAGAAATCGATCAAAACATACTGCCCGCGCAACGACGAGAGTGCAACGATTGTGCCGTCGGGCGTGGGCAGACTAATGTCGGGCGCTATGCCGCCGGAGTTGATTTGGCGGAGATGCTGCATCTTTTGAGCGAGCAACCGGCCTGGATATGCGTTTTTTACCCGCGATGTGAGTTGTGCATAATAGGCTTCCGTGTCGCTTATGGGGTACGATTTGGCGATAAAATCGCTGATAAACCAAGTAATTGCGTAGGTATCGTTGTTGTCGGATATAAAGACTTTGATCCTGTTCAGTTGTTCGATGTTTATCGCTTCGCGCACTTTGAGGAGCGAGTCCAATTTTTCGGGATGATCTTTGTTTTGCACTATCATAAACGTGATACCTAACTCCATAAAGCCTTTAGCGGTTTCCAAACGAGTGGCTTCGTCGAGTACTTTCTGTTCCCGGCCGCCGGTAATGTTTACATCAATAACCGTTTTGCCTTTGGGGGTAATTTTGTCCGTTACCGAAACCAGTACCGGTTCGCCGCACAGGATAATGTTGGTCGACTTGCCGGCGATGGTCAGCGTCCGAACGTCGATTTCGGGCAGTTGGCCTTCCAAAGCGAAGACGCCGTTTTGGACGATAACCGAATCGATCGTATCGTAGGTTTTCTCGCCGGTTTGTTTTTGCAGGTAAACGACCCGGCCGTCGCCTCCTTCCCAAACGCCGCTGATGGTGTATGGATTACCGGCAAACGCACCGATGCCCATCAGGAGGCCGATGGTGCAACAAAATACTTTCAGTTTCTTCATTTGATATTTTACTTTTTACTAACTTCATTCGATGCCGTTACCGGCGATGGTGTCTGCGTTGTCATCTTTGTTCGACTTTTTCAGGAAATTGTCGACATGGGCTTTCCGTGCGGCTTCGCGTTTGGCAAATTCGGCGCGGGCGGCGTCTGCTTCAGCTTTCCGACCCAGTTTGACGTATCCGTCGGCGATGGCGTCGTAAAAATTGGCGTCCAAAGGCGAAGCGGATTTGTAGGTGGCTTGCAACGCTAACACCTCATTTAACGCAGTTTCTATCATATTATTGTCTGAAACATTTGTGATAACGAAATGATACAGATCCGCCACAAACGGCCGGTCGCTTCGCAGCACGCCCACCGGACGGATGTATTTGAGGGTTTCTGCTATTTCGGATGCCTTGTGGTTCAATCGCAAGGCGTTGAGTTGTAATTTGGCGGTATAATCGGTAAATTGTTTGACGTTTCCTTTCGACAGGATATTATCCAACAGGTAATCCGTCTTGTCTTTGACCCATTGAATGGAATCGGTCGTAAGGCTTGTGGTCGATACTTTGATGATTTGATTCACCGCTTGCGACATGCCGCGTCCCAATGTCTGTTCCACTTCGTAACGGTTGGCTTTGGCGCGGTACTGAACCTTGTCGAGGTTGCCTATCACAAACCGGTAAGGCTCCGTATATGGATCTTTGATTCTTTTGCCTATCGTTTCCCACACTTCCGGCCGGAAAAGGTCGGGCAGGTCGATTGTTTGCAGATAGGCGTCCAGCACCGAATCCAAGTGTTGCGTGAGATAAGCGTTTTTCAATACGAAAGCATAATCGGCGATGGTTTCAAAATCGCGTACGCCGCTTTCGTACTTGTCCCTCACAGCGTAGAAAGACTTGCCATCCAAAGCCGCTTTTACACTGGCGAGCAGTTCTCCGGCCTGTTTGTATCCCGCCATGCGGTGAACGATTGCGCCATCGGCATCGATCAGCAGCAACGTGGGAAAGCCGATGATGTCGGGCTTATACTTTTCGTGCAGCACCTTGCCGTCGCCCTTTTCCATATCGTATTTCGTGTTGATGAAGTGGGCGTTGAAGAAATCGCCGACTTCCTTTTGCGGGAAAACCTCTTTGGCCAATCCTTTGCAGGGGCCGCACCAAACGGTGTAGCAATCCATGAAAATCAGTTTGTTTTCGGCTTTGGCCAATTGTAGCATATCGGCCCACGGCTCGTTTTCGTGGAAAACGATGCCTTCGTTCGTTTCCTGCGCATGAAGCGTAAGGGTAAACAGGCCGGTGAAAAACAGGATGAACATTAATTGAAACTTCATAATGTATAATACTTTAAAAATTGATTAGAGAAACAGTTGCAAAGGTACGATTATTTTGTGTACCGGCCTTCCTTTGTTTTCATTAAAGCGTTTTTATTCGTGTAAGTCAGGAAGGCCGCCTTTCCTAAGTCAGGAGGGCCGGCCTTCCTAAATGCGGATCAGTTGGCATAGATCTGCGTCGTTACATCCACTGTCCAGGCCGGGTCGGGCGTACCGTCAGCCAAAAAGTGATTCTTCGGACATAATTTAAAGGTGACAGGCGTTCCGGCAGGCGCTTCTAAACCGGCTGCGGTAAGATTTACCTGATAAAATCCGGCATAGTTTGCAGCAACCGTATTATCGGTTTGCCCCGATTTTAGCAAACTGTTGTTTTTAGCGGCTGGAGTGGAAATATAACCTTCAATAACAGGACTGCCGTTGTAAGTATTCCAACTGTCGGCTACAACAAGCACACTACCCAAAGCGGCGGTGAATCCCCATTCTGCATAGTCGTAAGGCACAGGAGGTCCTAAGCTTAATGTGGTATATGCATGATGATTGCCTTGAACGGCCGCTGCATTTCCTGCATGGAAAAGCTGTCCCGGTATTCCGCCGGAGTAGGTTTCTTGCGGACGGGCTACAATGCCGACCGGCTCAACGGTTATCACTGTTAGTTTGAGTGTACGCCAATCGTTTTTGTCTGTGCCGTAAGGATACAGAGAGATATATCCGATATCTCCAAGCACAGGCGTTGTTGCAGCTAAATTGATGTAGAACTGTTCGGGATAGTTGGCTCGATGACTGATGGGCGAGCCTGTACCTACGCCTACAGTCGAACCGTTTTTGTTTTCGGCTTCAAGTGTTGTATATTTTACAGAGTTATAGTCCGCATCATAGCCATCATTAGCAGAACGTCCTGTACCGTTGGAATACGTTACTTGGAATTTGCTTTTGGTAATAGCAAGATTGGTAGTGCCCGTAAAGCCGTTCCCAACGGCAAGCGTATCGCCGAAAAGAGCAACCCTCATGCGCTCGTCGCTCGGTATAATTTTAAT
>JAISYG010000132.1 GCA_031270075.1 Dysgonamonadaceae bacterium
GCGCCGGGGTTCCACCTCTTCCCATCCCGAACAGAGAAGTTAAACCCGGTAGCGCCGATGGTACTGCATCTTTGTGGGAGAGTAGGTCGCCGCCAGCCTTTTTAGACAACGCCCGTTCAGTGGAAACACTGGACGGGCGTTGTTGTGTTTAAACTCCTGTTACGCATCAGTCGATGTTACGTTGTCCTGAAAGGACATTATTTTCATAACCGCAGGTCAGCGACCTGCGGCAGGCAGTGCACTCTACTTACTTCCCTGCCGCAGGTCATTTAGCCCCTGTTTTGGTTTTTTGATAGTTTGAGAAAAATGCTTTAACTTTGTATGAAAAATCATAAAACAGAGTTGTTCTGAATCAATTATTATTAAGACAAAAATAGAGATGGAAAAAACATGGAGATGGTTCGGTAAGAACGATATAATCACGCTTTCCGATTTGCGGCAAATAGGCGTGGAAGGGATTGTTACGGCCTTGCATCACATCCCCAATGGGGAAATGTGGTCGTTGGAAGAAATCAACCGCTTGAAAAAATACATCGAAGACGCCGGCTTACGTTGGTCGGTAGTGGAGAGTT
This sequence comes from Dysgonamonadaceae bacterium, assembly GCA_031270075.1. Classification (GTDB taxonomy): domain Bacteria; phylum Bacteroidota; class Bacteroidia; order Bacteroidales; family Azobacteroidaceae; genus Azobacteroides. Next base: position 573 of record JAISYG010000132.1, read on the forward strand.
TGCCGGTTTCGGAAAGCATTAAATATGCCGGTCCCGACCGCGACCGGTTGATTGAAAATTACAAAGTCAGTCTGGCCAATTTGGGAAAAGCGGGCGTGAAAACCGTTTGCTACAATTTTATGCCGGTCATTGATTGGATTCGCACCGATTTGAAACACAAGCAAGACGACGGAACCTATACCTTGTATTTCGACCGCGTTCGTTTTGCCTATTTCGATATCCATATCTTGAAACGCGAAAATGCGGAAAAGGATTATCCTGCTGAAATTTTAGAGCAAGCGCAAACCCTGGCAACAACTATCACGGAAGCCGAAAAAGAGGAATTAATCGACAATATCATCGTTAAAACCCAAGGTTTTGTCAATGGCAATATTAAGGAAGGCGACCAAAATCCGGTGGCGATTTTCAACCGTTTGCTGGCACAGTACAAAGGAATCGATAAACACACACTGCGTGAAAATTACAAGTATTTCCTCGAACAAGTGGTTCCTGTGGCGGAAGCATACGACGTCAACTTGTGTGTACATCCCGACGATCCCCCCTTCCCGGTATTGGGTTTGCCGCGTATTGTAACAAGCGAAGAAGATATCGACTGGTTCCTGAAAGCGGTAGATAATCCGCACAACGGATTGACTTTCTGCGCCGGTTCGTTGAGCGCCGGCATTCACAACGATGTTCCGGCATTGGCTCGGAAATTTGCTTCCCGCACCCATTTTGTCCATCTGCGGAGTACCAACGTTTTACCCGGCGGCAATTTCATCGAGGCTTCACATCTGGGAGGCCGGGGACATTTACTGGAATTGATTAAAATATTCAAAGATTATCCTCGTTTGCCGATGCGGGTCGACCATGCTCCCTTGATGCTAACGGATGTGGACAAAAAATATAACCCCGGTTATTCGTTCCTTGGACGGATGAAAGCCCTCGGTGAAGTGTCGGGCATGATGCACGCCGTTTCACAAGGTATTTGCTAAAGCATACGTTTGCTCTTTCAGGAATTCGCCGAACGTGTGAGTATCGGCGAATTCCTTTTGTTTTTCAGGCAAAACAGGTTCTCCGAAAACCAGATGGATTGTTTGGCCTTTTTTCGTATCCAATTCGTGGCACAGGCGAATGTTCCGCACCGTCCAATGGAAGTAATCGAGGAAATTGAAGAACCACGAGTTTTGTCCGGATATAAACACAGGAATGACGGGTACTTGTGCTTTCTGAATCAATTTGATAACACCGGTTTGCCATTCGCGATCTTTCGATCGGTTAAAACCTGCATGTTTGGAAACCGAACCGGCAGGGAAAAATCCCAAAGGATGATTTTCTTTCAGATGCCGCAAACATTCTTTTAATCCCCCGACGCTGGATTTATTCACTTGATTGGCCGAATAGGGGTTGACGCCGATAAAATGGTCCTGCATAATGTCGATTTGTCCCAGCATCCAGTTGACCATCACTTTATAATCGGGGCGGACTTTGGCTACTTCCCCAATCAGCATAATACCGTCGATATGTCCGTAAGGATGATTGGAAACGGTGATAAACGGTTGTCCGTCGAATTGCCGGAGGACGTCGATGTGATGTACGCAACGTGTAATTCCTAATCCATCAATCATCGTGTCTTCAATATCGGTTCCACTCAAATGCTTGGCCGAATCATATACACGGTTTACTTTGTCCAATCCTCCGATTTTCATAACACACTTCCTTAGTAGCGGGTTTGCTAATACCGGCGAAATGCGTTGAAGTAGGGTTTCATCAATCAATGTATCTTTCATCTTTTTGTTGTACTATCATTTGTATTTTCGGCAAAATTAGTCATCATTTTTGATTGTGCATGATGATATTTGGAAAAAAACACTATCTTTGTACATAAAATAATGGATATGAAAGATTCTGCTAACGCTCGAAATAAGGATTCTTTGTTAAAAATCACAAAAGACAGGAGCCGGACGAATATTCTGAAAAAACACGAACAACAATTACTTGTCTTTCTGGTACAGCGAGTTCCTTCTTGGATCACTTCCAATATGCTTACGGGCATCGGGTTTGCCGGTAGTTTTATTACAGCCGGCAGTTTTATTTTAGCGGCCTATTTCCAGCGGACATGGCTATTGTTGGGTATCTTGGGCTTTATTATTAATTGGTTTGGTGACTCGCTGGATGGACGTTTGGCTTATTTCCGCAACCGACCGAGAAAGTGGTATGGTTTTTCATTGGATTTTATCGTCGATTGGTTAACTAATATCCTGATTGGATGTGGTTTTATCGTGTATGATGTATCGGGTCAATGGGGATTGGTGGGGTTCGGATTTGTTGTACTCTATGGTTGGGCGATGATGATGGCTTTATTGCGTTATAAAATTATCGACCAATATACCATTGATTCCGGCATTTTTGGTCCTACGGAAGTACGCATTCTCCTTTCACTCATCTTGGTGATAGAAGTCATTTTTAAAGATACAATTGTCTATTCAGCTCTGATAGCCTGTATTATTTTGTTGATTCTCAACATTAAAGATTTCAGGAAATTATTGAAAATGGCCGACCGGCGCGATAAGGACGAACGGGCCAACGCCCTTAAGGGTCAAGCGTCTTAGCAAGGAGGGAATCATGCCCAGACGCTTTTCAGATTTCTTCCTGGGTCAAGTCTAATTTCTCATTATCGGAACCGCGTTCAAAGTACTGTTTTTGCAAGGGATTGCTGTTCATTTCTTTGTTGGCTTTCCGGTTAGAGTAAATATTGAGGGCTAAGTGCAGGGCTTTGTGTAGCGCTTCGGGTGAACTTTCATTTTTTCCGGCTTTATCGAAAGCCGTAGGGATATTGGGCGTTGTGATGATATGCGGTAAATTGCCGATGAAAAATGCATGTTCTTCGTTTGTAAGCGTTTTGAAAGCAATCATACCCTGATCGTGATACATAGCCAGAACCGCATCGAATTTCCGGTGGTTATCCAAAGCGAAAAAATCGGCGGCAGCATAAGGGCCGAAACACAGCACGCCGGCGGCGGAAGCTGCTTGAATGGCAGCGGAAGTAATATCCTCTTGCCCATCAACCGGATTCAATGCCAAAACGGCTATCCTGGGAAAAGTAACTTGGAAATCTCGAATCAAGCTGTCCCGTAAGGCGATAATCTTTCCCGTCAAGGATTCCACCGTTAAGAGCGCAGATACTTTGGCCAACGGCACATTCCCGGTAGCCAAAGCCATGCGGAAACTATCGTTAATCAATATTTTCAGACTTTTCTTTTCATTGGCGGTTTTTAATTCCGCAACGGGCACCGGGTCGATGTCGGATGGTGCAACAATGAGAACGTCGATCGTTCCGGCCTTCAGGTCGTCCAATGCACGGACGAGTGCGGTATCCGCCGCTTTAGCACTTTCGGGAGTAGGGTTTCCTAATTCTACCAACAAGTCTTCGCCGACAACGTTAATCATATTGAGGCGATTCATCCCTGCATCTTCCGCCCGGTTGATATTGTTGGTATTAATAGGTTGCAAATCAAGTGCCTTTCGATGATAAGCCAGTATTTTAGACGAGCCATAAACGATGGGAATACAAGTTTCAAAAACGTGCGTATTGTCAAACATTTTCAAAATCAATTCGTATGAGATTCCATTTGTATCTCCCTGACAGATACCGGCTCTTATCATTCTTTCATTCATATGGATGCCTTTGAATTATCAAAATATATTTGCAAAGGTACGATTTTAATAGGAAAATCAAAACAAATAAGCAAATTCAAACCCCATTGTGTATTCAGGTTTCTATTGAATAATCAATTTAGCTTGATAGTTTTGTCCGGATCGTTCGTTTTCCAGTAAAAGGAGATACAGTCCGCTACCCAGGTTGCCTCGCTCTATCAGCAAGGAATTGCCGTCGAATGTTTTTTGATATACAAGTTTACCGCTCAGGTCGAACAGCCTTAGCTTGTGCCTGCTTTCTTTCGAGTCGGCCGGTATTTGCACGATGCAATGCTCGGTTACGGGTTGCGGATATACTAAAAGAGAACCGGTTGGCAAGATGCTGTTTTCGTTGATGCCGTTGGTTGCGCTTTCGGTTTCAAAACATCCCAAATCGGGCAATCGGTCATTGAAACCGAGATCTTCGATAAATATGCCGTTGAAATTGAATCCATTCACGATTGTTCCGGCGTCGATGAGTTTGGTATTTCCCGCTTGAATGTGCATAAACGGCAAATCCGGCAGGCTCCCGTCGGCTTTCCGTGGCGAACGGACTCCGGTTGTGTCGGTCGAAACATAATCGGAAGCTGAGGTGAGGAAATCGCAGGTGTTTCGTATGCCTTGCATCAAGCGTAAGGGGGTGTATTGGGAATCGTCGGGGTCGGTGATTCCGTCCCACACGGCCACGCAGTTGGTTAATGTGAGCTTTTTTCCGGGCGCTAAAATGTCTTCGTCGATTTTGTAGGTGAAATGATTCTTATTGTTCAGGTATTTATTAGCAAAGCCCGTACAATTGATCAACGTCATATCGCCGGTATTGTGATTTTGGTCGAAGCCCTTCATTAAGTTATCGAAAGCCAGACAGTTTATCAGCATAGCGTTGTGGCGGCGATCCTTATTGCCGCTGCCTCCCAATTTGAATCCGTTACCGTTTCCTTTGCTTTCGGAACCGTCTTTCAGGAAACCGTTGTTGAACGACCAGCAGTTTTCGTAAACGGTAGTCATGTCGTCGGCAAATCCTTCGTCGGCATCGTAAAGAATCCCGTCCCAACCGTCATCGGAATTGTTCCAGGCGCGGCATCCGTAGAAATAATTACCGGTTCCGACCGAAAGTTTGGGAGCGAAACCGTCTGCATTACCGTCTTCGGCATCGCGGTTGAAATACGAATCGCAGTTAATGATGCGGTTGTATTCAGCCATGTTTTTCATTTGCAAGCCGGTATCTTTGTTTTCAAAGAACGTACAAAACTCCACGGTGTTGTGATGCCCTTCCTCCGTGCGGTTTTGAATATCGGCGGCGGTGCCTCCATCGGGTTTGTTGCGTTCGATAAGCATGCCATTATCGCCTGCCCCTTGAATGTCAAGACCGTAGATATGCCAGTAACTGCCTGTAATGCGAATACCCTGATGGTTCGGGTCGAGCGCCATCGCTGAAAAATCGAGCAATGCACGTTCGCCTTCCGGAGCGACCAGCGAAAGGGTCCCGCCGTCCGGTGCTCCGATTTTCCCGATATTGATCCGGGTGGAATAGTGGTAAGTGCCGCCAGAGATGACGATGGAATCGCCCGCCTCAACAAGGTCGATGGCTTTTTGCAAGGAATAGAAAGGATTTTCATGCGAGCCGTTGGCTGTTGCGTCATTTCCGTTCGGGGAAACGTAATAAACATGAACAGGAGAGGTTGTAAACGAAATTTCGTTACCGTAGGCAGTTCCTGCGCTGTTGGTGGCATAGGCGCGAACGTAGTAAATGGTTCCACCCCGCAAGTGGCTGATATTGCTTGTGAATGAACCTTCCGGATCGGCGATTACCGTTTTCCGGTCGTCGATGGTTGGATTCCCTGTTTCGTTCCAGCAAAGTCCGCCGGAGAGTGGGGCATTCCCGTTGTCGACAACCGTTCCGCCTCCCGTTGCCTTGTACGAAAGTATCGCCGAAATTGCGGAAGTTGTAACTGCCGGCAACGCAATATTGCCTGTTGTGAATGTCAGTATCTCGCCATAGCCTGTTCCTGCCACATTGGTCGCATAGGCACGGTAATAATATTGTGTGAGCGGATTCAAGTTTTGCAGTTTGCTGGTGAAAGTATTGGTTTCCGACTCATCATTTGTTTTGTTACCGGCAATATCCGGTTCGCCGGAAACACTCCAACAAACACCCTGTGCGATAATGGGCGCGCCGCCTCCATCCGAAATGATGCCGCCTGTGAGGGCGCTTTCGGCCGTGATGTTCCCGGCAAGTAGGGTAGAAACCATCGGGGCAGAAGCCGGTTCGGTAGTCAATGCAAACGCCTCACCATAGCCTGTTCCGGAACGGCTGCGAGCGTAAGCGCGGTAATAAATCTGCGTTCCGGCGGGCAAGCCGGTCAGTTCGGCAGTAAACGCACCTGTTCCGGCGAACTCGATGGTGCGGTTGTCGGCAAGGATCGGCGCCGGTTCTACGCTCCAAACAACCCCTCGCTCAACCGGCGGTTTGGAGCCGGCGGCCGTCACTTCACCTCCTGTTGTCGCCGTATTTTTCCCAATAGCCGATGCGACAAGGGTTGTAACTGTTGGAGGGACGCCCGAAGGGAAAACCGTTAGGCTCAAGTTGTCAATGTCCGCATCGCCGCCGCTTTCGTTGGCAATCTTGATTCGATTGGCCGATGCGCTGTTGATTGAAACGATATTGGCTTCGTATTTCCGGCTGGAAACGACCTTGAATAAAGTCCATTGCGTACCGCCATCGGCCGAGGTGTAAACCGTTAGCTCTCGGTCGCCACGACCTTCCCAAAAGGAGAGTTCGGTTACGCCATCTTCCAAAAGCGGCGTAACAACATACGAATTATTTTTGGTCAGACGCAGATTCATGACCGAACCGTCTTGAATATACAAGGGATTCGTCGCTTTGTAGGCGCCTTTATAGATCCAGGTGCCCTGTCCGGGGACGTCTATTTCGACCGGATTGGAGGGATTGCTCGCCGGAAGATGCGCCGCATCATTGAAATCCTGCAACCAATAAGCCAACGAAGCATCGGCCGAACGGGTGGAAAACCGAACCTCGTTGCCGTAGGTTACACTGTAGGCTGTTGCGGCATAGGCTCTCAGGTAATAGCTGTTCCCGGGATTCAAGTTGGTGCATGCAACGGTAAATTCTCCTGTTGTTCCCGGCGCTTCAATGAGAGCGGACGATGTGTCGGGGAAGCCTGTCGTATTCCAACATACGCCGCGACTGACTATTTCACTGCCGCCTGAAACCGAAACCGTTCCGCCTGCGAGCGCCGATGTTTGCGTGATTTGAGAAACTTCCGAAGTAACGACCGACAGGTCGGCAGCGCCGGCAGCGGTCATCTTTATATTATCAATGTATACGCTACCGTTTGAATTGGTTTGGAAACGGATGTATTTTACGGCCGGATCGTTGATTTCCACTCGACAATACGTCCATTCGGAAGGAACGGATCTTGTATCCACGTCGGCCGACCATGTAACTTTATCGGTTGAAGTGGAAACCATGATCGTCCGTCCGCCTCCCGTCGACTTTGTCAGGTAGAAGGTTAAAGCACCTGCTCCATAAGGCAGTTGCGGGGAAATCAGCGCATTCCCTTTCGTTGCAAGGAGCAAGCTGTAAGTGCCGTGTTGAGCGACCGATGTGTTTTGAATGTTGTTTTTGGCTACCGTCCATTCTCCTGTGGAAGATACAACGGGAGTGGAGTTATTGGGAGCGGCGCTCCATACGGATTCTTCAAAACTTTCGATTTCGTATGTATACGTATTGTCCGGAGAAGCGGCAATAGGTCCATTACGGTCTATTTGAGCAGATAACCGGGAGCTTGTTCCCAACAGTATGGCTAACGCAAGAAGTAAACATTCTTTTTTCATGATATAAATTATTAACTATTTGTGGCAAAAGTACAGTTATAATGGATAGTCGATGGAGTGTTTTTTTGTTTTTAAGAGGGGTTAAATTGATATTCAATAGATGTATTCGACTTCTTTACTCTGCTAATCCCATTTTTATGGTATTTTTATGGTAGGGTTTCAAATTATCAAAATAATTATGTACCTTTGTAACCTTAAATAAACACAGGCATTTCTGTAAGGAGAATTATTTTGCATTTCACTGGTATGAGATTAAACACGCTCACGGCGATTTCCCCCGTTGATGGCAGGTATCGCAAAAAAACCGCATCATTATCGAGCTATTTTTCCGAATACGCCTTGATTCGGTACCGGATATGGGTCGAAATCGAATATTTTATTTCACTTTGCGAACTTCCGCTTCCCCAACTGCAAAACGCAGGTTCTCCTGCGTTGTATGAATCGTTGCGGGCTATTTACAGGTCTTTCTCGTTGGAAGATGCGGAACAAATCAAAACCATCGAGCAAACAACCAATCACGATGTGAAGGCTGTGGAATACTTTCTCAAAGAAAGATTCGATGCCTTATCGTTGGGAAAATACAAAGAATTTATCCATTTCGGACTCACTTCCCAGGATATCAATAATACGGCTGTCCCTTTGTCGATTAAAGAGGCTTTGGAAAACAATTACTTTCCGATGCTGACGCAGGTACTGGATACGTTGAAACAGTATGCCGCCGAATGGAAAGACATCGCCATGTTGGCCCGGACACACGGGCAACCGGCTTCTCCCACCCGTTTGGGAAAGGAAGTGCAAGTGTTTATCAGCCGTTTGGAACAACAGATCGAACGCTTGAAAGCGGTGCCCCTGTCGGCCAAGTTCGGCGGAGCAACCGGTAATTACAACGCCCATACGCTGGCTTATCCGCAAGTGGACTGGAAACAATTCGGCAACCGGTTCGTATCGGAAAAGTTGGGATTGGTGCGGGAGGAATATACCACACAAATCTCCAATTACGATAATCTGGCTGCCTTGTTCGATGCCTTACGGCGCATCAATACCGTTTTGCTGGACTTGTCGAAAGACTTCTGGCAGTATATTTCGATGGAATATTTCAAGCAACGGATTACGGCGGGCGAGATCGGCTCGTCGGCCATGCCTCACAAAGTGAATCCGATTGATTTTGAAAACGCCGAAGGAAATTTAGGAATAGCCAATGCCATTCTGGAACATCTGGCGTCGAAGCTACCCATATCGCGTTTGCAGCGTGATTTGACCGATTCGACGGTGTTGCGAAACGTCGGCACACCGTTCGCCCATATTTCCATCGCATTGCAAAGCTTGCAAAAAGGCTTCAGTAAGCTGTTATTGAATCAGGATGCGATACGGAAAGATTTAGACAATGCCTGGGCGGTAGTAGCCGAGGGCGTTCAAACCATATTGCGCCGGGAAGGCTATCCCGCACCCTACGAAGCATTAAAAACATTCACCCGCACGAATGAATCGGTTACCGAACAATCCATTCGTGCCTTTATTGATGCGTTGGTCATTGATGAGCAAATCAAAGCGGAGTTGAGAGCAATCACTCCCCATAATTATACAGGAATTTAATTTTTATAATTTATTTAATTAGAAAAACCATGTTTACAGAAGATTGGAAGCCCCGTTACAACAATGGGCAAAATGGGGATGGTCAGAATCGTGAGAGAAGGCCATACAATTCAAACCGTCCCAGCTACGGCAACAAGGGAAGTTATGGAAGACCAGACAACCGGAACAATTACAGCCAACAAGGTTCCGGGAATTACGACCGTCCACGACCGAATTACAACAACAACTATTCACCCCGTCCTTACAATGAATATTCGGACGATGGGGGGGTAAGGAAAAGAAGACCCCGTGTGGGTGAGATTTCTACTCCGATACGGAGCGACGATTACGACAACCGGCGTCAATCGCCTTGGCAACCCAATGGGTACTCGCGTCCGCAACGGCCTCAGCAGCGTCCGATGAAGCCCTCTCATCCTTTACAGAGAAACAATGTGCTACGGCCGTCGAAGTATCGCGAAGAACATTTTGATCCGGACGAACAACTCCGTTTGAACCGCTATCTGGCCAATGCCGGCGTGTGCTCCCGCCGTGAAGCCGACGAGTTTATTAAAGCCGGTTTAGTGAAAGTAAACGGCGAAACGGTTACCGAACTGGGCGTGAAAGTGCGCCGCGCCGATGAAGTTACTTTCCACGGCGAACCGGTGAAGCTGGAACATAAAATCTATTTACTCTTAAATAAACCGCGGAACTGTGTTACCACTACCAGCGATCCGGAAGAACGGCTGACGGTAATGGATTTGGTAAAGACCGCTTGCCAGGAACGCATTTTCCCGGTCGGTCGCTTAGACAGAAACACGACCGGTGTTCTCTTGCTGACGAACGACGGCGACCTTTCGACCAAACTGACCCATCCGAAGTTCCTTAAGAAGAAAATCTATCATGTGTGGTTGGATAGGGATGTAACAGAAGAAGACATGCAGAAAATGGCGGACGGCGTCGAACTGGAAGACGGTGAAATCCATGCCGACGCTATCAGCTATGTCAACGACGAAGCCAAAGACCAGGTCGGTATCGAAATCCATTCGGGGCGCAACCGCATCGTGCGCCGGATGTTTGAAAGCCTCGGGTACCATGTGATGAAATTAGACCGCGTCTATTTTGCCGGATTAACGAAGAAGAACCTGAAAAAAGGACATTGGCGTTTCCTGACCGAACAGGAAGTGAACATGCTTCGTATGGGTGCATTTGATTAATAACGAAATATGAAACGGACAAAAATAGTGGATTTGGTGCATACGGCCGAATTCGACAGGCAGGTATGCGTAAAAGGCTGGGTACGTACCCGTCGCGGGAATAAGAATGTGGCTTTCATTGCATTGAATGACGGATCGACCATTCACACCATTCAAGTGGTGGTAGACGTGGCCCGGTTCGGCGAAGAGTTCTTGAAACCGGTTACTACCGGCGCCTGCCTCTGTGTAACGGGCTTGCTGGTCGCCTCGCAAGGACAGGGGCAAGCGGCCGAAATACAGGCGGAAACCATCGAGATTTACGGTACGGCCGATCCTGCCGTCTATCCGTTGCAGAAGAAAGGCCATTCGCTGGAGTTCTTGCGGGAGATCGCGTATTTGCGTCCCCGCACCAATACCTTCGGCGCTATTTTCCGCTTACGTCATCACTTGGCGTATGCCATTCACGACTATTTCAACCGGCAGGGGTTCTATTATTTTCATACCCCGCTCATCACCGGTTCCGACGCCGAAGGAGCCGGCTCGATGTTTCAGGTAACGACCCTCGATGTGGCGCATCCGCCGAAAACGGAAGAGGGACGGATCGACTACTCGCAGGACTTCTTCGGACACATGACCAACCTCACCGTTTCGGGGCAGCTGGAAGGCGAGTTGGGAGCAATGGCCCTGGGCGGTGTGTATACCTTTGGACCGACTTTCCGCGCGGAAAACTCCAATACGCCCCGGCACCTGGCCGAGTTCTGGATGATAGAGCCGGAAATCGCTTTCAACGATATTCATGATAATATGAACTTGGCGGAAGCGTTCCTCAAATACGTGATTGCTTACGCACTGAAGCATGGCAAGGACGATATCGAGTTTCTTGCGAAGATGTATGATCCGGAGCTGATCGACCGCTTGAATTTCATTATCGACAACCGCTTTGTCCGCCTCACTTATACCGAAGGCATTGAAATACTGGAAAAGAGCGGCAGGAAATTTGAATTCCCGGTCTATTGGGGCGTCGATTTGCAATCGGAACACGAACGGTATTTAGTGGAAGAGCATTGCAAATGCCCGGTTATCCTGACCGATTATCCGAAAGACATCAAAGCGTTTTACATGAAGCAGAACGACGACGGCAAGACGGTTCGCGCCATGGATGTACTGTTCCCCAAAATCGGTGAAATCATCGGCGGCTCGGAACGCGAAGCGGATTACGATAAACTGATGACCCGCATCCATGAACTGAATATGGATATCGACAGCCTGTGGTGGTATCTCGATACGCGCAAGTTCGGTACGGCTCCTCACGCCGGTTTCGGACTGGGATTTGAACGTTTGTTGTTGTTTGTTACCGGTATGCAGAACATTCGGGATGTGATTCCTTTCCCGCGGACACCGAAGAATGCGGAGTTTTAATGGGGCGAACCAACATGAAGACTTCTATTAAAGCAGCTATAATCGGTTTCGGCCGGATGGGGGGATTCTTCCTCGAAGAAATGCAGAAAAGCAAACGATGGGAGGTGGCCTATATATGCGATACCAATCCGAGGGCGCGTGCACTGGCAAAGAAACTGTCGCCCGGTTCCCAGGTGATTGACAACGAACAGGCAATCTTTGAAGACGAAAGCGTCGAAGTGGTAGGATTATTCGCACTGGCCGATTCGCGGAAACGGCAAATCGAAAAAGCCATCCGGGCGAAGAAGCATGTGATTTCCGAAAAACCCATTGCCGATACCATCGACCGGGAATGGGAAGTCGTGCGTATAGCCGAAAATTCAAGCTCGCTGACAACCGTAAACCTCTACCTGCGTAATTCCTGGTATCATCATGCAATCAAAAACTTTATAGCGCAAGGGGAAATAGGGGAACTGGCCATTATCCGCGTTTGCCACCTCACTCCGGGATTGGCGCCGGGCGAAGGCCATGAATACGAAGGCCCCTCTTTCCACGATTGCGGAATGCATTATGTAGACATCGCCCGCTGGTACGCCGGATGCGAATTTAAAACCTGGAACGCGCAAGCCCTCCGCATGTGGAATTACAAAGACCCCTGGTGGCTGCAATGCCAGGGAACATTTGAAAACGGAATCGTCTTCGATATAACCCAGGGACATGTATACGGGCAATTGGCCAAAGACCAAACACACAACTCGTACATAGATATGATCGGTACAAAAGGCATTGCCCGGATGACCCATGATTTCAAAACCGCTGTCGTCGAACTGCATGGAATAAATGAAACGATCCGGCAAGAATGGCCGTTTGGCGGGAAGAATATCGATAGATTGTGCAAACTGTTTGCCGACAGTATTGAAGCCGGCCGTGCTCATCCGGATTTACCTTCTTTGAGAGATGCTGCCATAGCATCCGAATACGCATGGAAATTTCTTGAAAATGCCGGAAGCAACGACCTCCCGGCCATAGGCGATCTGCATACGCTCAAACAAATTTGGGAACGCAGAAGAAGGCTGACCAACGGGTATGGGTTATCGCAACGTTTTTGAAGCCATTTAGAATATACAGTGTGGCTACAAAAAAATAGCAACGATGTAGGATACGAATCAAATCAATCGAAGAATGGCAAACAGGTTTCGATCTTATTCTTGCAAGATACACCGGACCGGAAAACCGTTCTTACGACCGACGCTGGAGGTCGCATTCATTTGGATACTGGTGAAGTATAAGCAGTACACGTTGGTTCTGTTTGGTTCACCGCTCCCCTCTATTGAGCCACTCCAGTAGCGGCCGGAGGAACCCGCTTCGTGCACCTCCCAGACGGCCGAACGATACCCCGACGCGGGGAAAAAGTTCTCCGTCCAACCATACTTGGCACCGGTATTATTTGTATTGATGTAAGTACCATCCGCCTGATCAGACGTAACAAGATCCCACGGCGTGCCCACCTTTGTCCATCCAATATTAGGGTTTGGATCCCACTGAGCGGTTCCGAACGAACCAAACTCATACGCCATCGGCAACCGATAAAGCGGATTGATATACTTACAAATATCCCCTTTGAACTCGGCTAAACTATCCGCCGGCATGTCGATGACGTAACGATCGCTATAAGACTCATCGGGTGTTGTTCTAACCACACCACCGATCGCGTAGGGAATAGCGTCATAATTCGTACCTGTCCAAAGAGTTCCATTTTCGTTTATATGATTATAGACGGGACTATCGGCAAGTTCAGAGGGCAGACCAGCAGTTGTAAGCGAGCCATCAGCCGAAGTGATGTACCATGTTCCATACCCTCCTGATCTTGTTGGCGGAACGAACAGAGGAGTAGTAGAACTATTCCCATTATCCTTAGGCGACATCCCTATCAACGACCCGAATTTGAAAAAGATACCCTGGTATTGGTTTTCGGGAACCAACGACGGAGTTTCGCTGTACGGAGCAAACGTAAGTTTCTGAGCCGTATTATCCCAGTAAATATTACTCGCCGCAAACTTCGGTTCCCGAAACTTCAATGTCAACTTGTATTTCTTTCCG
>JAISYG010000036.1 GCA_031270075.1 Dysgonamonadaceae bacterium
GCAAGAGTTTTTTCAGTATCCATACGGCCAATTCCGTAAGACTGGCCGCAAGACAGCAACCGAAGGAACCAAAAAAGACAGCGTAGACACTTATCGACAAAAAGAAGAAGGGGGGCGGATCACTTCACTCCCTGACTTCCTGCACCCTGAAAACGAGGTTGGTGTGTTGTGCTTGTGCCGCAGGTCGCTGACCTGCGGTTATGAAAGTCCTGCCTTGCAGGCAGAGGTTGCAGTATTGTGCTTGTTGTCTGAATTGAAAATCGGCGGAGCCAAAGACAAGATTTTCATAACCGCAAGTCAGCGACTTGCGGAGTGAAACATCTATGCCTGTTTAGCGAAGACTCGCCATGAAAGTAAAAAAGACTTTTGCAACGACTTCTTATCGTTCAATCAGTTATTTTCCGGTCGCAACTTGCGGACAACAGCGCCGGTTTGCCACATTTCGCTTTCGCGCAAGGCTTTCAGTTCTTTTTCAAGACCTTCGCGGTAGTCGGGTTTGGAGTTGGAGTCGATGGAACGTTGCGCTTCGTTGCCGCTGGCCACTTCCCGGTACAGCTTTTCAAAAACCGGTTTGGTTGCGTCGTGGAAAGGCGTCATCCAGTCCAGAGCGCCGCGTTGGGCGGTTGTCGAACAGTTGGCGTACATCCAGTCCATCCCGTTTTCGGCGAACAAAGGTCCCAGCGATTGTGTCAGCTCTTCTACCGTTTCGTTGAAGGCTTCCGAAGGCGAATGTCCGTTTTCGCGCAGCACTTCATATTGCGCTAATAATAGGCCTTGAATAGCGCCCATCAACGTGCCGCGTTCGCCGGTGAGGTCGGAATACACTTCGCGTTTGAAATCGGTTTCAAACAGGTAGCCGGAGCCTACGCCGATGCCCAAAGCAATCGTCCTTTCCCTCGCCTTTCCGGTGGCGTCCTGAAAAACGGCATAGCTCGAATTTAATCCTCTGCCTTGCAGAAACATCCGGCGCAGGGAAGTTCCGGAGCCTTTCGGGGCGACCAGAATCACATCGACGTCGGCAGGGGGAATGATACCGGTTCTTTCCTTGTAGGTAATCCCGAATCCGTGAGAGAAATACAATGCCTTGCCTGCTATCAGGTGAGGTTTGATGCGGGGCCAGACTTCAATTTGCGCCGCATCGGAGAGCAAATACTGGATAATCGTTCCGCGTTTTGCGGCTTCTTCGATTTCAAAGAGCGTTTCGCCGGGTACCCAGCCGTCGGCGATGGCTTTGTCCCAAGTCTTACCGCCTTTGCGTTGTCCGACGATTACGTTGAAACCGTTGTCGCGCAAGTTCAGGGATTGTCCGGGACCTTGTACGCCATAGCCAATTACGGCGATGGTTTCGTTCTTCAAAAATGCTCTTGCTTTTTCTAATGGAAATTCTTCGCGGGTAACGACTTGTTCGTCGGTTCCGCCGAAATTAATTGTTGCCATAAATATAAACTTTTTGATTTGTAAAACTTTAAATTCTTATAACATTCTCTATAAAATACCGATGCACCCGATTATCCGAAGTCAATTCGGGATGAAAGGCGGTAACCAGCACGTTTTTCTCACGGGCGGCAACGATGCGTCCGTTCACAACGGACAGGATTTCTACGCCGGCGCCGGCCGATTCGATGTAAGGAGCGCGGATAAACGTCATCGGAACAGTTCCAATTCCCGTCATTTCCGCTTCGGTAAAGAAACTGCCTAACTGTCTGCCGTAGGCGTTGCGTTTCACGATAATGTCTATCGAGTCGAAATACACGGTTTCCGTTCCGGCGATTTCCCGCGCCAAGAGGATCATTCCGGCGCATGTGCCGAATACCGGCAGGCCGCTGTCAATCTTCTTTTTCAAATCGTCGAATAAATCCAAATCGTTCAATAGCTTGCCGATAGTGGTGCTTTCGCCGCCGGGGATAATCAGTCCGTCCATCGGTTGCGCCAAATCCCAACATTTCCGAATCTCGAATGTATCTGCACCGAGCGACTGTAAATGCCGGATGTGTTCGATAAATCCGCCCTGCAAAGCTAATACTCCTACCCTCATTTCAATTACGAATTACATTCCTCTTTCTGCCATTAATAACTGGATTTCATTTTCGTTGATGCCGACCATTGCTTCACCGAGGTCTTCCGATATTTCGGCAAGGATTTTCGGGTCGTTGTAGTTGGTTACGGCTTTTACGATTGCCTGCGCCCGTTTGGCCGGGTTGCCCGATTTGAAGATTCCCGACCCGACGAATACGCCTTCGGCGCCCAGCTGCATCATCAAAGCGGCGTCGGCAGGTGTGGCAACGCCTCCGGCTGCGAAGTTGACGACGGGCAAGTGTCCGTTTTCGTGTACGTATTTCAGTAAATCGTAGGGGACTTGTAATTCTTTGGCGGCGTGATAGAGTTCGTCTTCTTTCAGGCTTTGGATGCGCCGGATTTCCGAGGTCATGGCGCGGATGTGGCGGACGGCTTGAATTACGTCGCCCGTACCGGGTTCGCCTTTGGTGCGAATCATCGAAGCGCCTTCGGCAATGCGCCGCAGGGCTTCGCCCAGATTCTTTGCGCCGCAGACAAAGGGTACTTTGAACAGGGTTTTATCGACGTGATATTTGTCGTCGGCGGGCGAGAGGACTTCGCTTTCATCGATGTAATCAATTTCTAAGGCTTCCAGAATCTGCGCTTCCACGAAGTGTCCAATGCGGACTTTCGCCATTACGGGAATGCTTACGGCTGCCTGTATGCCTTTAATCATTTTCGGATCGCTCATGCGGGAAACGCCGCCGGCGGCGCGGATGTCGGCCGGAATGCGTTCCAATGCCATGACTGCAGCGGCGCCGGCTGCTTCGGCTATCTGCGCCTGTTCGGGAGTGGATACGTCCATGATTACTCCGCCTTTCAGCATTTGCGCCAAGTTTTTGTTTAGTTCGTAGCGTTCGTTGTTCATAATTATCTAAATATTATTGTTTTAATTGTTTCAAACTCAGGCTGTCCTCCAATCGTAAAAATCATTGACAAATGGTTTTCCATATTATCCTGCCCCTGCATATCGAATCGTCGCCTTTTTTCGTATCAATGAGAAATTCGTTGTCCGAAACCGCTTGTTTATACAGTTTGAGCTTATCGCCGAAACCGCCTTCCGCCAGATAGACAATCTCGAATTTACGGATGATTTTTTCCTTGAAAATATCGAGGTCGAATACGTTTATCACGTGTTCGATGTATTTCACGCTGTTCATGTGTTTGTTGATGTCGATATCGCTGTAACGTACAGAATAGCCCATAACAGGTTCCACGCCTTCTACAGGAAGGATTTTCGACATCTTTTCGATGGGACATTCCTTTTCACTTTCCACAAAATCGAGCATGTCGGGACGCCAGGCTTGTATATCGATCGGGCGCCGGGTGGCTGTGTTGATGGCCGCCCAGATGCTGCGGGCATAACCGATGGTTTTCCCCTCCCGGTCGATAAACCGGAAACAGCGTTGCGTAAAGAAATGATTGACGCCCTCTATCCATGTTTCGACCGTCAAGTCCTGGTTGTGGCCGGGGTATTCGTATATCTCGACCGTGAGCCGCGACAATACCCAGGCGACAGAATCTTTAGAAATCTGTTCGTACCCAAATCCACGCTCTTGCGCATGGATAGACGCTGCATCTAAGATGAAATTACAGATAACGGGAAGCGTCGCTTTCTCTGTGAAATCGCATACATACGATTCGATATGAAACTTGAAGGAGCCTATTTTTTCCAGCATCATTGTTTATTTATCTATTATTTGTTTTCCGATTGAGTTTTGCTTCCATTGCTGCCAGCATGTCGCTCAAGCGTTCGACTTTCGATTTGGTGATGGCAACCCGTCCCGAACGGATGAATTGCAAAACGCCGGTCTTTTCGCTTAACTCCTTGAATAAAGCCTGCGTTTCGTCATAATGACCGGTCTTTTCCAGCACTACCCAAACTTCGGTCATATCCAGAATTCGGGCGTTGTAACGGCGAATAATGTCTTCAATCGACCCCAAAGATAGTAATTTCGGCGTAGAAATCTTGTATAGAGCGATTTCCTGAAACACCAAATCTTCGTCGGTATTGTAATATGCCTTCACAATATCGACCCGTTTGTCGATTTGCTTTACTACTTTTTCGACAGTTCCTGCGTCGGCAAAGGCGGTAACGGTGAATTTGTGGATGCCTTCGATTGCCGAGGGGGACACGGATAATGTTTCGATATTCAGTCCGCGGCGGGTGAAGATGATGGTTACCTGATTCAATAATCCTACCGTGTTTTCGGAGAATATTGTGATGGTGTAGAGGGTATTTTGTTCCATATTATAATTCCATTTTATACCTTAATTCTTTCAAATGCTTTTCGGCTGCCTACAAGTCGCCTACAATCCTCTTTCATGAAGACAATACAAGGATACATTTTTAACCTATTCATTATTTGTATGTGATCCTGTTCCTTCAAATGGCTGTCCATTCGATTGAACATTTCTGAAATCAATTCTTTATCTGTCATAATTTTATACGTATTTACTTCTATTTTCCCTGTAAAGGTAATATTTTTATTCCTCCTCCCCCAACAAAACATCCGTAACACAAGCCCCCGCCGGCACCATCGGATAAACCATCCCTTTGGCCTCGACGCGGGCTTCCAGCAAATAAGCTCCTTTTGTTTCCAGCATTTCCCGGATGGCGGCGTCCAATTCTTCCCGTTTTTCGACCGCTCGTCCCGGAATGCCGTAAGCGGCGGCGATCCGGATAAAATCGGGATTCGTCATCACCGTTTCGGAGTAGCGCTCTTGCCAGAACAATTCCTGCCATTGGCGAACCATCCCTAAAAAACAGTTGTTGAGCAGGATGATTTTTACATCGACATTCGATTGCATAATCGTCCCCAATTCCTGAATGGTCATTTGCAGACCGCCGTCGCCAACAAACAGGCAGACTGTCCGGTCGGGAGCGCCGAATTTGGCGCCGATGGCTGCGGGCAAGCCGAAGCCCATCGTCCCCAAACCGCCCGAAGTAACTACGCTTCGCGTTCGACGGAACTTGAAATACCTTACGCCCATCATCTGGTTTTGTCCCACGTCAGTTACCAAAACGGCCTGATGTGCGGTGGCTTCCGATATTTTGTGAACCACTTCGCCCATTTTCAAAGGTCCCGATTCGGGATACAGTTCGCGGTTGATAACCGTTCGTATTTCTTTTTCCCGGAGGGGTTGAAACTCTTCGCGCCAGGCGGTGTGTTTGTTCGCCTTCAGCAGTTGGGTCAGTTGGGACAGCGTTACTTTCGCATCGCCCAGTACAGGCACATCCACCTTAACGTTTTTGTCAATCTCGGCCGCATCAATATCGAAGTGAACAATTTTGGCCTGTTTGGCGTATCGATCCAAATCGCCCGTTACCCGATCGTCAAAGCGCATACCGATCGCAATCAGAACATCGCACTCGTTGGTTTTCAGGTTGGGCGCCAGATTACCGTGCATGCCCAGCATCCCGACGTTCAAAGGTTCGTCGGAAGGCAATGCCGAAAGGCCCAAAACCGTCGATGCCGCCGGAATATCGGCCTTTTGCAGAAAAGCCAGCAATTCGTTTTCGGCATTGCCGAGAATCACACCCTGTCCGACTAAGGCCAAGGGTTTTTTGGCTTCGTTAATTAGCCGGGCGGCTTCGGCTATCCGCTCCGGTTCCATTTCCGGAACGGGAATATAGGAACGGATATAGTCGATCGTTACCGGTCGGCCCTCCGTTTTCCCGACCTGGGCGTTTTTGGTAATATCCAATACTACCGGTCCCGGTCGGCCGGTGGATGCAATGTAAAAAGCGCGCGCAACCGCCCATGCTATATCGTCGGCGTTCCGTACCTGATAAGCCCACTTGGAAATCGGCTGCGTTACACCGATCACATCTACTTCCTGGAAAGCATCCGTACCGAGAAGCACAGCCGGCACCTGACCGGCAATAACAACGATTGGCGTACTGTCCATCATCGCATCGGCAATGCCGGTAATGGTGTTGGCGACGCCCGGCCCGGAAGTAACCAGTGTTACGCCCACTTTGCCCGAAATCCGCGCATAGCCCTGGGCTGCGTGTGTAGCTCCCTGTTCATGGCGAACCAGGACGTGATGTAACCGGTCTTTATAATCGTATAAAGCATCGTAAATCGGGATGGCTTGTCCGCCCGGATAGCCGAAAAGGGTATCGACGCCTTGGTGGATAAGCGCCTTTAATAAGGCTTCACTGCCTGTTATTTCTTTTTTCATCTGTTTTTACTGTTTTAATCGATGATGCGTACCGCGCCTTTATCGGCCGAACTGACCATAGAGGCATACACTTTCAGCGCTTTCGATAGGGGGCGTTGGCGGTGAGGCGGTGTAAACGCTTTTGCGCCCCGTTGCCATTCGGATTGTCGCCGTTTTTCCAGTTCTTCATCCGGAAGCAGCACGTTGATGGTTCGTTCCGGAATATTGATTTCGATCTTGTCGCCGTCGCGTACCAGACCGATGGCGCCGCCGGCTGCCGCTTCCGGCGAGATGTGCCCGACAGATAAGCCTGATGTGCCTCCCGAAAACCGTCCGTCGGTAATTAGGGCGCAGGCCTTTCCCAGCCGGCGCGATTTGATGTAGGAAGTGGGGTAGAGCATCTCCTGCATGCCCGGGCCGCCTTTGGGCCCTTCGTACACAATGACTACCACATCGCCGGCTTCCACTTTCCCACTTAAAATACCTTCGCAGGCCGCTTCTTGGCTGTCGAATACTTTGGCCGGGCCGGTGAATTTCAGGATGCTTTCGTCCACACCTGCTGTTTTAACCACACATCCGTCCCGGGCGATGTTGCCTTTCAGAACGGCCAGACCGCCGTCTTTGGTATAGGCGTGTGCGATGTCGCGGATGCAGCCGTTTTCTCTGTCGGTATCCAATGTTTCGTAATTATTGGATTGCGAACCTAATACCTGATTGAACCTGTTGCCAGGCGCCGACCGGTAAATGCTTGCCGATACAGGGTATCGCTCCATTGCCTCTTTCAACGAAAGCCCGTCCACACGGCGAACGCCGGCATCGATCCATCCGCCTTTATCCAATTCGTTCAGGATGCCTAAGACACCGCCGGCGCGGTTTACATCCTGCATATAATAGGTATGGGTATTGGGCGCCACTTTGCAAAGGCAGGGCGTCCGGCGCGAAAGCGCGTCAATATCGTTCATCGTAAAAGCCACGCCGGCCTCGTTTGCGATAGCCAGCAGGTGCAGAACGGTATTGGTAGAGCCGCCCATGGCAATATCCAGGGTCATGGCGTTGAGGAAAGCTTCGCGGGTGGCGATGGAGCGCGGAAGAACGCTCTCATCGCCCAATTCGTAGTATTTATACATGTTTTCGACGATCTGTTGGGCTGCATCGGCAAAGAGTTTCCGGCGGTTTTCGTGCGTAGCGACAATCGTTCCGTTTCCCGGCAGGGCCAGACCGATGGCTTCGTTGAGGCAGTTCATCGAATTGGCGGTAAACATGCCGGAACAGGAGCCGCAAGTGGGGCAGGCCTGCGCTTCGATCCGTCGCAGCTGTTCGTCGGAAACCGAGCTGTCGGCGCTCTGCACCATAGCGTCGATCAAGTCCAGGCCGTGTCCGTCCAACTGTCCGGCTTCCATCGGGCCGCCGGAAACAAATACCGCTGGGATATTGAGGCGCATGGCGGCCATCAACATGCCGGGCGTAATTTTATCGCAATTACTGATGCACAGCATGGCGTCGGCCCGGTGCGCCTGTATCATGTATTCCACGCTGTCGGCAATCAAATCGCGGGAAGGAAGCGAATAGAGCATCCCGTCGTGCCCCATGGCAATACCGTCGTCGATAGCGATGGTGTTGAACTCGGCGGCGAAGCAACCCAACTGTTCGATTTCCCGCTTCACGTATTGTCCCATTTCGTGCAGATGGACATGTCCGGGTACAAATTGCGTGAAAGAATTGACAACCGCAACGATGGGTTTTCCCATTTGTTCGTCCGTCATCCCGTTGGCTTTCCACAAGGCGCGAGCGCCCGCCATTTTCCGTCCCTGCGTGCTTGTATGACTGCGTAATTGAATTTTCATCGTAATTTTCCTGAAAATTTTGCAAAGATAATGGTTTTATTTGATAGAAAGTTATAAAAACAAAGTTTTCTCGTGATTAATCAAATAAATTAAAAGCGGAACATCCGGTAGATCGCTTCGACTCGGAACGGCATTGTGAACGATGTGATACAAAAGTACGATTATTCTGAGAATTTTTATTACTTTTGTACTTGGAAATTGTTTTAACAAAATGTCCTTTATGGTATTGAAAACGCCCAAACTCTATTTAGTTCCTACTCCCGTGGGAAATCTGGAAGATATGACTTTCAGGGCGGTACGTTTATTAAAAGAAGTGGATGAGGTTTTAGCTGAAGATACACGTACTACTTCGATTCTATTCCGTCATTTTGATATACGGAACCGGATGCAATCGTATCATAAATTCAATGAACACCAAATGGTAGAACGGATAGTGGCGCGGATACAGGCCGGCGAAAGTATTGCTTTGGTTTCGGATGCAGGCACTCCCTGCATTTCCGATCCCGGTTTTCTGCTGGTGAGAGAGTGTATCCGGCAAGGCGTTGAAGTAGAATGTTTGCCCGGTGCAACCGCTTTCGTGCCGGCTTTGGTGGATTCCGGCTTCCCTTCCGACCGCTTTTGCTTTGAAGGTTTTTTACCCCAGAAAAAAGGTCGCAAAACGCGGATCGAAGCCTTGGCCGGTGAATCCCGTACCATCGTATTGTACGAATCGCCTTTCCGGGTATTGAAAACATTGACACAGTTAGCGGAACATTGGGGCGAGGAACGCCGGGCTTCCGTTTCACGGGAAATTTCCAAATTCCACGAAACAACCATTCGGGGATCATTAAAAGAATTGATTTCTCATTTTTCGGTCAACAAACCGAAAGGGGAATTTGTTATAATTGTAAATGGTAAAGATGAATAATTTTTTAATTAATTTGAAAAGTCATGAAAAAAACGATTTTATTTTGTGCGGTATTCGCTTTCATCTTCACGTCGTGTGTGAAGAACTCGTCGGAATACAAGGCTTTGCAGGCTCAGAACGACTCCCTGGCATTGGCTGCAACAAAGGCTAATGTGGAATTGGATCAGATTATGGAGCTGTTGAATGATGTGGAAGATAACTTCCGGAATATCCAATTGGCCGAAAATTATTTGACCACGCAATCGACCGGTCAGGGCGAACTGAAGCCTTCGGTGCGCAATCGCATCCAAAGCGAAATGCAGTTTGTTACGGAAACACTGGATAAAAACCGGAAACAAATCGCCGATTTGGAAGCTAAATTGAGGAAATCGAATCTCAATTCCTCCCATCTGTCCCAAACGCTGGCCGGCCTGCGTAAGGAATTGGAAGAAAAAACAGACGCCCTGGTAATATTGCAGGAAGAATTGGCGAAACGCGACCGGCAAATCGCCGATCTGACGGACAATGTAACCCAACTTTCGGACAATGTAAAGGTTTTATCGGCCGAATCAAGCGCCCGTCAGGAGATTATCGACCGGCAACAGGCCGAACTGAATACGGCTTATTATTGTTTCGGTACATCGAAAGAATTGAAAGATAATAAAATAGTGGTGAGTGGCCAGTTGGGCGCTAATTTCAACCGCGATTATTTTATCCGGATCGATGACGTTAATACCCAGAACGTAATCCGTTTGTATGCTAAAAAAGGAAAATTGATCTCCAAGCATCCGTCCGGTTCATACGCATTTGCTCTGGACGCTTCCGGGCAAGCCGAATTGCGTATTTTAGACACCAGAAATTTCTGGAGTTTGACAAAATATCTGGTAATAGAAGTCAAGATATAGGATTAGAAAATAATTCTTGATAAAAATCGGCGAGTTTAACTTTTTTTCATAGAAAATGATTACTTTTGCGTGTTAATTATTAATGATACCGTTGTGAAGAAAGAGATTCAATTCAGTTTTTTGTACCGGGATATGTGGCAGTCTTCCGGTAAGTATCAACCGCGTGTTGATCAGTTAAAACAGATTGCCCCAGTGATTATTGGAATGAATTGCTTTTCAAGAGTAGAAACCAATGGCGGCGCTTTTGAGCAAGTTAATTTGTTGTACGGTGAAAATCCAAATGTAGCAGTAAGGGAATTTACGGCGCCTTTTAACAAGGCCGGTATCCGGACGCACATGCTCGACCGGGGCTTGAATGGGCTTCGGATGAATCCGGTTCCCGCCGATGTCCGGCGTTTGATGTACAAAGTCAAACGGGCGCAAGGCGTGGATATTACGCGGATTTTCGATGGTTTGAACGATGCACGCAACATTATTCCTTCCATCCAGTACGCCAAAGAAGGGGGAATGATTCCACAAGCTTCCCTTTGTATTACGTATTCGCCCATTCATACGGTGAACTACTATGTGAACCTCGCCGATCAACTGATTGAAGCCGGTGCACAAGAAATCTGTCTGAAAGACATGGCAGGTATCGGTCGTCCGGTCAGTAACGGGAAAATCATCAAAGGCATCAAGACCCGGCATCCGGAAATTCCGGTGCAATACCACGGGCATTCCGGACCGGGATTTTCGGTCGCTTCCATGCTCGAAGCGGCTCACAATGGAGTTGATTATATCGACGTGGCCATGGAACCGCTGTCGTGGGGAATGATACATCCCGATGTAATCACCATTCAAGCGATGCTGAAAGATGCGGGTTTCTTAGTCCCGGAAATCAATATGGATGCTTATATGGAAGCCCGTCGTTTGACGCAGGCCTTTATGGATGATTTCCTGGGCTATTTTATTGATCCGAGCAATAAAATCATGACTTCCCTTTTGGTGGGTTGCGGACTTCCCGGTGGTATGATGGGTTCCATGATGGCCGACCTGAAAGGGATGCACAGCGCAATCAATCTGGCATTGAAACAAAAAGGAAAAAAAGAAGTAAAGCTCAACAGTCTTGTCATCCAGTTATTTAAAGAGGTGGAAGCCATTTGGCCGATGTTGGGCTATCCGCCTTTGGTAACGCCCTTCAGTCAGTATGTTAAAAATATCGCTTTGATGAATATTTTTGCTGCAGCTAAAGACGAACCCCGTTTTTCACTGATAGATAAAGACAGTTGGAACATGATTCTGGGTCGGATGGGTCAATTGCCCGGAACCTTGGCTCCTGAAATCGTGGAACTGGCGCAAGCCAATAACCTGGAATTTTACGAAGGCGATCCGCAAACGCCTTATCCCGACGAATTGGATCGTTTCCGTAAAGAAATGGCAGAGAACGGTTGGAGCGAAGGCCCCGATCAGGAAGAATTGTTTGAATTTGCAATGCACGAACGGCAATACCGCGATATGCGGTCGGGCGCGGCCAAAAACCGGTTCAATCAGGAACTGGAACAGGCCAAGGAAAAAGCCGGTGCACCGATTATCATCAAACGGCCGGTGGTGGAAATCCCGATGTTTACTTTTGAAGAAATTACCGCCGAATATCCGATGGCGAAGCCGGTACATGCTCCTTCCAAAGGACAAGTGATTTGGCAATACGATATCCGGGATGCTTCGACTGCTCCTTTTGAAGGTTCAACCATCCAAAAAGGCAGCAATTTATGTTATATTCAAAATGTATATGGAATCGAACCGGTGGAAGTCGGATATGGCGGCACCATTGTCGGCACATACGTGAAGCAAGGCGACAAAGTCGAAAAAGGGCAAATATTAGCGTTTATTAATTAAAACAAGGATGAACATACTGTTATTAGGTTCCGGCGGAAGGGAGCACGCTTTAGCTTGGAAACTCAAGCAAAGTCCTGAAATCGGCCGGTTATATATTGCTCCGGGAAATGCGGGAACGGCTGAGGTCGGAACGAATATTCCCATTCAAGCGACCGATTTTGAAGCATTAAAAGCATTTGCTTTGGAACAGTCTGTTGATTGCGTTCTCGTTGGCCCGGAAGACCCTTTGGTACAAGGTATTTACGATTTTTTCCGGAATGATTCGCAACTCCGGCACATCCCTGTCATCGGGCCTTCGCAGCAAGGAGCGCAATTGGAAGGTAGCAAGGATTTTGCCAAAGCGTTTATGTTGCGTCATGGAATTCCTACCGCACGTTATTTCAGTGTAACGAAAGAAAATCTGTCCGAAGGAATCGCTTTTATGCAAACGATGCAAGCGCCTTATGTTTTGAAAGCCGACGGATTGGCGGCCGGCAAAGGCGTATTGATTATCACTGATTGGGACGAAGCCTTGCGCGAACTGAACGCTATGCTGAACGGCGGTTTTGGAAAAGCCGGCGAAACGGTGGTCATCGAAGAATTTCTTTCGGGTATCGAATGTTCGGTTTTCGTGCTGACCGATGGGGTGCATTATAAAATCCTTCCGGAAGCCAAAGATTACAAACGTATCGGCGAGGGCGATACCGGACTGAATACCGGTGGCATGGGTGCAGTAAGTCCGGTTCCATTTGCCAATAAAATATTCATGGAGAAAGTGGAACAGCGAATTGTTATTCCAACTATCGAAGGCTTACAAAAAGAAGGCATTGATTACAAAGGATTCCTATTTTTAGGACTCATCAATGTGAAAGGCGAACCGATGGTTATCGAATACAATTGCCGGATGGGCGATCCGGAAACGGAAGTAGTAATGATGCGCCTCCAATCGGATTTAGTCGATTTGCTGAAAGGTGTGGCCAACGGAAACTTGCATGAAAAAGAAATGCAATTCGATCCGCGGAAGGCTGTAACCATCATGCTGGTTTCCGGCGGTTATCCGGGAAATTATGTGAAAGGTTATCCGGTTACCGGACTGGATCAAACGCGCGGAAGCATTCTTTTCCATGCGGGAACAACTGAGGAGAACGGAAACATTATTACCAATGGCGGCCGCGTGATGGCTGTCAGTTCTTACGGGAAAACGAAAGAAGAGGCCTTGCAGCAATCGTTTACCAATGCCGAAATCATCCGTTTTGAGGGAAAGTATTATCGCAAAGATATCGGACTCGATTTGTAAATGAATATTAGAAAAATACATAAAAGTTTTGTTGCGAATCGTTTGCCGTTGATAATGGCCTTCTTGCTTTTCGTCGCTTTGCGAATACCCTGGCTTGGCGAGGGAAGTCCGTTGGAATTTTGGGGTTCGATACTTATTCAATCAGGCACTGCCCTGTTCTTGTTGTACCTGACACAAGTATACGGCATTATTCGACAGAAGACCTTGTTGCCCGCTTTTTTCTATTTATTGTTGGCCGGAACAAATCCCTTGTTCTTTTATGACCTTCGGGGGAGCATTTCCGCCTTTCTGGTGGCATTTTGCCTGATATTTTTATTCAATACGTATCACCGGCCATTGTCGCAGCGAAGCGTGTTGAATATGGCGTTGATATTGACGGTGGGTAGTTTTTATTGGGTTCCTTTGTTGTTTTTTTTCCCTTTGTTTTGGTATGGAATGTACCGCTTCAAAAGCCTCAATTGTAAGACTTTCTTTTCCGGTTTAACAGGAATAATATTGGTTTTCCTGTTTCTGCTTGCCTGGAGTGTTTATAAAAACGATTGGACGATTTTTGTACAAGTGCGATCCGATTGGGCCGCTTTGTTCGATTTCCAGTTCTTTTCGGTAGGCATAAAGGAAGGGATGATGATTATCTTCCTGACTTTTCTGTATATTCTTTCGGGAATCAAAATATTCATGGCCGGCATAGCGGAAAAAGTGCAAACCGTGAATGTGTTACGATATCTGTACGGGCTGATATGGATTTTGTTTGTGTTCTTCCTTATCCAAAATCAATGGGATAGAGAATGGTTATCGGTTTTATACATTCCCGTATCGTTGTTGGTAGCCCATTATTTTACGTTTTCGTCTAAGAGAGGAGAACTGTGGCTGTTTCTTTTGACCATTCTATTTTTTCTTTCTAATGTTTGTATGGCCGTGATTGAAAGGTTTTCGTAAACGCGAAGCAATTTCTTTTCCTGTGTTTCCCACAAATAATAATCTTTCACACACTGAATACCGTTTCGGCTGTATTCGGTGTATTGATTACCGGAAATCAGGTCGATAAGGATCGCAGCCGCTTCTTCCGCAGCATCCGGACAAACGGTTACGCCCATCCGGTTCGATTCGATAATCTCCCGGATATGTCCGAAACGGGAACCTATAACCGGCAGTCCGAAGGCTGCATATTCAAACAATTTAATCGGGAGAATCCGTTGGTTCGTGCGATTGAATGGGAAAAGACAAAACGCAGCTTTGCTTTGCCGGTAGTAACGGCTTACTTCTTCCAAAGGAATTTCTCCGGTAAAAACGACCTGCTTTTCCAAGCCTTCGCGACGGATCATCGCTTCGACTTCGGCTTGCAAGGACGGACTTTCAAAAGGGCCTACTGCAACGAAAGAATAATTTTTTCCTTGTTTTTGGGCGGCTATCAAAACCTGGAGCATCAAAAAGATTCCTTTTGATTTGGAAAGCAAACCCGAATACACCGTGTCGTACTTTTTTTCCTGTTCTTCCTGTGTTTCGGGATAAAAATACGAATAGTTGTAAATCACGTCCGTATGCACATTGTGTTTTCGGAAACGGGAGGCAACATTTTCCTCGGTAGCAATCAGATAATCCGCTTTTTTCAGAAACCGTTTTTCCGCTGTCAGCGAAGGGATATCATTCAATAGTATTTTGAAGGGGGAACGTTCGCGCCAATAATCCCGCAAATTATCGACAAAGGGTTCGTGAGCGTCGTAAATCACTTTCGGGCGATGAGGCATTTTCTGCAGTTTCGATGCTATCCGGCACAATTCCATATCGTGCAAATGATAAATATCCGCTGCTACGGATGCAGCTGCATGGAATAAATCGCCTAACTGTAATTGCATAAAAGCGATTCTCCACGACCGGAAGGTTTTTCCTTTCTTTTCTTTTTTCCGTTCGATGATACGGATATGATCCGGTGTACGATAGTCCCTGTTCGTTTCCCCATATCCGACATGGATGACTTCGTAACCGTTTCGCGCAAGCGTAACCGCTTCTTTTTTGTAAATCCGGTCGTCCAACAAAGCGTGGCGACAAGAAATCATACAAACGGTTGTCTTTCGATCACCCATCGGTTGGGGATTTTAAGCGGGTATTAATCAGCCAACAAATCAGGATGCCGGCCACAACGCCTATCGCATCGAAAAGAAAATCCATCCAGTCGCCGCTGCGGTGAGCATATCCCTGTAAGACTTCAATCATTCCGCCGAAAAAGACAGGGAACAGGAAGGAACCGAAAAAAATCCGTTGAAGAGGGGTCGATTGGCGCAAATAACGCGTATTGTCGAAAAACACCACTCCCGACAATCCGAAAAACAGCAAGGTGTGTACCAGTTTATCAAAATGGGTCATGGGCGCTTGAGGCATATTGTCCATTTTCATAAAACATAATACCAGAATAAACACACAGACCGTTATGCTCATCCAAAACTTCCGAACAGATCCCCCCAAAGCAATTATAGCGTTCATAACTTAGCGATTTCATTTAAAAGATTAGCAGCCAAGCTGCTGGCGCCAATTCGGAAATATTCGGGCGTCAACCACTCCTCACCTAAAACGGCTTTTACCAAAGTGTAATACAAAACGGCATCTTCGGCTGTGCGAATACCTCCCGACACTTTGATGCCGATTTTTTTAGTATGCAGGCGGTAATAGGCACGGATAGTTTCGCACAGGATGTATACCGCTTCGGGCGTTGCTCCCGGATACACCTTTCCGGTGGAAGTTTTGATAAAATCGGCTCCCGAATACATCGCTAAAACAGTTGCTGTTTGAATACGGGCAGCTGTTTTCAATAATCCGGTTTCCAAAATCACTTTGAGAGGAGCATTCCTGCAAGCGTCTTTCAATTCCATGATTTCTTCCACAACCGCTTCCGGATTATTATCTAACAATTCGCCGCAATTCAGTACAATATCAATTTCATCAGCGCCGTTCGCTACCGCCAAAGATACTTCGGCAATTTTCACTTCCTGAAAAGTTTGGGACGAGGGGAATCCACCGGCCACGGAAGCGATTCTCACATCGGCCCGCAAGGCTTCACGAACCGTTGCTACCAAATTGGGATAAACGCAAAGTGCAGCCACATTTGGCATGTCTTCGCGCGATTCATCGAAATCGTTGACTGTTTCGACCCATTTCCATATACTTTCTTTGGAGTCTTCCGAACCCAGAGAAGTCAAATCGATACAGGAATATAAAAACCGTAACACTTCGGGCGTATGGTTTTCCCGGGCTTTTGCAATAATTCCGGCCGTTTGCCGGCTAATATCCTCATCTTGCAAATTCAATTGGAATTTGCTGAGGGCTTCTTCGTATTTATTCATATTTGAAAGTGATTTGAAACGACAAAGGTAATACATTCCGGTAAATTATGGAAACGATTGGGATGGAAAGCGCCATTCTCTCGAATATTTTGGCACGAAAGTTGATATAGTAAAAAAAAAGGCTTATCTTTGCCTCGTGAAAATCGCTGGCAATCAGCGAAATATATAAAATATTTTACAATAATAGTTGCAAAAGCAACGCAAGAAGGGCATGTACGGAAGCAAACGAAATAGATATACCGGCCAGGGGGTGAACCCCCTGGTTTTCGTGCTCGATAACAAAATGAAGGTGCCAAAATCCCCCCCCCTTGGCGGATTGACTATAAATCAGTAAGTTACATAATATTATCTCTGCTTCAAACGCTTGAAGCAAAGGAAGGAATGGCAACAAGTTCGTCCGGTTTTTTTCCTGTTTGGAAGAAAACCGGATGGGCTTTTTTATTAACAATTGAACACCTAAACAGTATGCCGATTGTATTGAACAAAGTAGAACGGGCGAATCCTTTAGACAGAACGCAGCCCAAAAAAGGCTTTGAAAAATGCCGTATTTGTGTATGCGGAAGACCTTGTCGGCGGGAAGTAAAAATGCGAACGTTCGCGGTTTCCGACGGGAACGTTCCCGTTCCGGAACAGGAACGTTCCCGTTCAGCAACGGGAACGTTCGCGACCAGGTATCGGGAACGTTCCCGTTGAAAGTCGGGAACGTTCCCGTTTGAAACCGAAAATAAAAGGACGAATTAAACAGGAATTATTCAATGAATATTAACAATAAAAAAAGAAAAAAGCATGAAAAAGAAACAGTATGTATCCCCGGTAATCATCCCTCACCGGGTAGAAATGGAAGGCCTCATCGCCCAAACCACCAGGGTAAGGGTACAAGAGGACAGTCTGAAATACACCGATTATTCCGATTATCCGGCCGCAACGGCCGCAACAACACTGGATATGTGGTGCATTGATTTTTAGAAACGCGACAAGACCCGTTTCTACAGTGATTAGTAATTCATTTATAAATCCATGTGCGAAAAGCATAAAACAAGTCTTATGAAAACAAGTAAACAAATCGTATTGAATGCAAGCCTAATGCTCCTGAACTTGAGCCTGATGCTATCGTTCGGCTCCTGCGAAAAAGAACTTCCGGAAGGCAAGCACAACGGCGCCCTGATACCGGTGAAATTCAACATACTGGGCGTAACCGAAGGCGTTTCGGGAGAACTGACACGCTCAAGTTCAGTGAACGGTGAACCGGAAACAGTTGTCCTTCCCTTAGACGATGGGCTGTCGCTGGAAATAAGTCTGGAACAGGATGCACCGGTGTTGCGCGACGCGGCACCCCAGCCGCTACCCGATGGCACAACCTACCGCCTGCTGGCGGTTGAGGTGTCG
>JAISYG010000077.1 GCA_031270075.1 Dysgonamonadaceae bacterium
TGTGCCTAACGGTACGTTAAAACACGCTGCCTGGGACTCGATCCCTTTTGCCGGCGATGCCAATTATAACCTTAGAGCCTATGATCGCTGGCCCTATGTAACCTTCGACGGTAGCGCCGACATAGGCACATCGGAAGTGACCGATTTGGGCGCTTCGCATTATGCCGATTATGTGGGCGATATATGCAGGTACATATCCTCTACCCAAAGTTTAGGAGGCAGTTATCGCCTGCCTCGGAGTGAGGAGTATGCATCAATAGCTTACAATTTAGTGGGGACATTCTTTTTTACTTGTCAATATACTGATGCGTCCGGTACCTACCCCATTTCAATTGGCATTCAGTTGGGTAACGGCGTTAGTGTTAACTTTTTCCCCGACTCGGGGAATCGTGGTCAGTATGACAGCGCAGGAGCCCTACTCGATATGGACCGTGACAACTATTACCAGACCAGTACAGTGTTCAATATTTACGGCGGGTATATAATGAATTTCATCGTCCCCACATCTTTTCATCCGCATCAGTGGGGTAGCCGCATCTTAGCAGGCCCTGTGCGCTGCGTTCTCGAATAACCGGTTGGCCAACGAGAGAAAAAAAAGCGCAGAAATTAGTTCCTGCGCTTTATTCTTCTATCCGGTTCCGAACCCGGTGTGGACTTCATCATTTAATCAAATCGGTACGCCCATTGACTTCCGTCAATACCGCACGGGCGATGGACGGTGAAACTTCTTCGTAATGCGAGAACGACATCGTGCTGGTAGCGCGACCGGAAGTAATGGTACGTAACGCCGTTACATAACCGAACATTTCCGACAGCGGGGCGTGGGCTTTCACGATGCGTGCGCCGGTGCGGCTGCTATCCATTCCTTCTACCTGACCGCGGCGTTTGTTCAGGTCGCCGATCACCTCGCCCATACTTTCTTCCGGGGTGATGACTTCTATTTTCATGATCGGCTCTTTCAACACCGGGCCTGCTTTTTCCGATGCGCTCTTGAATGCCTGGATAGCACAGATTTCGAACGACAACTGGTCGGAGTCCACCGGGTGAAAGGAACCGTCGAGAACGGTTACTTTTAGTTTATCCAAGGCATAGCCTGCCAGAACGCCGTTTTTCATCGCACGTTGGAAACCTTTCTGAATCGAGGGAATATATTCTTTCGGGATATTGCCGCCCTTGACTTCGTCGACAAACTGCAAATCGCCTTCAAAATCGGCGTCTGCCGGCTCTACCCGCACAATGATATCGGCGAATTTACCGCGGCCACCGGTTTGTTTTTTATACACTTCGCGCAATTCTACCGCTTTGGTGATGGCTTCCTTGTACGATACTTGCGGGCGTCCTTGGTTACATTCTACCTTAAATTCGCGTTTTAAGCGATCGACGATGATTTCCAAGTGCAATTCACCCATACCGGAAATCACGGTCTGGCCGGTTTCTTCATCGGTTTTCACTGTGAATGTGGGATCTTCTTCCGCCAGTTTGGAAAGTCCGATGCCCAGTTTATCCAAGTCTTTCTGCGTTTTCGGTTCTACGGCAATACCAATAACCGGTGCGGGGAAATCCATGGATTCCAATACAATCGGATGATTTTCACTGCACAGTGTATCGCCGGTACGGATATCTTTGAAGCCTACGCCTGCGCCGATATCGCCGCATCCGATCCATTCCTTCGGGTTTTGCTTGTTGGAATGCATCTGAAACAAACGCGAAATACGTTCTTTTTTGCCCGAACGGGTATTGTAGACGTATGAACCGGCTTCTATTTCTCCCGAATAGATGCGGAAGAAGCACAAACGGCCAACATACGGGTCGGTTGCAATTTTGAACGCCAAAGCGCACAAAGGTTCCGACGAACTCGGTTTGCGAACAATTACTTTCTCCGAATCGTCCGGATCGGTTCCTTCGATGGCGATGGTATCGACCGGACTGGGCAGGTACGCGCAAGCCGCATCCAACAGCGGTTGTACTCCTTTGTTTTTGAAGGACGAACCCAACAGCATCGGATTGATTTGCATCGACAGTGTTCCTTTCCGAATCGCAGCTCTGATTTCATCTTCGGTAATCGTAGCCGGATCGTCGAAATATTTTTCCATTAAGGAATCATCGACTTCCGCCAGTGTTTCGAGCATTTTGTCGCGCCATTCCTGGGCTTCGCTCAGCAGTTCGACCGGGATTTCTTCCGTAGAATAATCGGCTCCCATGGTTTCGTCGTGCCAGTAAAGCGCCTTCATACTAATCAAATCCACGATGCCGCTGAATTTTTCTTCCGCACCGATGGGAATTTGAATGGCACAGGGATTGGCGCCCAGCACTTCTTTTACCTGACGGATGACTTCGTAAAAATTAGCACCCGACCGGTCCATTTTATTGACATAACCGATTCGCGGAACATGATACTTATCCGCTTGTCGCCAAACGGTTTCCGATTGGGGTTCCACGCCGCCGACGGCACAGAAAGTAGCGATTGCGCCATCCAGAATACGGAGGGAGCGTTCTACCTCCACCGTGAAATCCACGTGTCCCGGAGTATCAATCAGATTGATTTTATATGTTTCGTCGTTATATTTCCAGTTGGCGGTGGTAGCGGCGGAAGTAATCGTGATGCCACGCTCCTGTTCCTGCTCCATCCAGTCCATTGTAGCTGCTCCATCGTGGACTTCCCCGATTTTATGGGTCAATCCGGTGTAATAGAGAATACGTTCGGATGTAGTTGTTTTGCCGGCATCGATGTGCGCCATGATGCCGAGGTTTCGTGTATATTTCAGTAGTTGATCTGAACTTTTTGCCATTTATTTTCTCCTTAATTTATTAAAATCTAAAATGTGCGAACGCCCTGTTGGCCTCCGCCATCCGGTGCATATCTTCTTTTCGTTTGAAAGCGCCTCCCTGGTTGTTGAAAGCATCTACAATCTCGGCCGACAGTTTATCTGCCATCGATTTTCCGCTTCTTTTACGGGAATACGCAATCATATTTTTCATTGAAACGGATTCCTTGCGATCGGGACGAATTTCGGTCGGAACCTGAAAGGTTGCGCCTCCGATACGGCGGGATTTTACTTCCACCAATGGGGTAATATTATCCAATGCTTGTTTCCAGATTTCGAGAGGGGTTTTCTCTACGGTAGACAATTTTGTCTTTACTTTATCCAATGCGGTATAAAAGATATCGTAGGCGATACTCTTTTTGCCGTCGTACATCAAATGGTTAACGAATTTCGTTACCTTTTGGTCGCCAAATACAGGATCCGGAAGGATCTGCCGTTTTTTAGGCTTAGCTTTTCTCATTTTTCTTGAATTTTTTTGTTTAAAACGGGTTGTTAACTCTTTGGTCGCTTCAACAAATCCCACCGGACTTATTTACTCAACCTTTTGAAACTAAAAACTAAAAAGGATTGATTTTCTGATTTTTCTCAATTTTTAGTTTTTAATTTTTAGTTTATTTTTTCTTTCCTGCTGCAGGAGCTGCTTTCCCTGCTTTCGGACGTTTGGCGCCGTATTTGGAACGACGCTGGGTACGGCCATTTACGCCGGCGGTATCCAACGTTCCGCGTACGATGTGATAACGAACACCGGGAAGGTCTTTTACACGACCGCCTCTCACCAATACGATGGAGTGTTCCTGCAAGTTATGTCCTTCGCCCGGGATGTAAGCGTTGACTTCCTTCGAGCTGGTCAAACGAACACGCGCCACTTTACGCATGGCGGAATTGGGTTTCTTCGGGGTAGTGGTATAAACCCTTACGCACACGCCGCGCCGTTGCGGGCAAGCGTCTAATGCGGGAGATTTTCCCTTTTCAACCAAAGTAGCCCTTCCTTTTCTTACTAATTGCTGAATTGTAGGCATTTTCTAAATTTAACTTTGTTGTTTATTAATTATTTAACGTTTCTATGCAAATTGGGATGCAAAGGTAGGGAGTTTTTGTGAAAAAACAAAGGAATAGGAGCAAATAATTATATACTTACGTATACAAACCCATTTTCCTGCATTTCTTTTTTATCATAAATATTCCTTCCATCCAGTATGATCGGCCGGCTCATCGTCTTTTTCAAAACATTCCATGAAGGCAATCTAAATTCTTTCCATTCGGTCAATAACAGTAATGCGTCGGCCTCTAAAGCGGCTTCGTACATATCGTGCGCATAAAAGAGCGAATCGCCGAACCGTCGCTTTCCTTCGTTCATAGCTACCGGATCATAGACTTTGATCTTGCATCCGGCCTCCAACAGCAACCGGATCAACACCAGCGATGGCGACTCCCGCATATCGTCGGTATTCGGTTTGAAAGCCAGGCCCCAAACGGCAATCGTTTTGTCGGTCAGATCCGGAAAAATTTTCAACAACTTTTCATATAAAATGGTTTTTTGTTTTTCATTCACCGCTTCCACTGCTTGCAATACCCGCATGGTATATCCGTTTTTGGCAGCGGTTTGAATCAGCGCTTTTACATCTTTGGGAAAGCAACTCCCTCCATAACCGCAACCGGCATACAGGAATTTGTTTCCAATACGCGTATCGGCGCCTATTCCGCTCCGAACCATGTTTACATCCGCACCAACCAAACTACACAAGTTGGCTATATCGTTCATAAACGAAATCCGCGTGGCCAGCATAGCGTTGGCAGCATATTTAATCATTTCTGCCGACGAAATGTCGGTATAGATCATCCGGTAGTGATTCAAGGTAAACGGTTTGTAAAGCCTGTCCATTATCTTTTTGGCTGTTTCGCTTTCCAATCCCACCACTACCCTATCGGGACTCATAAAATCTTTGACGGCCGTACCTTCTTTCAAAAATTCGGGATTGGAAGCCACATCGAACGGGATGATCACTCCCCGTTGATTCAATTCTTCCTGAATCGTATCCTTTACTTTCTGCGCCGTACCTACAGGAACCGTACTTTTGGTAACTACCAGTACATAGTGATTTATATTTTGTCCTATGGTATGGGCCACTTCCAGCACATAACGCAAATCAGCGCTTCCGTCTTCATCCGGTGGAGTTCCCACAGCACAGAATACGACTTCGACTTCGTCCAAACAATCGCTTAAATGGGTAGTAAAGTGCAAACGACCCGCTCTGCAATTCTTCTTTACCAAATCTTCCAAATCAGGTTCATAAATCGGAATAATTCCTTCCTGTAATTTTTGAATCTTATCGTTATCTATATCTACACAGGTTACATTAATTCCCATTTCCGAGAAACAAGCTCCTGTTACCAAGCCCACATAACCGGTACCTACTATTGCTATATTCATACTATTAAAAAAGTATACAAAGGTAACACAAGTATAGCAGAATAAAAAAAATAATCCGGAAAAGACATAAAACCAACATTCCTACCTGATTTTACAAGTAGGAATGTCGGTTCTATCTTAAAATGTAACAGTAAGTTCCTTTGCTTTACTTAACAAAGATTGTTACACGGTTCAAATCATTTTCTGCAAATGGTTGTTTGGTATCGCCTTCATGTTTCAGAATCAAACGTTTTTTATCGATACCGAATTTGTTCACTAAGATTCCGGCAACAGCATCGGTCCGTTTCTTCGACAATTTCATGTTGTAAGCAGGAGTAGCTGTTTGTTTGTCGGCATAGCTTACCAATTCCAATTTCGCATCCGGATGACTGATCAAATACTCGGCGGCTAATGCTACACTAATCAATTGATTATCGCGTACTTGATGGCTGTTAATCAAAAAGAATACCGGTTTCAATTCGTTCGATTCTACCAGTTTTTCAACGATTACCGGTTTTTCAATAACTACCGGTTCGGGACACGGAGGACATACTTGCTTCGGACGATTACGCAATTCGTTGATTTCATTGTGCAAAGCGGCCATTTCAGCAGGATTGACAAATTCGGGTTTAATGAAGTGTCGGAAATTGAACTGATAAGTCAGCCCCAGTTTCGCGCTCAATACCCCTTCGTACGACCGGTTAGCCCACACATATCGGTCGAAATTTTCAGGCACCAACAAGCCTTCCACAGCTAAATACAATTGCCACGGATCGCATAAACGAAAATTCAATTGCAAACCACTTTTAAGACCCAGATTTCCAATAGCTGTTACTTGATCGGTTTTTGCCGTTTTGAACGGATCGAATTTAGAACCCAAAGTATGCACATAACCCACACCTCCATAGGCAACCGGATTGAAGAATCCTTTGGAATTATAGGGCAAAAACAAGTTTTTGAGATTGACCATAAAATCGGCAGAAATATTCAAATAAGACAAAGGATTGTTACCGTCGCTATCCAGATAACGTTCATTGATTAAATCCGGTGCATTGGATATATAGTTGCTTGTTGTTAGCGGATGATTGGATGGATTATTGTTATGACCAATATACCACAAACCACTGGCAGTCGGTTGATAACCTGTTAATTTGCCACCGGAACCACTCACTCGCACTCCCCAAACAGGCGAAAACCATTTGCCTATTACTATACCTCCTGTGGGAAATAAATTGTCTTTGAACGGATAATCTTTATATCCTTCACTCATCAATTGACTCAGGCCTCCTTCCAAAGAGATAAACCAATTATCCTTTACCCGATTGGCCATCCATGTAGTTCTTACAGCTGATGTTTTCTCTTCCAATTGTTTTGCAATCGCTGTTTCCACTACCCGGACAGCTATTTCATTTCCCGGATACTGTTTTTCTACAAATGAGATTTGTTGAGCTGTTACACCCAAAGCAAAAAACATAGATACTGTCACTAAGAATAAACTTTTCATTTGTTTTCTAAATTTAGTAAATAAAAATATATTAATTTAATCATCTCTCCATTTGATATTGTAAAGACAAAAGTAGTTGTTTTATTCAAAACTTCCAAAAGTTTCCTTTTTATTAAATAAAATTAAACAATGCCATCTTTGGCCATCCTTGCTCTCTAGCTACTGATAGCAGATATTAAGTATACAACAAATTTCATGCCGGAATTATTTAACTCATACTAATCATTGGTTATATTCAGGGTAAACAACAGGCATTTCCATTTTCCAAAACCAATAAATTGTAGTAATTTTGTGCAAAATTTCATTTATCACATGCTCACAGTAGAAAAAATCGGAGGAACTTCCATGTCGCAATTCGGTGATTGTTTGGAAAATATCATCCAGCGCAACCGGACGGAACAGACCCTTTATAACCGTATTTTCGTTGTTTCGGCATACAACCATGTAACGAACTGGTTGCTGGAACACAAAAAAACCGGCGAACCTGGCGTTTACGCTAAATTCCTGCACAACGAAGAATATGAAACGGCTTTGGATGAACTTGGCAGCAAACTTCTGGCCATCAACCGGTCAATGGCAACCATCGGACTGAATGTACCGGAAGCCGACCGCTTTATCCAATACCGTATCGAACAGGCGAAAACCTATTTATCGTCGATGTATCAGGTGTTGGCGTCGGGATATGTGGAAAAAAGCAGTATCTATTTGGCTGCCAGAGAAATATTGGCTTCTTTAGGCGAAGCGCATTCGGCATGGAACACCGTCAATATCCTGAACAATCATGGTATCAACGCAACGTTTATTGATTTGTGCGGCTTCAACGATAACGAAATGCTGACTATCGACGAACGCATCCACAAGGCTTTCCAGGGAATCGATTATTCCAAAACCTTGTGTGTGGCTACCGGATATACCAAAGGGACGGAAGGGATTATGCGCGCTTTCGACCGCGGCTATTCCGAAGTTACTTTCAGTAAAATAGCGGTGGAAGTCAAAGCCGAAGAAGCGGTTATTCATAAGGAATACCACCTTTCGAGCGCCGACCCCAAACTGGTTGGTGTGGATAAGTCGATTCCCGTCGGGAAAACCAATTACATTATTGCCGACCAGTTGGCCGATGTGGGCATGGAGGCCATCCATCCCAAAGCGGCTAAACCTTTGGAACTGGCTGGAATTAAAATCCGTATCAAAAACACTTTTGAACCCGATCATCCGGGAACGCTGATTTCCAACGATTATGTTTCGCCCGAACCGAAAATCGAAATTGTTTCGGGCACCGATAAAGTAATTGCCTTTGAAGTACACGATCCCTTAATGGTAGGTGAAGTCGGTTACGACATGAGAATCATGCAGGTAATGGCCAAACACGAAGTTAGTTACATTTTGAAATCAACCAATGCCAACAGTATCACGATGGTCGTTTGGGACAATCCTGCCACCCACAAAATGTTGCAGGAAATGAAAAACTTAGTTTATCAACTGACTGTCAAATCCGTCGCGTTGGTTTGCGCTATGGGAACCAATATTGCTCATCCGGGCTTCCTTTACAGAGGAGCAAAAGCCTTAAGCGATCATAATATTAATATCGAATGTTTCGGCCAATCGTTGAAGCAGGTCAACATGCAATTTGTCATCAGGCGGGAACAATACGCCCCTGCGGTTATTGCTTTGAACGATGCGCTGTGTTTAAATAATTGAATATGGGAACATTTAATTTTCAGGATTTTGTCAGCGCATTTATTGTGCTTTTTGCTATCATCGACGTAGCGGGTTCATTACCCATCTTTGTGGATTTACAGAATAAACACAAGAAATTCAGTCCCTCGAAAGCTTCTTTTTTCTCATTTCTTATCTTGTTGGCTTTCTTTTTCATCGGCGAAGGAATTTTAAAATTATTCAACGTCGATATATCGTCTTTTGCCGTAGCCGGGTCCATTGTCTTATTTGTGATCGGCTGCGAAATGACTTTCGGCATAGAAATTTTCAAAATGGATGGCCCTACCAGCAACGCTACCATCATTCCCGTCATTTTTCCTCTGCTGGCAGGTCCGGGCGCTTTTACCGCCCTGCTTTCTCTGAAAGCGGAATACAGTTCGCTGTCCATTATCTCGGCCCTGATACTGAACATGATCATCGTTTACCTGGTGATGTACAAGGTCAATCTGGTGGAAAAGCTGATCGGAGCCGGCGGCATTTACGTACTTCGCAAATTCTTCGGAGTCATTCTATTAGCAATAGCAGTCAGACTTTTTACGGAAAATATAACGCATTTATTAGGAAATTAACAAAAAAACATGGATTGGATATCGGAATTATTTTGGGGCGAAGGTGTAGCCCACACGGTTTTATTGTTTGCGGCAGTCATCGCCATCGGCATTTCTTTAGGGAAAATGAAAGTTTTCGGGATTTCATTAGGCATTACGTTCGTCCTTTTCATAGGCATTTTACTTGGCCATTTCGGATTCAAAGTCAATCACGACATCCTGCATTTTATGAAGGAATTCGGCCTGATACTTTTCGTCTATTCCATAGGCTTACAGGTGGGTCCCGGTTTTTTCGCATCGTTCAAAAAAGGAGGCATTACGCTCAATATGCTGGCTATGGGAGTGGTGTTTTTGGGCGTTATTACAACGCTCGTTCTGCATTACATTACGCATATTCCCATGCAAACGATGGTAGGTATCCTATCGGGAGCTGTAACCAATACACCCGGATTAGGTGCTGCACAACAGGCGTTTACCGATATGCATGGCGTACACGATTCGTCTATTGCGCTGGGGTATGCAGTGGCTTATCCCTTGGCGGTGGTGGGAGTTATCGCTTCCATCGTGCTGATGAAATACATTTTT
The DNA here is from genome assembly GCA_031270075.1 of Dysgonamonadaceae bacterium. Classification (GTDB taxonomy): domain Bacteria; phylum Bacteroidota; class Bacteroidia; order Bacteroidales; family Azobacteroidaceae; genus Azobacteroides. The sequence continues at coordinate 9,589 of JAISYG010000077.1, forward strand.
AAAATCAATGCGGAAAAAGAAACCAAGGATTTGAATGCCATCCAAAAAACGGATGAACACATCGAATTGATTTCGCTGGAAGTGAGTAATCCGGCCATTTACGGGAAAAGCATCCGGTATATTCATCAACTGATAGAACGCCAATTTATCATATCGAGGGTATTACACAAAGCGACAAACCGGATCGAAATTCCTTCTTCCCAAACGATATTGAATGCAGGGGACAAAATGTACGTCGCTACCACGCCCAGGAATCAAAGCGCCGTTACGGCTTTTCTCGGCCATACGATTGAAATGGGACAGGACGCATGGGATATGCTGGATACGCATTTGGTATCGCGCCGCATCCTGATTACCAAGGCAGGTGTTAACGGCCGTCCCATTCGCCAACTGAATTTCCGGGCAAACTTCGGCGTGAATATTACACGGGTCAACCGGTCGGGAGTGGATTTGATTGCCGACCCCAATCTTCAACTGCAAATCGGCGATCGGGTAACAGTAGTCGGCGACGAAAACGCCATCAAAAGTGTAGAACGCATCCTCGGCAATCAAATGAAACGGTTGCGGGAACCCAATCTGATACCGATTTTTATCGGAATCTTTTTCGGTGTATTATTAGGTAGTATTCCCTTTACTTTTCCGGGCATTCCGCAACCGGTGAAACTCGGTTTGGCCGGTGGACCGTTGATTGTAGCCATCCTGATTAGTATCTTCGGCCCGAAATATCATTTAGTAACCTATACTACCATGAGCGCCAACCTGATGCTGCGTGAAATCGGCATCTGCCTTTTCCTGGCCTGTGTGGGACTGGGAGCCGGCGAAAACTTTGTATCGACTATTGTTTACAACGGCGGTTTGAACTGGATTGGCTACGGTGTTCTCATCACCGTCATTCCCTTGCTTATTATCGGCTTTATCGGCCGTGCGGTATTCCACATTAATTATTATACATTAATGGGATTGTTGGCAGGCAGCACCACCGACCCGCCTGCATTGGCCTATTCCAACAGCACGGCTGGAAACGACGCTCCGGCGGTCAGTTACGCCACCGTTTATCCGCTGACGATGTTTTTGAGGGTTTTGTGCGCCCAACTGTTGATATTGTTCTTTTGTTAACAAACTGTAAAATAAAAACAAAGCATATCCGTTTAGGAAATACCATGAATGTTTCGGTCATTATTCCCACGCTCAATGCGGAAAAGGAAATCGGAGATCTGCTTCAAAAGCTGCACAATCAAACGGTGGCATTGGAAGAAATTATCGTTATAGATTCGCAATCGGATGATGAAACGGCGAGTATTTGCCGCGAAGACAATAAAGTGGTATTTATCCCTATCGAACGATCCGAATTTGACCACGGAGGCACACGCGACAGGGCTTTCCGGCAATCACAGGGTAGCTTTGTTTTGTTTCTAACACAGGATGCTGTGCCTGAGGATGAATACTATGTCGAACGGTTGTTGCAACCTTTTCAAGATCCGGAAGTGGCAATGGTTAGCGGGCGGCAGATTGCGAAAGCACAGGCAAGCCCGATTGAAAAGCTGGTACGAAACTTTAATTATCCTCCGGAAAGTAATGTGCGTACACAAAACGATATTCCAATACGGGGAGTGAAGGCGTTTTTTGCTTCCAATGTCTGTTCGGCTTACCGGCGATCGGCTTATCTTGCAGTGGGAGGATTCGATTCGCCTATTTTAACCAATGAAGATATGCTGATTGCCGCACGACTAATTTGTTCCGGTTATAAAGTAGCCTATTGTGCAGAAGCGAAAGTTATTCATTCGCATTCTTTGACTTTGAAACAACAATTTGTTCGCAATTACAATACGGGCATTTTTATGCGTAAAAACATTGATTTATTCCGGAATATGCCGGTTTCGACCGAAGGAATAAAAATGGTCAACTACGTTTTGCCCCGTTTATGGAAAGAAAAGCACATTCTGCAATCAATGTATTTTTGCATAGAATGTGCGGTGAGATTGATCGCTTACCAATCCGGATGGTTGATGTGTAATAAATAGTTTATTTTTTTTATCTTTGCACCATCGTAACAATAAAAACAAATGCTAAACAAAATTATTCCCGAAAACAGTATTCAAAAATCCAAAAAAATTATTGAACATTGCAATAAAATCGTGATTATTACGCATGTTTCACCGGACGGTGACGCTATCGGTTCCTCCTTGGCCTTGTATCATTTTCTCTTAGAATGGGGAAAAGAAGTCAATGTGCTGGTACCTAATAATTTTCCGGGTTTCCTGAAATGGATGGACGGCGCTAAGGATATTGTCGTTGCCGAATGGCGGGAGAACACGGCCAAAGAATTGATTCAGGCAGCCGATTTGATTTTCTGCCTGGATTTCAACGCGCGCAAACGCATCGAACCTCTAACTCCGTGGTTAGAAGAGGCTAAAGCAAAAAAAATAATGATTGACCACCACCTGGATCCTGAAAATTTCTGCGATGTAACCATTTCCCATCCCGAAATATCTTCGACCAGCGAATTGATTTTTCGCTTCATCTGTCGCATGGGTATGTTCGATGTGATGAACCGCTCTTGCGCCGAATGTATTTATGCGGGCATGATGACCGATACGGGCGCATTCACCTACAACTCGAACGATAAGCACATCTATTATATTATCGGCGAACTGTTGGAAAAAGGGATCGACAAGGATGGTATCTACGACAAAATCTACAATCACTATTCCGAATGCCGCCTTCGTCTGCAAGGTTACATTTTGTACGAAAAAATGAAAATTTATGAACCGTATCACGCGGCTCTTATAACACTTTCGCACGAAGAACAGCAACGTTTCCAATGGAAAAAGGGCGATACGGAAGGATTTGTCAATATGCCGTTGAGCATCGATGGCATTGTGTTTTCGGCATTTATCCGCGAAGAAGAAAACATGGTGAAAATTTCCCTGCGTTCCAAAGGTGATTTTTCCGCCAACCGGTTTGCCGCAGAAATATTCAACGGAGGCGGCCATTTCAATGCTGCCGGAGGGGAGTTTTACGGCAAACTGGACGACGCCATTGATTTGTTTGAAAAAGCTTTACCGAAGTATAACAATCAGTTAACGTTTTTTACAGTTCATCCGTCCGCAAATCATTAATTTTTTCATTACCTTTGCAGCTAAATTAAACGGATATGAGAAAAACAATCATTTTTATACTGTCATGTATCCTCTTGGGATTGATTAATTTATCGTGCGATAATTCACAGAGCATGCAGGAGTACATCCGCGAAGAGAAAAAGTCTATCGAACGATATATTCTTTCACAGAAAATTGATGTGCTGGACGAATATCCTAAAGACAGCATTTTTAAGGAAAATCAATATTATAAAACCAGCGACGGCCTGTATATGCACGTAGTGGACAGAGGCAATCCGGATCGCCGTGTAAAAGCCTATGATGAAGTACTGGTGCGGTTCGAGTATTTTTACTATGTAAAAAGTTATGTGTCGGGAAGCACCGACAGTATTGTACTGAGTTACTTTTATTTGCCGATTGCATTCAAATATGGAATAACGGGAAGTTATTACAACGACCCGGCCGGTCTGGCCTGTAACGGTTTTGCTATTCCGCTCTCGTATATAGGCGAGGGGGGCGTGGTCGACCTGATTATTCCTTCCGAATTAGGAAATGCCACCGATAACAGCAGCTTTGCTCCCGTATTCTACAAAAATCTGAAATATACAAAATTCCGTTAATCCAATGTCGTTAATCAAATCTATTTCCGGTATTCGCGGAACTATCGGAGGTCAAGCGGGCGAAGGTCTTTCGCCGCTCGATGTTGTGAAATTTACCGCAGCATACGCTACATTGATACGAAAAAAACAGCCAACGGCAAAAACGATTGTTGTAGGCCGCGACGCCCGTATCTCCGGCGAAATGGTGCGCAATCTGGTAACCGGTACACTCATGGGAATGGGTTTGGATGTGGTGGATATCGGTTTGGCAACCACTCCAACCACCGAACTGGCGGTTACGATGGAAAAAGCGGCCGGCGGCATTATCCTCACGGCTTCGCATAATCCCAAACAGTGGAACGCCTTGAAATTATTGAACGAAAAAGGCGAATTTCTGAATGCGACGGAAGGGAATGAAATCCTGCAAATCGCAGAAGAAGAATCGTTCGTATTTGCCGATGTAGAACAACTCGGACGATGGTCGACAAACACTTCTTACACCCGGAAACATATCGAACAGGTTCTGTCGCTCCCACTCGTGGACGTAGACGCTATTCGGAGCGCCCGTTTTACGGTGGCGATAGACGCCGTTAACTCGGTAGGAGGCATTGTTCTGCCGGAACTGCTCCGGGCATTGGGCGTCGAGCGCATCATCGAACTGAATACCGAGCCAACCGGCATTTTCGCGCACAATCCCGAACCGCTTCCCCAGCACCTGACGGAAATTGCGGAAGTGATGAAAACCCAAAAAGCGGATGTCGGTTTCGTTGTAGACCCCGATGTAGACCGCTTAGCCATTCTGACGGAAAACGGCGATATGTTCGGCGAAGAATATACGCTGGTTTCGGTAGCCGATTATGTTTTGTCGCACACACCGGGCAATACCGTATCGAACCTGAGTTCGACACGGGCGCTGCGCGATGTAACCGAAAAACACGGTTATACTTATACGGCTTCGGCTGTAGGAGAAGTGAATGTGGTAGAAAAAATGAAAGCCACCCATGCCGTTATCGGAGGAGAAGGCAATGGCGGCGTCATTTATCCGGCTTCGCATTACGGCCGCGACGCTTTGGTAGGTATCGCCCTATTTTTAACGCAAGTAGCTAAATCCGGAAAAAAAGTGAGCGAACTCCGGGCTGCTTATCCGAATTATTACATGGCGAAACAACGCCTGGATTTATCGCCCGGTACGGATGTGGATGCGCTTTTGGACAAAATAAAAAAACAATACCACGATTATCCCGTAAACGATATCGATGGCGTGAAGGTGGATTTTCCCGACCGCTGGGTGCATTTCCGGAAATCGAATACCGAACCCATTGTGCGTATTTACACGGAAGCGCCCACGCAGACCGAAGCCGAGGCATTGGCGCAATCGGTAAAAGATAGTTTATGAAACGTTTGGCCGCTCATTACGTGTTATTGCCGGACGACCGTTTATTGAAACAACATTACGTCGAGTTGGATGATGAAAATCGTTTACTCGGCGTTTTTCCTTTAGACAAAGAAATCGCCCACACGGTATTTTACAATGGCATTTTGATGATTGACAACCGTTGCAAGGAAGTAGCCATTTCCCTCTTAGACCGGATAGATCTGTTGCCGCCGGAATTCGGCGCAAACGATTGCCGTTGCAGTAGCTACATTCAGCGAATCGGTTGATTCGGTTCCCGGCGGAAAATTGGGAATACGCAAGCGGTTGGTTATGCGTTGTTCCACTTCGGGACGAATGCCGTTGCCTTCGTTGCCCATCACTATCAAACCGTTGGCGGTCAGTTTTTCTTCGTACAGCGTTCGTCCATTCAGAAAAGTTCCGTAAACCGGCAGGCTTGTCAGTTCGTCTAATAATTCCGGAAGCAATTCGTAGAATACCTGGACATGGACAATGCCCCCCATACTGGCCTGCACGGTTTTAGGATTATACACATCGGCTGTATCGGGCGAGCAAATCAGATTACGGATGCCAAACCAGTCGGCCAAGCGGATAATGGTTCCCAAATTGCCGGGGTCTTGGATACCATCCAACACTAAGGTTAATTCATTTTTCAGGCTTTCTTTGTCTAAATGCCGCTTGGGTTGCGTAAAAACAGCGATTACATCCTGGGGATTTTTCAACAAACTCGCTCTGGAAATATCATCTTCATCAGCTGCAATCAGTTCACGGACAGGTAAATCGCCTTGTGTGGCCATCCACGAAGGTTTGGCAACCAACAATTCGCAGTTGAAAAAAGGCAAGAGATCGGCAACTAATTTATTGCCTTCCGCTATAAAAAAGCCCGTTTGGCTTCGTTGTTTTTTACTTTCCAACGAACGGATGAATTTAATCTTGTTTTTGCTGAGCATATGCAGAATTCCCGCTATCGTTTTTGCAATTCCCGGCGGATATCTTCTTCCCCGAATTTTTTAACGTTGGTAACAATAAAACCGGTCTGAATGAAATTGCCGTATTCGTTACATTCGTCAACGGCATTGAGTAACATGTTTCTCAAATCGACCTGTAAATCAATCAAAAATACCAATGAAAAATAGTTTTCTTCTATCTGTATCTCTTCCACTTCACCCTGGTAACGACGAATATGGAAAGGCATTTCCTTTTCAATCAAGTTCCGTTGGTAATCGGAAAAAGGCCGTAATCCTTCGGATTTAAAGAAAGCATAAAACCGCAGTTTGTTCCTTTCACCTCCCAAGCCGGTAGATATAAAGACTTGTTTTTCATCGGAAAGTTCGGAATCCAACGTAATCCGGGCTTGTAGTAAAGACATTGCTATCCAATCGTTCAGCAGTTCGTTTTTCGGTTCTTTACTATAACTTTCCAAGGCCCGGTAGGCTTTTACATCGCCCGAAATGGCTAAGAAAGTCATTGCATATTTCATTTCCTCATAAGAAACCCTATCTGAGTTGAGCATTTCAATTTGTTCCTCCACCGTTTCACTTTCGCTATATTCCCTTACTTTTTCGGAATACTTGAAATACTCCAACTGTTTTTCAACAGGAACAGGAATTTCCAGCACATGCAGGTTGCCTTTCATACCCTGCAAGGCTTGCTGAAATTCGTTAAATATATCGTTATCGTTCTCCATATCGCCAAAATCCCTTTCGCCTGCCCTGAAATATTCCGTAAAGATAGAAATATCCATTCACAAACGGTTGAATAAAATCAAAAAACAGCAAATTCAAATGGAATTTAGGTAATTTTAACATCTTTGCCGTTTGATTAATGACCAACCCTTGGCATAGAAACCGGAGGAGAAAAAGGCTAACCGTTACTCCTATCACTAACCAATGGGTGAAAAACCATACCAAAGCATAGATGAATAAGCCATAAAACAGTATCCGGGAAAATTTTTCGATGCTCCAGAAAACGATTGAAAATTTCCGGTAAAAGGACCAGGTTATCATTCGTTTGACTTTTAATTCTTTCCAAATCCATACTTCGTCTATATTGACCCGTGTAATACTATCAGGTGTTAATTCGACCGATACATTATCCGGCCCGGCCAATTCATTAATTAAAAGGTCATCGTCACCCGCATCCATATAACTATAATCGGAAAAAGTCCGCTGTCGTGAAAATTCGCTTTTACTGTATCCCAGATTTTTACCGTTTCCCATACAGGCGCGATGCATCAGCGCCAAGACTATCATTTGCAAATTGGAAAAGAAATAATCGTATACAGCATAACGGGAAGGCTGGTTTTCCAGTGCACTGAAACCCAGCACAATGGTTTTTTTTCCAATGAAATGGCGCGCCATCAAATGGAGCCAATCCGGACTGACCGGATGAGAATCGGCTTCCAAAAACAACAACTTATCGTAATGAGAAGCTTTAATTCCCAAGGTCAAGGCCAATTTCTTTCTACTTATATTTTTCATTTCCAACGGAATATAAGTATAATAGAAATGCTTGTATCGCAACGACATGCGCCTTAATATCGATTCCGTATCATCGTTTGAACGGTCGTCTACCACAATCACCTCATACTGTGGATAATTCTGTTCCAGAATCGCCGGCAAATATTGTTCCAGATTTTTCGCTTCATTCCGGGCGTAAATAATCAGCGATACGAGAGGCGTCGCCGGATGCAACCGGATTCTTCCTTTGTCCACCGCCCGCTGATAATAATAAGGTTTAGCCAAATACACCCAATAATACACTATTTGGACTATCCAGCAGAGGAACAAAGCGGTAAGTACGAGAATATCTACTTTTCCAACAAACATAACTTTTAGTCAGGAAATCCTGTTTTCTGAAAAATAAGCCAAGGGTAATTGCCGGCAATTGTATTGCGAAGCCATAATTTCCCCGTACGCTCCGGCCGAACGAATAGCAATCACATCGCCCCGTTGGGTGCGATTGAGCAGAATTTGTTTGGCAAAACAGTCGGATGATTCGCAAATCGGCCCTACGACATCATATATTTCTTCCGGTTCGTTTGAAGTCAGATTCTCAATCGTATGATAGGCGTCGTACAAAGCGGGGCGGATTAATTCGGTAAAACCCGCATCCAGAATCACAAATTTCTTTTCGCTGCCTTCTTTCACATACAACACTTTGGAAATTAAGCTACCACATTGTCCGACCATCGAACGTCCCGGTTCAAAATGAATTTCCTGTCCGGGAAATGACGGAAAATGATTATGGAAAGTTTCAAAATAGGTTTTGAAATCCGGAATCAAATGTGCATCGGGATGTTCATAATCAATCCCCAGTCCACCGCCGAAATTCACTATTTGAAGCCGGAAGCCTCGGTTCTCCAAGGTGTTCCGAATTTCATTTGCCCGGTTACACAGTTTTTGGAAAGGTTCTATTTCGGTCAGTTGCGAACCGATATGAAAATGAATTCCAATCAACTGTACTTGCAACAGCGATGGCAAGCGATCCAATACCGCATCCAACTGTTCCGGATGGATACCGAATTTATTTTCCTTCTTTCCGGTCGTAATATGATGGTGCGTATGGGCATCTACTTCCGGATTGATGCGCAACGCTATCCGCGCCGTTTTCGCTTTTTTAGTCGCCAATTCGTTGATAATCTCCAATTCCGGGAGTGATTCCACATTAAAGCAAAAAATAGTATTTTCCAACCCCCGTTCAATCTCCCAATCGGCTTTTCCTACACCGGCAAACACTATTTTATCCGCCGGAAAGCCGGCATCCAAAGCGGCTTGTATTTCACCTCCGCTCACACAATCGGCTCCCACGCCATATTCGCTAATAATGGACAAAATCCGCGGATTAGCATTCGCCTTGACTGCATAATGGAGATGATAACCGTAACGGGCAGCTTCGGCAACCGCCGTCCGAATCGTTTCCCTTAGAAGGTTGGTGTTGTAAAAGTAAAACGGAGTTCGTAAATGGCTGAACTCCTCTAACGGAAAATTTCCTTCTGTCATATTGTATAATCTATAAGTTGACCTTCTTCGCATTTTTTTATTTCAGCCGGAAATTCCTGCACCCACTGGTAGTTGTGGGTAGTCATGATAACAGCCGTTCCGGTATCGCTGATGTCGTGTAATAGTTGTACGATACGTCTTCCGGATTCCACATCGAGGTTCCCGGTCGGCTCATCGGCCAGAATAATTTCCGGCGAATTAAGTAAGGCCCGGGCAATGGCAATCCGTTGCTGTTCGCCGCCGGATAATTCGTAGGGCATTTTATAGCCCTTATTTGTCATTCCCACCTGGATTAAAACCGCCTGAATGCGGTCGTCTATCTCATTTTTATCTTTCCATCCGGTTGCCTGCAACACAAATTTCAAGTTATTGTATACCGAACGATCGGTCAATAATTGAAAATCCTGAAACACAATACCTACTTTCCGGCGCAGCATAGGAATTTGTTTGTTTTTGATTTTCAGTAAGTTGTAATCAAAAATAAACGCTTTGCCTTTACTAACCGGCATATCGCAATACAACGTCTTGAGAAGCGTACTTTTACCTGAACCCACCCGGCCGATAATATAGATAAATTCACCTTTCCGCTGTTCAAAATTCACATCCCGGAGAATGACATTTTCCCCACGACACAATTCGACATCCCGGTAAGAAATCAATACTTCTTCCATATCCGTTTGTTTTCGTTCTTATTTGGCGAAAGCCACTGCGCGGGTTTCGCGGATAACCGTAATTTTCACTTGTCCCGGATAAGTCATTTCGTCCTGTATTTTCTTGGCGATTTCGTTCGAGAGGCTTTCCGTTTCAATATCGCTAATCTTTTCCGCCCCCACAATCACGCGCAATTCGCGGCCGGCTTGGATAGCGTAGGTTTTCACTACTCCCGGATAAGATAAAGCCAACTGTTCCAAATCGTTTAATCGTTTCAGGTAAGCTTCCACGATTTCGCGCCTTGCACCCGGACGCGCACCTGAAATAGCATCGCATACTTGCACAATGGGAGCCAACAAAGTAGTCATTTCCGTTTCATCGTGGTGAGCGCCGATGGCATTGCAGATATCCGGTTTTTCCTTGTATTTTTCGGCCAATTTCATACCGAGAATGGCGTGTGGCAGTTCGGGTTCATCATCGGGCACTTTACCGATGTCGTGCAACAAGCCGGCGCGTTTGGCTTTTTTCGGATTCAATCCCAATTCGGCCGCCATGATGGCGCAGAGATTGGCTGTTTCGCGGGAGTGTTGCAAGAGATTTTGTCCGTAAGACGAACGGTATTTCATACGTCCAATCATCCTGACCAATTCGGGATGCAGGCCGTGGATACCCAAATCAATCGTAGTCCGTTTGCCGGTTTCAATAATTTCTTCTTCCACTTGCTTACGCACTTTATTGACCACTTCTTCGATGCGGGCCGGGTGAATACGTCCATCCTGCACCAATTGGTGCAAAGCTAAGCGGGCTACTTCGCGCCGTACCGGGTCGAAACCGGAGAGGATGATGGCTTCCGGCGTATCATCGACAATAATTTCAATACCGGTAGCCGCTTCCAACGCCCGGATATTCCGGCCTTCGCGACCGATAATCCGGCCCTTGATTTCGTCCGAATCGATGGGAAAAACAGTGATGGCGTTTTCAATCGCCGTTTCCGTAGCTACCCGTTGAATGGATTGCACTACAATCTTTTTCGCTTCTTTATTGGCGGTCATTTTGGCTTCCTCCATCACTTCGTTGATGTAAGCCGAAGCGGCGGTTTGCGCTTCTTCCTTCAACGATTGGGCCAAACGGTCTTTCGCTTCTTCGGCCGAAAGACCGGAGAGTGCTTCCAAGCGTTCAATCTCCATTTTATGGATTTTATCCAAATCCTGTTTGCGCTTTTCGACGAGTTCCAGTTGACCGTTCAGGTTTTCACGAACGGCTTCCAAGTCGTTCCGTTTCTTATTCAGTTCTTCCTGCTTTTGGTTGATGAAAAGTTCCCGTTGTCGCAGTTTTGCATCCTGCGATTGGAGTTTGGAGTTTCGCTCACTGACTTGCTTTTCCAAATCGGCTTTCATGGAAATGAATTTTTCCTTCACTTCCAGCATTTTACTTTTCATGATGGATTCGGCTTCTTTTTTGGCGTTCTCGATAATCTGCGTTTTATTTTTATTGATGGATTCGATTTCTTTTTTGGCATCCTCCATAATCTTTCTACTTTTCGATTCGCTCATGGAATTAAGCGTCCACACCGCCACTCCTCCTCCTACTACAAGAGAAACTATTGCTGTAATTATAATTGCTACCATATTCAATTTATTTTATATTAATATGTAAAAACACTAATTGTCTTTTGAAGCAAAACTCAAAAAGCAATTAGTGTAAACAAACTTTTCAAAAACAAATACTTAAAACGCTTGAACATATTGTTCCAATTCAGCGTTCAGTTGCTCAATTTTATCGATAAAGGGTGTCATATCTTCCCGTTGTTTATCTTCCTGCAACTCCAAGGAAAAATGAAACGCCACCAATTTCAATAAATCAACCATTGGAAAACCGGAGCCGGAATAATAGGAGCTATATGCCATATATTTATCCGTAACGTTCGTAGCCGCTTTCCTCAAGGTTTGCTCTTCCTTTCTTTTACAAGAATAAGGAAAATGCTTGTCAACTATTTTTAATTGTATTGGGTTAGGAAAATATTCTTCTTCCATACAAACAGTTGTTTTTTATTCGTTCAACAAGGCGATACATTTATCGACTTCTTTCACTAATTTGGACAATCTGTTTTTTGCGCCTTTCAAATCATCCGGATGAAAGGAGGAGATAATTCGCGCCATCTTCAGATTGTCATATTTAACTTTTATTGCTTTGTTTGCTTCTTCCAATTCTTTTTGCGATTGTTGCAATGCCTCGATATGAAGCTTTAAATCGCTATTTTCTCGTTTCAAGTCATCGCAAATCTCCATCAACCGATGCACTCGCTCTTCAAAAGCATATATTAATTTACTTTGCTTTTCTGTCATAAAAGTAAATTTCGTACAAAAATAGAAATAAGTTGCGAGCTTTCAAAGAAAAGTGTAATAAAA
>JAISYG010000101.1 GCA_031270075.1 Dysgonamonadaceae bacterium
ATGGACATCGACTTTAAACGGGGATTGTGGTACGGATTGTTTTCGCCTACTCCCGTAACGCCGATGAGTTGGTGGTGGGAATTTTTCGACAATCGATGGATGACAACCTACTACCGCGGCGTAAGGGCTATCAGCGACCAAATGCTGGCAGCCGGTAAAGGTTCGTTTGAACCGGTAACGGTTACAGCCGACAGTTTGCAGGCTTTCGGGGTAAAATGCGGCGAAGATATTTTCGTTTATCTGTTCAATCCGCAATTCTCGGTGCAAATGCCGGATGTCCGGATTGAAAGCGGCGATGGCAAAAAATACGCCGTTCAATGTTACGAGCCGACTTTGATGCTCTATAAAGACATAAAAGAAGTGGCTTTCGACCCGAAAAACATTATTATCCGGCGTTTCGGATTAGGTTCTCAAAAAGATATGGTTTTCATGTTAAAACCGATTAAATAATTTAATAATTCTTCCAATGAAACACACAAAAAAACAATTCTGGCTAAGCGGGATTGTATTGGTAAATTCCTTTTTCCTGTTGCATGCAGGCAATCCCGGTGAAATTGAGGCGTGGATCACCACCGCCAACCGTTCTTCATTGTTTGTCAAACAAGACAAACCTTTTCTTTTCGGAAACGAACGCGGACGGGGTTCGGTTATTATTGTGGATGAACGGCAAAGTTATCAATCCATCGACGGCTTTGGCTTTGCCATGACCGAAGGCAGCGCTTTCCACCTGCACCGCATGAGTCAGCCGGAACGGACTAAAATCCTGAAAGAATTATTTGCTACGGATGCTAATCATATTGGTATCAGCTACATTCGCCTGTCGTTAGGCGCTTCCGACCTGAATAATTTTGTCTATTCCTACAATGATTTGAAAGAGGGCGAAACCGATTTTGAATTGAAAAAATTCGATCTCGGACACGACCGCGACGCTATTATTCCGGTGATGAAAGAAGTATTAGCCATCAATCCCCGCATGAAAATTCTGGCGTCGCCTTGGTCGGCTCCTGCATGGATGAAAGAGAACAACAATGTGCGGGACGGCGCTTTGAAAAAAGAATGTTATGACGTGTATGCCCGTTATTTTGTGAAATATGTTCAGGCCATGCAAAAGGAAGGCATTCCCGTCGATGCCGTAACCGTTCAGAACGAGCCGTTGAATAAACGCAATACACCCAGTATGCCGTGGTATGTCCAAGAACAGGAGGTTTTTGTCCGCGAACATTTGGGTCCCGGGTTCAAGAATGCCGGTCTTCCAACCAAAATCCTGATTTTTGACCATAATTGCGACCGGCCGGACTACCCTTTAGCCATCCTCAGCAATCCCGAAACAGCGCAATATATCGACGGTTCGGCGTTTCACCATTACGGGGGAGCCATCAGCACGATGTCGACTGTTCATTTGGCGCGACCGGACAAAAACATCTATTTCACGGAACAGATGCTGACCGAACGGCCAAACAGCCCGGATATCCATATTGCTTCCGCCGTCAAACGATTAATCATCGACGTGATGCGCAACTGGAGTAGAAATACGGTACTGTGGAATTTCGCCGCCGACCCGCTCAACGATCCGCATACCGACAACGGCGGCTGTTCGATGTGCCAGGGAGCTATCACCATCGACGGTGATAAGGTAACGCGCAATATTGCTTACTACACTATCGCCCATGCATCCAAATTTGTACCGGACGGTTCCGTTCGCATCGCATCGACCGATATTTTCGACCGCGCCGTTGATATGACCGAAGACGAAGAACGTCCGGAAGTAAAACGGGCTACCGTTCTCGAACACAGCCATGTGTTACCGAATGTAGCTTTCAAAACTCCCGATGGGAAAATCGTATTAATAGTGGCAAACGACAGTTGGTCTACGCGGAATTTCCGGATACAGTATAAAGGCCGGTATGCCACCCTTCCGCTGGCTCCCGGTTCGGTGGGAACTTATATATGGAACATCTAAAATGAAACGTTTCAGATTGACTTTAATCGGGCTTGTGCTGGCGTGTTCCGGGATATTTTCCCAACACTTTACTACATCCGGATGGTGGAAACCGGCCGAACCGCCGTTTTCGCCCGTTGTCCATGCCGATAACAGGATTACTTTCCGAATCAAAGCGCCGAACGCCCAACAGGTAAAACTCCATTTCGACGAATGGGATGTAAAACCGCAAATGCTCGCCAAAGACAATGACGGCGTATGGTCGATTACCATTCCACCCGTAACTCCACGAACGTATCAATATACTTTTGAAGTAGACGGCATCATGATTCCGGATATGGCGAATCCCAATATCAAAGCGGGAACATCCATTTACGGAAGTATCGTGGAAGTACACGGCAATCCGTCGCGCTACGACGAATACCAGGATGTAGCGCACGGCGAAGTAAACATCATCCGCTATCTTTCTACTCCTTTGAAGCGACCGCGGGAAATGTACGTCTATGTCCCGGCCGCATATCAACTTCAGAAACAACAATCGTTTCCCGTTCTCTATCTGCGACATGGCGGTGGCGACAATGAAAGCAGTTGGTATAAAGACGGACGCGCCTCCTGCATTTTGGATAATCTGATTGCTTCGGGAAAAGCCGTGCCCATGTTGGTGGTTATGACTAATGGGATGACTGACGGCACTTGGGCCGGAGGGAGCAGCATGGAGGGAATGGCAACGCTGGAAAAAGAATTGTTGACCGATATTCTTCCCTTAATCGAAAAACGGTATCGCGTGAAAGCCCATCGCACCCAGCGCGCCATCGCCGGATTGTCGATGGGTGGCGGACAGGCTTTCGTGATCGGTCTTCGCCATTTAGACCGGTTTTCGGCCATCGGTCAATTCAGTTCCGGACTGTTGAGCGACCCGAATTTCAATTTCAACGAATATCTTCCGGGGATTTGGGAGAAGCCGGAAGCCGTCAATCAACAACTGGATGTATTGTGGATTTCGTGCGGAACCAAAGATTCGCGTTATCCGGGTCATTGGTCATTGACGGAAAAGTTGAATCAAAAGGGAATAAAAAACGAATTTCACGAAGCGCCCTACGGGCATGAATGGGAATTTTGGCGCTTACAACTCCGCGATTTTGCTCAACGGCTGTTTCGTCCTACCGGCAAACTCGCTATGGTCGACCCGCTGGCAACGCTGGAAACCCAAGCGCTCTATGCCCATTTATTAAAAATCACTCCCAAAGGCGTTTTGTTCGGTCATCACGATTACCCGTCTTATGGTGTGGGTTGGAGCGGCGATAAGGACCGAAGCGATGTAAAAGACTTAACAGGCGACCATCCGGCCGTGTACAGTCTGGATATGCAAGGCCTGAATGCCGGAAAGATACAACAAATCCGTGAAGTCTACGAACGGGGCGGCATCAGTATGCTGGTCTGGCACCAGAACAATCCGCTAACGGAAGGGCCGGGCAAAACCTATCCGGCCGGAACCGCTTGGGACAATACCAAAGTCGTGGACAAAATCTTGCAGGAAGGCAGCGAAATGAATATCAAGTACAAGCAACGGTTAGACAAAGTAGCCGAAGCTTTCCACGCGATGAAAGACAAAAACGGAAAACCCATTCCGGTTATTTTCAGGCCATTGCACGAACATACGCAACGATGGAACTGGTGGGGTTCGTCCGCTACAACCGATGAGGAATTTGTCGCTTTCTGGCGTTTCATCGTGCATTATTTGCGGGATATAAAAGAGGTACACAATGTGCTTTACGCGATTTCGCCGCAGATGGACGAAGTGTATCCCGATGCGCAAAGCCGCCTGATGTACCGTTGGCCGGGCGACGATTATGTCGATTTCCTGGGTATGGATTGTTATCACCACCGAAACACCGAAGCTTTTCGCTCCAATCTGAAAGCACAGACCGCCGTAGCGCGGAAAATACAGAAACCGGTGGGCGTTACCGAAACCGGCTTGGAAAAAGATCATACGCCGGATTACTGGACGAAAGGCGTGCTCGAACCCTTGAAAGAAAATCCGGTCAGTATGGTAGTAGCTTGGCGAAACGAAAAGCCTGCTCATGCTTTTGGCCCCTATCCGGGAGATGCTTCGGCTGCTGATTTTGTGCTGTTCTACAAAGACCCGTTCACACTGTTTGAAAAAGATTTGCCCGCTATGTACCGGATGCCGGAAACAAATGGATTAAGTTCAAAAGTTGCATGGGTTATTTGAATCTGCCCTAAATATTTCGACATAAAATTTGCAATAATAAAAAAAAGGCTTACCTTTGTCCCGTAAAATCGCTGACAATCAGCGAATATATGCAACAGTTTACAATAACAGTTACAAAGAAAAACGCAACAAGGGCATGTACGGAAGCGCAGAAAATAGATATACCTGCAAGGGGGTTCACTCCCTTGTCATCGGGGTATATAACAAAATGGAACTCCTAAAATCCCCCCCCATGTAATTGTGATTCAATAAGTTACACAAAAATATCTCTGCTTCAAACGATTGAAGCAAACGAAAGATTAGCGACAAGCTCGTCCGGTGTTTCTTCCCAACAGGAAGAATACCGGACGGGCTTTTTTATTAACAATTTAATACCTATAACAAAATGCCGATTGTATTTAACAAAGTGGAACGGGCGAATCCTTTAGACAGGACGCAGCCCAAAAAGTGGTATCCCATCCTGAAGACTTTGAGCCAGGTGGGAGAAAGTGAAGTAGCCAAGGCTATTTCTGACGAAACAACGCTGAACCGCAAAGAAGCGGAAATGGCGTTAGACCAGTTGGAAAAAGTGTTGCTTCGTCATTTATTGGCGAGTAACAGTGTCCAGTTGGGAGATTGGGGATCGTTTCATCTGACCTGAAACATTAATAAGTATGTTTTACAGAAGGATGAATAAGATGAAAGTGTACAGTTACCTCACCCCCGGCCCCTCTCCCAAGGAAAAGAGAGTGGAGGCGGTACAGTTGTCTGCTTTTTGTCCCGATAGGGACAATCGCTCGGTAGAAAAAAATACCCCGCACCACCTCCCCCACCGTCCCGGATGGGACGGAATGTGGGTAAAAAAAAGCCTGTTTATGCAAACACGTTCCGTCCCTGACGGGATGGAAAAGAAGATCCGCGCTTGTGTTTTTTCTACCGAACGATTGTCCCTAACGGGACAGAAGGATGCAAATGATGCGAATATTTCTTTGCGCCTTTGCGCCCTTTGCGGTTCAAACACACATCCTTCGCGAAGATGCTTTATAGAAGATGCTTTCTAATTATTGAATGAATGTCAAATTTAAATTTTAATAGATGACAAACCAATCAAAAATCAATGCTCCGGAGGTCCTCTCGCAGGCAGGTGGTACGCTCTTCGGAATGTCCGGTGCAGGCGTTGCG
>JAISYG010000120.1 GCA_031270075.1 Dysgonamonadaceae bacterium
TGTTTGGGAACGACGGTTTGCATACTGGAAAGATACATCAGGTCGGTAATATAGAGCCGGGTTTTAATGATGTGATATCCTATATAGTTATGAACCAGGGTATCGCTGTTTTCGATAGCAGGCGTAAATTCCCGCAGTT
Organism: Dysgonamonadaceae bacterium; assembly: GCA_031270075.1. Classification (GTDB taxonomy): domain Bacteria; phylum Bacteroidota; class Bacteroidia; order Bacteroidales; family Azobacteroidaceae; genus Azobacteroides. The sequence goes on from JAISYG010000120.1 coordinate 140, forward strand.
GAGCCAACAAATCGTCCGTACCGGTAATACCGGCTTCAGCAAAAGCATTATTGTCCTGAATAAATAAGGTGTACCAGAGGTCTTCTTTTTCCACATCTAAGGAATCCGTCCAGCCCGACATTTCAAAGAAAGATTTGAAAATCGAGTAATCGGCATCCGGTAAAGCGCGGACGGCGTCGGTGATGCTGTTTTCGGGCGGCGTCAGCGTTTTATCAATGATGTGCAGAATGCCGTTTGCGCCGCGGATGTTTTCCCCGATAATTCTTGCCTGGCGATTGATCGTAGTACCCTTATTTTCGTACTTTGTCATCAGGTATTTTTTCTGAAAATTGGGTGTAGGGAGGCGTCCGTCCGTGAAATCGGTAGTCCGGAGCGTATCGCGCACCAAATGATACGTAACGATATCAGCCGCTTCTTCCCTGGAAAGTGCGTTTACATCGTTCTTTCCCGTACTTTGGAGATGTTCGGTCAATGCTTCATTGGTTGGGGCAAATAAAGTATAAGCTCCGTAAGCATGTATCGTTCCGGTCATGTCTGCCTTATCGACTACCGACAAAAAGGTAGTCAGTTGGGATTCCTCCAACAGTTCATCGAGCATTTTGTCGTCATACACTTTGTATATCTCGCCTTCCATTGCCTTTTCGCAGGAAGTTATCAAGGCAAGAAGCAAAAAGATTTGCCATGATTTTACTAATTTATTATTGTCCATAAAATTCATTTTGTATCAGATTTTTATTTGTTTGTAATTCTTCAAAATAGATCGGCAGGTAATGACTTCCGTGACTACCCTGCCATTTACTTTGCAGACTGTTTACCTTTTCGGGAGCTGCAGCCAGAATGGCCAGACGAAGCAGGTAATTCAGGTTGCGTTCGCTGTAATTGTCCCTACGGGCGTGGCGCAGGACATCGAACCAGCGTTTGCCTTCAAAAGTAAATTCCCTTACCCTTTCGTTGAGGATAAATTCTTCGAGTGTTTTCCCGTCGATAGCGCCGGTTTGTTTATAGAGCAAATCGGTCGATTCGGGCGCATTGGCTCTTGTCCTGATTTGCTGGAGCAAGTCTTTTGCTTCGGCGAGTTGTTCCTGCTTGTTGCCTGTGGCTATGGCTTTTTGTGTCAGCGCTTCGGCTTTCATCAGGATCACGTCGGCCAGACGGTAGAAAATCCAGTTGGCGTAGCGTTGCCCCGATTGCCGGAAAGTAAATTCATCTCTCGAAAGGCCGATCCATTTCCAGACATAGCCCTGCTTGTAAGAAACACCTTCCGCGCGGATATCAAACCAGCCTCTGTCGATCGCCGAAGAGGGGAAATATTCCGTAAAATTATCCATTTTTGCCTGTAAGGGAGGGAGGCTCGGCAAGAGAAGAGAAAGCAATCCGTTTTCCTTATCCGTACCGAACTGGAGTTCGAGAATGCTTTCGATGCTGTTGCCCGTTACATATAATTTACTGAACAGGGAAGCAATATCCCCGGTATTCGGATAGTAAACCGTATCGGAAACGCCGGGCGTCATGCTTTCAATCAAGACTTCCTCTCTTCCGACCGGAACTAAGGAATATTTGCCTGATCCGATCACTTGCGTGCATAAATCGATACAGTTGTCGTAATCGCCTTTCCACAGATAAATGTCGGCCAAAAGCGTTTTCAGGCTGTAGACGGTAAACCGTCCCTTAGTGGAAGCCACATCGTTGTAACTTGCGGGCAAATTGTTCTCGACGGCTCGCAACGAAACAATCAACGAATCGACAATGGCCTCCTGGTCGGTTTTCGGAATCATGAAAGGCTGATCGTCGTAGATACTCGCTTGCGTGATGTAAGGAACATCGCGGAACGTACGTATCAAGTAAAAATAAGCGAGGCTGCGGATACAGGTGACTTCCGCTTCAAATTGTTTCAACAGGGCGTCGGAAAACGACAGATCTCTTTCTTTCGCCAATGTAGCCAGTTCAAGTACCGTATTGCATTGATTGATGGTTCGATAGAAAACCGCCCAACGGGTATATTCGTTATCGCTGGTTATTTCGCCGTTTTTGATGGCAATCAAGTATTCGTCGGCATTGGCGGAAACACCTACCATTTCGGCGCGCATTTCACCCCACACAAAATACCTCCGCATCATATCGACTTCCATCAGCGAAGTATAGCAACCCATGACAGCCGATTGAGTTTCTTCCTTGGTTTTCCAGAAACGGTCGCGGATAACGCCGTCTTCCGGCTCCAGATTCAACCATTCGTTGCAGGAAACCAAACTCAAAACAGCCAATCCCATTAAAAATATTTTATTCATAACCTTCATATCCAATTAATTTTTAATTTCTAATTCTTAACTCTTCGTTTTTAGTTCTAAAAAGTAATATTGATCCCGGCAGTATAAGACTTAGCAACAGGCGCCTTGGACCTGTCAACGCCGGGCGACGATCCGCCTATCGAAACTTCGGGGTCCTGACCCGTGTAGTTGGTCCATACATGCAAGTTATTGATCGTCGCATACAAATAGAGTTCGGAAAGTCCGTATCTTGCCAGCCAGTTTTTTTTGAAATTATACTTCACCGTAAGCGATTTCCAACGCAGGAACGAACCGTCCTCGATAAAGCGATCGGAAGCCAGCCAGTTGAATCCCGTTCTGAAAAGCGCCCGCGGCAACAAATCGTCCGGAGCATCGTCGATATTTTCGTATGCATGACGCCAGCGTTTCAGGGTCGCTTTGCTTTGATTATCGTATCCGTACATGTTTTCCATTTTCATACGGGTTTCGTTGATAACGCTGTTTCCGTAGCGGAAGTGGAAAACCGAATTCAAGGAAAATTCCTTGTATTTGATGGAAGGCGTTAAACCTCCGTAAAACAAGGGATTGTAGTCGCCGAGCCAGGTAATATCCTGGTAATTGATGTTTCCGTCGTTGTTGAGGTCGAGATAGCGGGCGTCACCGGGTTGAAACTGGTAAGCAACGCTCGGATAACCGAATTGCATCAGCACAGGCACCATCATCCCTTTGTCATCGATCGTATAAATCGGGCGGCCGTTTTTATCTTTGGCTATCAGTTGTTCGGCATTCAGGTAAACGCCGTTGTACTTGTAGCCGTAGAACGAACCGATGGGTTGGTTTAGCGTAATTCGGGAAAGATATTCACCATTCGTATTCCAATTTCCACTGTATAAGCTGGAGTATTCCGAAAGTTCTTTCACTATGTTTTTATACTGGGCAATGTTGAAAGCGAAATTAATACTCAGATCGCGTGTCTGAATCGGCGTATAGTTCAAACTGACTTCCCAACCGCGATTTTCAGCGGTTCCATAGTTGAGGCTCATGGTCGAGAAACCGGAAGAAGTGGGAATCTTAATCGTTTCGGTATATACATCGTTCGTCGTTTTGATAAAATAATCGACTTCGAGATTCAGTTTATAATCCAGGGCTACGAAGTTAATACCTACATTCTTTTGAGTAGTTTCTTCCCAACGCAATTCCTTGAGTTCGAGGTTGCGCGGATAGGTTGCGTTTTCACCGAGATACGTCCAGTCATAAGTGGCGTAATTATTGTAAAACAGATAATTCTTACTGGGTTCTTTCCCTGTGATACCCCAGGAAGCACGGAATGAGAAATCGTCAAGCCATTTGATGCCTTTCATAAACGGTTCGCCGGAAATGCGGTAACGAGCTGATATGGCGGGAAATAAACCGTAACGGTATTTGTGACCAAAGCGGGAGTTTCCGTTCAGGTTCAGATTTCCAAAAACGGTATATCGGTCGAGGAAGGTATAATTCATATTCACATAGGTTTGCATCGATCGCTGGCGTGACGATGGGGAATTGCCTTCACCGCCCGGATACACGCGGGAAGCAATCGATGGGTCTTGCAGTAATTGATTGGGAAGATTGGATGTGGAAGCATAGTATGAATTGCTGGCGGTTTCATCCGTATTGATTCCCACAATGCTGATAAACCGGTGTATGTCGGCATTTTCAAAATTCGGCGTATACGTTATCTTATTGGAAGTATGGATGGTAAAACTGTCACCATCACTGTCCGATGCACGATTGGTATCCAGATGCGACCAACTCAAACCGGTAGCTGACTGGGGTAAAAATTTGTGTTTTTTTTCACCGAGGGTCTGGAAGGATACGACAAAATCGTATCGCCAGTATTTGTGCGGCATAAATTGAACGGACAGTTTAGGTAAAATCGTTTCACTGAGGATGTTGAATTTTCCATACATGGCCATAGCCACAGGATTGAATACATTGGGATAGCTTCCCTGCGGATTGTTGTAGGGAGTGAAGAATACGGGTGTCATTTCCCCGAATTCATTGAAATAATAAATACTCTGGTTCGGCATCTTGGTATAGGCATGTGCCCGGACGTCTGCACTTTCGCTGCTGCTATTCGGCACGTAATTCTTTTTGATATCGGAATGGGTATAAGCGATATCGGCCGAAAATCTGAGTTTGTCGGAAACGAAATAATCGAGATTCAGACGGGTATTGATACGTTGTAAACCGGTTCCGATGGTTGTGCCTTGCTGGTCGAGAAATCCGGCGGAAAAAGAATAGCGTACTTTGGGACTTCCGCCGCGCACCGAGAGATAATAATCCTGTGAATAACCGGTTTGCGAAACGGCGTCCACCCAATCGGTATTCTGCGAATAGTTGTAATAATATTCGGGATTATTCGGGTCGTAAGCGAAATACGGAAATTCCAGCGGGTCGAGGATATTTCCCGCATTGAGTTGTTCTTCGAGAATCAGCGTGGAATATTCATTACCGTTCAGGAAAGGGATATGCCCCGGTTTCTGGTACAGCGAGGAGGTAATGCGCATCGAAAATTTGGGCGGGGAAACCGTACCGCGTTTGGTCGTAATCTGCAAAACGCCGTTGGCGGCTTTGGCTCCCCAGATAGCCGAGGCGGCCGCGTCTTTCAATACGGTAATATCTTTAATGTCGGACGGTGCAACGTTCAACAGTTGTGAAAATTCTTCTTCCGTAGCTGTAGCAAACTCGAAATCGGAACTGATGGAAGTTTCCAGAGGAACGCCATCCAACACAATCAGCGGCTGGTTGTTTCCGCTGAAAGAAGTGATACCGCGGATACGGATAGCCATACCGCCGCCCGGGTCGCCCGCGTTGGCCACGATGTCCACACCCGCAAGTCGTCCCTGAATCATCTCATCGACGGAAGCTGCCTGAAGGTCGGCTATTTCACTTGCGTCCAATTTAGTAATAGACATCGATACGTCGCGTGCATCAATGTCGAGATTGCCCACTCGTTGACGGGGCCTTGCCGTAACCACAAATTCCTCCAGTACATGGCTGTCGTCATCCAAAGCAACTTTGATGGACGTTTGCGAGCCAATGGACACTTCTTGCCGCCGGTAACCGATGTAGCTGATACCTAATTTGTTTTTCGTATTGGTAACATACAGGCTGAAATTTCCGTCGATATTGGTTACCGTACTGCCTACCACCCTGTTGTCTTTATCTATTTCGGTTATGCTTGCGCCAATCAAAGGTTCTTTGTCCTGAGCGGATATGACCACTCCACGAATCAGGGTTTTGTTTTGCGCCGAAAGGCTTGCCGATGAAAACAGCAGGAGAAATACTAAAGGGAATGGAAAATGGAGAATGGAGAATGGAAAATGGAGCATTTTCGTATCCTTGTGTCTGTTGAAAATTGATAAGTGTTTCATAACATATTATTTATTTAATGTTACTGTAATAAAATTGTTCACTTCGTGAAGTACGGCTTTGGGAGCAATCCGGTTACTCCGGAAGTTGTTGGGAATCGTCGATCCGGTTACCTTGCCCCGTTGAACGCGCATGGTCGAAGTGGTTCCAAAGCCTGTGCTAATTAGAATCCGTGTGCCCAGCGTAATGTTTTGCGGCATGAAAGAAATCAGTCCGTTCGCGGCTTTCGTGATTTCAAGACGAATCGTTTCGTTAGTCAGTCCCAACGCTTCGTCCGTAATTTTCAGGATAGTCGGAAGAATGGTGCGTGTGGGCGACATCGGGTTGACCGGATAAATATAGGGCAATCCGTCGTCGGGGATAACGGTTCCTTGCAGGAAATGGACATTGACGAACTGGGTTGCCTGTTTCAGGTTTTCGGGATAATCGGCACTTACTTCGGCCAGCGGCCGGATATAACCTCTCGAAATGGCCTGGTTCATCGCCGTATTATTAACCAGTAATACGGTATAAAAGTTTTCAGCTTTGATTCCGTCCAAATCGTCGGTATCGGGATTTTTGAGGCAGGCTTGCACGTAATCGACAAACAGGCTCACATTCGGATTTTCCTGTTTGGCTTTCGCAAGGTATTTCCAGAGAGAGGTTTCCACCCAGCGGTCGTCGGCGGAAGCCGTTTCGCGCGGACTGTATTGCAGCAGTTGGTCAACGTTGAATACAATGCCGTTGTTGAACGTATCTTCCATTTTGGTAACAGTAACGTATGTTCCGTCTTCAATGTTTCCGATTGCCTGCAACTGATGGTCTTTGTAGCGGATAAGGTCGCCCGAATAGCCGACGATAAAGCCCCATCCGTCGTAGTTGGTAATCGGTGAAACGCCGAAATCTTTTACTTCGGAATCTATTTCACTGTTGGTCAGCCCGGGAAAGACGTGCATACGCATCAGTCGCCGGAGGCGTATGTCGTCGTTCGACGCCATTTCCGTATTATCAAAAGCATTTGTAATCTGATTGTAGGTGAATCCGTCGGCTTTGAGCAGATCGTCGGAGAAATTCAGAACAGTATACCTTTCCGATCGGTATCCGTTGAGTACGCTTTTCATCAGTTCTTCACGCAAACCGGTATTAAAATAATTGACATACGCCCTGTTCAGCATCGAATGCGCCGGATTGAGGAAGATTTCGGAATAAACGGTTTCAAAAAAGCGACTTTTTACAACGCTGTCGGCCAGATAGATGAATCCGTTGCCGGCAATCCGTTTTTCCGTAATGCCTGCACTGTTGAAATCTGCTCCGTCGGTGCCTGCGCCGTTGATGTATTCGCCCGTAGCATTTAACCCGCTTTTGTATTGGGAAGGCCAAACCAATCCGCTTACCATGTGTGTATTTATTAAGGTAGAAATTACTTCGATTGGAAGATTGTTGATGTTCCCGTAATATTTCAGCAGTTTACTTTGAATGAATTTCTGCAACGATTCGTTCTGGGGAATAATTAAAGTATTTCCGGTCTTTTCGGAATCGTAAGTCCCGGTTGCTTCCGAGTAAATGTTTTCCATTAAAGGGGAAAACGCCAGGTAAAGGGGGTCATAACTTTTGATATAAAGTTTAGAAATAGCTTCATTCGGACGCATTTTTTGAAACATATCGAGATGTATCGCCTCCACTTCCGAGTATATCTTAAAAAAATAATTCCCGCTAATGTTCTTGTAATCAAGCAAAGACTTAAAACCCGAATAAGCCGGCTCCTTCAAAATGGCGTCCATATTTTTCATCGGCTCGTTCACGGTGGAAACTTCGTGAACAATTCCGTTTTCGGCGGCCATATCGCCTTTCACTATCGTTCCCGCCTGCACGTTCATACCGGTATATGGCGAATGAGGAAAAAAAGTGTTGTAGTCGGAAGCCGTCAATGGTTCGGGCAAAGAATTGAAATAGGCGGCAAAAAAAACCGGCAAGTATTTATAATTATTCCTTCCCAAACGGTATTGATAATTGGCTTGATACCAACTATAGCTCCCGCTTACCGTTTCATCAAACACCCAAAGATTGTCAAATTCCGGATCCCTGTACGGCAGGGCATAACAATTGGTTTTCCGTTTGAATGCGCCGGTTACATATTCTCCTTCAACGAAATAATCGGAAAGATGGTCGATCGTCCATTTACTGTAAACAATGGAATAAGCGACCAGATTTTTCAATTCTTCTTCGGGAATGGCGTCTACCGAAGCGTAACCCTTTTCCTTGAGGTAAGCCGAAAAAGCCTCATCGTTCGGAGCGAAAATGGTGGAAAGCCCGGCGCCTTGCAGCACCTTGGCGTATTCCGTTTTGTCCACACATTGCAGGTAAAGGCCGAAACGCCCTTCCTGTTTCAAGACCTCGTAAATGGACTGTTCCAGCCATTCGGGTCTGTCGTAATATTTATCCGTATCTTCTCCCTGTTCACACTGCATAAAGAAAAGAGCGCAGAAAAAATATAAAACGGTTCTACTTGCTGATCTCATATCTAATATTTTAATAGTAATAAACTTTAAATAAATTTAATTAAATCCCGAAGCAAAGGAACAAAAAAGGAAACAGATGGATATGTACATCCGTACAATTATATGGAAAATTGTTCAAATAGAGAATTATTTCGTATTGTGAACAATTTTCCATTCTTTTGAACGATTGACTATTTTTTGATGGAATACAAAGCCGTAATTTTGACAAAAATTTATTTACTTTTAATATATGTTTCACATGAAAAAACAAATTTACTTTATTTTATTGGCCGTTATTATGACGGTCGGAAATTGGGGCGTCGCAGATGCCCAGTCGTATTATAAAAAACAATTCATTAATCAGGATTTTAATGAAATTGAAACTTGGCCCTCCGGTTGGTCGGTACGAACGGCTACTTCCAGCGGTAATTATTCAAATCTCGGACGCAACGGGGGTATTGCCATTTCGGGCGGAATGGTTGCTTTCAGCGGAAGCGGAAGCGGAAGCCGTGGCGCCGAACTTGTTCTTCCG
>JAISYG010000100.1 GCA_031270075.1 Dysgonamonadaceae bacterium
TCAAATACATAGCTGATGATTTTCCAGTTCACGAGGTCTTTGGAGTGCATGACGGGCGCGCCGGGCATGAGGTGCATGGTGGTGCTGATCATGTAGAAATCGCTTCCTACTCTTATAACATCGGGGTCGGGAACGTCGGCGTAGATGACGGGGTTGGTGAATTTATTGTCTGCCGTCAACGGTTGGGCTGTGGCATTGCCGGCAAACCATAGCGCCGAGATTAGAATTACTGAAATACTTCTCTTGTTTATCATATATTGCTACATACATTAGAACTGCTCATAAAGCTTTGCAACAAGCGGCTCGTACATGCGTTTCCTTTTGTTGATTTCTCTTTGCAGTTTTTTTTGTAGTCTTTTTGCAGGCGGCAATATATGCCCTTACAGCCATTTTGTCTTCTTCCGTAAATCCGCGAGGGTCAACTTCGAGGTCAAGATTATCCAATGCTTTTTTGTCAAGTTCCATAATTACTCCTTTTTTTCAATGGAATGTGTTAGTTTGTCTATGTTGATGTTTATGTATGCCATGTTTTTGCATAATTATAAATCTCCGGTTTTTCTTCCTTGCCATGCGGGTTGTTTTTTCCCAGCCCGGAAGATTAGCAAATCAGCGCCTGCCTACTGTAGTGCGATAAGTTCGACCGGCAAAATCCGGTATTTGTTTTTCCCGATAAACACAATCACCGCTGCTTTCAGGTCGGGACGATTGCCCAAACGGTGGGAAGCAAGGTATTGTTCTACCTGTGTCCGCCCTTTTTCCTGTTGAGCGGTGATTTCCGCTTCGCTTGCGTCCGTTTTGCAATACTTCAATTCCAGCGCCCACTCGTATTTGATTTGAGGCAACAGCGGACTGCGTTGCAGATAAATATCCGTGCGACCGGGAACAGTTTCGTATTCGCTCATCGGGACATATACCTTACTCATAAAGAGATAAGCTAACAGAAGAATTTGAATGTATTTTTCGTCGAAGCGCCGCAAGTCGTGGTCGGACAGTTTACTGAAAGCATTTTCGGAAATGTAAGCAATGAACTGTTCCAGGTTGCCGTCCAGTGCCAGGGCATGGATTGCTTCGTTCAACGGACGGGATTCGATATTCAGATTGGGAGAAGTTTCCCGTGTCATCTTCATAAAATATTCCCAATACAGCGTTTGGATGGAATAGTTGGGAATAATGAGTTTCAACTGGTTAAAACAGGGTTCTTTGATGGTGAGTAAACCCATATAGAAAAGCAGGGACACGAAATAATCGTCGTCGTTGAGCATGTCAATGGAGAATTTTGCCAACAGTTCCGCAACGATGCCGTTTTCTTTCATAATCCGGATAAGCGTTTCACGGTTGTTGTCGTTTTGAACGAGGCGGCGCAAGCGTCCGTAGTCTGTTTTCAGGTTCAGGTCGACAATGTTTTCGGGAGGTCTCCCGAACTCAATTATCTGACTGAAGAAATAGAGCATCATGGCGGGATTATATACACGGTGTTTGCCGTCTTTATGAAACAGATAGCCGTTATAGTAGGCTTCCATATCTATATTGATGCAGCTTTCGTCGACGCCTGTTTCCCGCATCAGCCACTCGACCTCTTCCTGCGTAAAGCCCATCATTTCGTTGTATTTGGGGTTGAGCGTAAGTATATTGGCGATATTGTACCCACTGGTGAGGTCGTCGAGCATCACCGGAGAAATACCGGTAATAAAGGTACGGTTGATGATGGATGTTTTTGCCGCTGTTTTTATTCGTTCGTAGAAATCACGCACCAGGCCGTTGGCAGCTACCATTGTTTTATAGAAGTCGTTGCCTAAGCGGTTGCCCATGGCGATGAGGTCGTTGGCAAAATGGTCGTATTCGTCGATGATGAAAAAGAGTTTTACCTTTTCCTGTTCGGCGGCGGAGAAAATTTTTTCCAAAGACCTGATACCGGAGTTTTCTTGTTCTATCTGATCTACATACTTGTTTGCTCGGGGAAAAACGTGTGAATAAATACAAAAAAAGTTACAGACTGCACTTTGTACGCAGCTTGAAAAATCCTTTTTAAATCCTTCTTCGCTGGAAGTATCCAAACCGGAAAAATCAAGTTTCATTATCGCATACGAATTTCGTTCGGGCGTAGGATGTTTACCGATGTAGAGATTGCCGAACAGCCGGTCGAAATTTTCCGCCTCGTTCAGGTCGTAATAATACATCAAAGTTGTAAAGAACAGGCTTTTGCCGAACTTGCGCGGACGAATGAAAAACTGATTTTTATTGTTCTCTTTCTCCAACATCTCGATATACCGTGTTTTATCCACGTAGGCATAATTTTCGGTAATAATGCTCCTTAAATCGGAATTGCCGTAAGGTAAGCGTTTGTATATTTTCGTTTCCATCTTTTGAAAGTTTAGATTACAAAATTACATGAAAAACTTGGTTTTCCCTAACGCGAGCAATGAAAAAAGTTTTTTTACAGAGTAAATTTGCTCGGCGAAGGCTGGAGCCTTCACCGAGCGGGCCTACGCCGAGCGGGGGTGTTCGGAAGTCCTGCCTTCTCTCTCCGCAGGTCGCTGACCTGCGGTTATGAAAGTCCTGCCTTTCAGGCAGAGGTTGGTGTGTCGTGCTTATTGAAAAAGGCAATAGCCCCTCAAAAAAAGATTTAGCCATTTCCATTTCCCGTTTCATTGTACATACATCCCAATGACAACGCCGGTAAACCCTCCTGCCGTTTGCGTGCTGAGGATTTTTCCGTCTGCGTCTTCAAATACCGGTTTCCATGAAGCGCCTTCATCCAAAGAGGCGTAAAACGAATATCGCGCACCATTGCCGACAACTTTCAACGTAAGCGGCGCTCTTGTTTCCAAGATTTCGACCTCTGCCAACCGTGTAACCTGTCCGTTTTTCGCTTCGTCAAGTGCAAGACAGGCTTTACCCGCCGCACTGAGGGTTTTTCCGAATACAAAGTTGTATTTTTCGTTTTGATAACAAACCAATCCCGCCAGATTACTTGCAGTCTTGGGATGGTATTCCAGTTCCGTTTGCACTTCAAAGCAAAGATGCTGCTGACGGCTTCCGATAAACGCAGGATTGTCCTGTTCGTAAACAGACCGTCCGTTGGGCTTCAGGCTCAACCCGCCGGGAGTAAGCGACCACCATGCGCTGCGGGGTGTGCGGATGAATATCCAGCGGTCGTCAAGCCGGTTGCCGGAGAAATCGTCGTACCGGGAAAAGTTGCCCTTATCGACGTCGTTGCGCGGAATAATTCCCGTTTTTTCGACAACGTAGGGTACGGGTTCTCCTTTCGGGAGGATTACCGGATATTCGTCTTCCCATTTCACGGGTAAGAGGAATGTTTCGCGCCCCGTGTTGAAGTGTTCGCCTTCGTAGGGACGGCAGGCGAGGAATACGGCGTACCATTCGCCTTCGGGGGTTTGCACCCAATCGGCGTGGCCGGCGCAGGTTACGGGGTCGGGACGGTCGGCGGGCAAATCGCGCTGGGTCAGTATCGGATTGTTTTTCCAGGGGATGTAGGTACCCATGACGTTATCGGAACGGAATATGACTTCCGAATGTTGCGTGCCTGTGCCTCCTTCGGCGCACATCAGGTAGTAATGTCCATTGATTTTGTAGAGATGCGGGGCTTCAATCCAAATGGGATGTTTGGCTTTGTCGGTACCGCCGTCCACGATTACTTTCGCATCGGATGTGCTGTCGGCGGCTACGTCGTAGCGGTGAATCCAGATGGCGCGGTGTCCTTCCCATTCGGGTTCGCCTTGCGGAGCGTCGTTGTTTACGATATAGGCTTTGCCGTCGTCGTCGAAGAAGATGGATGCGTCGATGCCGCCGACTTTCGGCAAGACAATGGGGTCTGACCAGTTTTGTTGCATCGGGTCTTTGGTTTTGACGACAAAGTTTCCGATGCCTCCTACACAGGTATTCACAAGATAAAACGTATCGTTGTGCGGATTATAGGCGATGGCGGGCGCATATACGCCGCCGCTCAAGCGGATGCCGTCCAGATTGAGCTGCGATGGGCGGTTCAGCACATGCCCTGTCTGTTTCCAGTGTACCAAATCAAGGCTGTGGAAAATGGGAATGCCCGGATAATAGGCGAACGAGGATACAACAAGGTAATAGTCGGCGCCTTTCCTGCATATCGCAGGATCGGGGTAAAAACCGCTCAACACAGGGTTTTGATACTGACGGACGCTGTCGAAAGGCAGGGCGTAAGTCTTGTCGGCGCCGGCGTAGCGGAAGTATCGGAAAACGGCTGTGTCGCTGCCGGAAGTGCATGATACCATCCCAATGGCGGATAAGATAAGTAAGCTGATGTATTTCATTTTTTATTATTGATTATACTGTTGACGGCATTCACCAAGTATATATAACTCGGTGCAATCGGTATCACATACTCGTTCTCGCTCCAGTGGTAAGGATAGTCGTCCCTGTTTTCGGGATAATCGGGATTCAATATGCGTATGCCGGGAACGATGCCGCCGGGGATAAACGAAAAGTCCGCGCGGTTGTTGCCATAAGCCATTTTCTTGGGCTGTGCGCCGACGCCGGAAACAAACGACAGGTTGTGCGCCGGATGGCATCCGTAAAGGTAGTTCAGCGCCCTGTATATGTATTCGGGGTTAATCGCATCGGGGAATAAACGGTATAAATCGTAATTGAAATTTGCCGCGCCTATAATGCCGCCGTTGGCAGCCCATCCGGCCGTACTTATCATTACGCCGAAAGGATTTATCGAGTCGGCGGCAGACAGGCGTTCGCCGTAGGCTTTTACTGCCGGTTCGAGTTTCGCTTTCAGTTCAT
>JAISYG010000135.1 GCA_031270075.1 Dysgonamonadaceae bacterium
GGAGAAATCACATGGAAACGATATTCGACAATCTCGTTAAGCGGATGGTAGAATATGAACCAACAAGAAGAATATAAACCCGTTAAATGGTGCGCTCTAAGCGCCTATACCGATAAAATCAATTCAAAATAAATGAATAATATAATATTATCTATAAAAGAACTTTGCGAACGATTCATAACTCCTGCTATTGAAAAATCAGGTTGGAATAGGAAATTACAAATTTCTTTTTACGAAGATACACTCTTTGTTTATAAAAAATTAGATATAGAATATGTGTTGTTTTACAAGCCAAATATTCCTGTTGCCGTTATTTCTGTTACCGAGAATAATACAAAAATAGATTTGGGTATTGAACAAGCAATTAAAAATGCTGAAACATTAGATGTCCCTTGCGCTTTCAGCAGCAATGGTAGTGGCTTTCTATTTTACGACCGCACAAAACCCGCAGAATATGCTCAAACAAAGTTGGACTTAAAACACTTTCTTACACCAGAACAGTTATGGGCTATTTATTTGAACTATAAGAATACCAGAATTGCCACAGATGAAACAGTGAGAGCCTTCAAGAATGGTCAGAATCGTTTATTTTTGAGTGTTGCTACTGTTGGCGTTGGTTTTGTGACAATGATTTTCCAAATTATAAAAGGGCTTTTTGAAACAAGGGCGGATAAACATGCTTTATATCTAACCGATAGAGATGACTATTGGAGAAGTAAGGACTGGGATTACTGGCGGAATAAAAGCAATTGGGAGAATCAAACAAGTGAATTTTCTCCTAATCAACCGCAAAACAATAATAATCCTAATTATATAGCACCATTAAGCCTAATTTCAACAAATAATTCTGCTGGTATTTATTGGGCTTCTACAAAAGATTTATCAGCCCAAAGCTACAAGCAACTTTCATCGGACTTTTTCGATGTAATAGTTGTGGATAAGAACCATAGTGGAAATATTATTAATTTAAAAGAGAGCCAAGAGCCATTGGAATATTTTAAAGGTGCAACACAAATAGCGATAACGTCACAAGAAAAAGTATCTGAAAGTGATGTCGATTATTTTGGCATGCCGATCCTTATAGATGCTTCAAAGGAAAGTTTAGGCAGTAATTTCCCAACTTACAATCTTTCAACAAAAGAAACCCCGATAAGTCATACCACAAACAATTTACAGATAGAGAACAATACTTATATATCAGCAAATAATAGTACAACCGTTAATAATTCGATGACCAATGATTATACAGATAAAGGTGATATAATAATCAATAATACCGAAAATAATTATACGCAAATTAATTACAATAAAATAATAATAAATAGTACAGTTATGGCAAGACAAACATCATTTTCACACCAAGTTGAATTAGCAGAAGAGTTAAAAAAATATCTGCATGGATTTCAAGAAAGATTGGGAGATGTAGCTCAAAACTACAAAAACAAATGTAATGACTTATTTGAAGCAGGTATGATGGATGAAACTTTTAGGGATTTCGAGCAAAATTATATGCAAGAGACTATTCGGAAAATAGCTAATGTCGTAGAACAAATTAACGAACGCGATATTCCGTTTATGGAAAAATACATTGACTATTTAGAGCAAAATCCATCAAGATAAAAGGGGTTCTTTCTAACTTAACTGAAACTTCCGTGGGTCTCAATCAGGGTTTCACTTATACAACATATAGGTACAGACTGACACAAATAGGCATAGCTTTCTTTTTTGACAAGAATTTTTGTTGCGTCAATCTGTTCCAATTATTGCCAGCGAGCAGAAACTTATCGCTAAATATCTTGACGCAAATTATTTTTTTGCTCACCTATATTCCTCCTGGAAAAGAGGACTGAACGAATATACTAATGGCCTTATTAGGCAGTATATACCTAAAAAACAAGATTTTAAGAACTTTAGCGACGGTGATATTAAACTTTTTCAATCCCAAATGAACAGAAGACCCAGAAAATGACTTAACTTTGAATCGCCTAAAGACTCGTTTTATAAAAAAGTTGCATGGGTTACTTGAATCTGCGTATCTTTCAAGAATAAAAAGGCATTTGGCAGTTTCACTTTTTATTCGTACCTTCGCGTCGATTTTTATCAAGGAAAGGTGCTCGAGTGGTTGAAGAGGCACGCCTGGAAAGCGTGTATACCCCTAAAGGGTATCGCAGGTTCGAATCCTGTTCTTTCCGCCGAATTTGCAAGTTGCATGGGTTTTTCAATTCACAACCACAAACGTATTCCTCCCTGTCGATTTCACAACATACGAACGTAAAGGATAGTGGGAAACTGAATTTTTTTCCGGTATTCCGGTTCCCCACATCGTAATATACACCGAGCCGCACTTCGGACAACGGGCTTTGCCTTCGGTATCCGGAACGACTTTAACATTGCGGTCTATCTCATTTGGGCAAGCCAAATCGTAGGCAAATAAGTGGATAGCTTCATTGGAACTGTATCCGTGAACGACCAGGACGCCACCAAAACCCAATTTATCGGTCGTTGTACGTCCTTGTGTGAATGATTTTGCCGCCAGAGCCGGCATTAAATCGCTGTCGGCATAATCCAAATTTAATTCAAAATAAACAGGGGCGCTTGGTATCGTTGAAATCACCGGATCGCTACACGCTGCCACGACTAAAAGGCCGATGAAACAAAGCGTTTTTTTCATTCGCCGATCAGTTTTTCTATTGCCTTATCCATCCGCTCGAAATGAAAACCGGCGATGATTGCTGTTTTCATCGCCTTAATCCGGTCGTTACACAGGTTGCCTATGCTGCCTTCGTGGATATGATGCACTTGTTTGGTGGCTGTGAATGTTCCGGCTTCGATTTCCAAGCCTACCTGCTTGTAGGCGTCGCGAAAAGGAAGACCCTGCAATACCAGATTGTTCACTTTTTCTACGCTGAACATCGGTGTGTATTTGTCATCCTCCAAAATATGGGGATTGATTTCGACTGCCTGCAACATCCGTCCGGTCATGGAAATGCAATCCGACAGTTCGCCGAAAGCCGGTAGGAAAATTTCCTTGGTCATTTGCAAATCGCGGAAATAACCCGAAGGCAAATTGTTGGTTATAAGAGTGATTTGTTGGGGAATGCTTTGTATGCGATTGCATTTGGCCCGTGTCAACTCGAATACATCGGGATTCTTTTTGTGGGGCATGATGCTCGATCCGGTAGTAAATTCGGCCGGCAAGCGGATGAAGCCGAAATTCTGACTGCTGAACAGACAGGCATCGAAAGCTAATTTGGAAAGCGTAGCGGCCACAGCGGCCAAGGCGACACTCACGGTGCGTTCCATTTTGCCGCGTCCCATTTGTGCATACACTGCATTGTAATTCATCGAATCGAATCCCAGCAAATCGGTAGTCATCTGCCGATTCAGCGGAAAGGAAGAACCGTATCCGGCTGCCGAACCCAAGGGATTACGGTTGCAGATTTTATAGGCGGCCTGAAGCAGTTGCAGATCATCCGTCAGACCCTCAGCATAAGCGCCGAACCATAAACCGAACGATGAAGGCATTGCGATTTGCAGGTGGGTGTATCCAGGCATCAGAATATCCTTGTAACGGTTGCTCTGTGCAATGAGAATGTCTATTAATTCCGAAATTTCGTCCGTTAACGTTTGGATGGCTTTGCGTGTAAAGAGTTTCAAATCGACTAATACCTGATCGTTCCGCGAGCGTCCGCTATGGATTTTTTTGCCCTTGTCGCCCAGTTTCCGGGTCAACATCAATTCCACTTGGGAATGCACATCTTCCACTCCTTCTTCGATGACGAATTGCCCGGATTCGGCCAGATGATAAATATTCCGGAGTTCGGCAAGCAATTCCTTCCATTCGGCAGCGCTGAGCAGTCGGATGCTTTCCAACATCGTGATATGCGCCATCGAACCCAGCACATCTGCCTGGGCCAGATACAAATCCATTTCGCGGTCGTTGCCGATGGTGAACTGCTCGACCGATGGATCAACGTCTATATTCTTTTGCCACAATTTCATTCCTGTAATTCATTGTAGGGAATGGCTGCCAACAGGTCTGCGATCTTATTGATGCCTTCCTGCAAAGGTTTCGACACCATAGGCCGGATAAAAGGATTCAAATCCGCGCTGACCATTAACCGGATTTGGGTTTCGTTTTCATTTTCCGGAAGCAACTCTATCTGCAACTGAGCGTCGACCGGCGCTTTTTCCAACGCCCATTGCACGGTTTGGGGATTTTCCCGGTTCACTATTACCATTCGTAATTCTCCCAACGATTGCACGGAAAATGAGCAGGAATCTCGATCGAAAGAAAGATCTCTCAGTTTATCTTCAGGAATATGGTTTTTTACTTTGGCCAGATTCTCCATATTCGATAAAGTGTCATAAACCAGTTGCCGGTGGTGGGGAATTTGTTTTACGTCGCTTGTAAATTCCGTCATTTCACATTCCATTTGGCAGGGTTTTTGCGCCATTCCTGCAAGGTTTTTATTTCAGATTCATCGATGTAATCCGTTTTTAACGCTTCGTCCAGCACGGCGTCGTAATTGCAAAGCGTAGTTAATTTCACTTTTGCTTCCTTGAATCTTTCGGCGGCAATCGGAAATCCGTAGGTGAAGATGGCCACCATTCCTATCACATGACAACCGGCATTCCGGATGGCTTCGACGGCTTTCAGGCTGCTTCCGCCCGTCGAAATAAGGTCTTCGACCACTACTACTTTGGTGCCCGGTTTCAAATCGCCTTCAATCAGATTTTCCAAACCGTGGTCTTTCGGCGTAGAGCGAACGTAGACAAAGGGCAGATTGAGTGTATCGGCCACCATAGCGCCCTGGGCAATGGCTCCGGTAGCGACGCCGGCAATGGTTTCGGCATTCTCGTAATTCTCAATAATTGTCCGCGCCAATTCTAATTTGATGAAATTGCGGACAGCCGGGTACGACAGTGTTTTCCGGTTGTCGCAATAGATAGGCGATTGCCAGCCGGAAGCCCAGATGAACGGATTGGCCGGCTGCAACTTTATGGCTCTGACTTTGAGTAATTTTTTCGCTAATGTTTGTTCCAACGTATTCATTTTTTTGGATTTTTTCTGTTGCTATTTGTTTCACCGGCAAAAGTAATCATTTGTTGTGAATTTTGTACCAAAAACAAATAACATTTACATGAATAATTTTCATTTTTTTTCACTGTTTTCGGCAGGAAAGATCCATAATTCTTACATATTACGCCGGATACTTAATCCAATGCAAGACGAAAATCTACCATTATTCTCCTTGAAACAGGATGCCAGGGGAAATAAGGCCCCAATCGTTTTTTCATATCTTGTATGTTTTTAAATGCCGGATTAAGGTATTGAAAACAGTTCAAAATACCAAACTTTTATTTCCTTTTTCTTTGCCGTACAATCCAGTACCCAATCCCAACAAAGGCGATTACCGCTATTCCCCATCCGATTTCACGACTGTACCGGTTAATCAAATCGGCCTGTCCGTGAGCGACACAACCCAGTATGACGAGAATAACATTCCATATTGCAGCGCCCAGAATGGTGTAAAGCGTGAAATAAAACAGGTTCATGCGCGCCAAACCCGCCGGAATCGAAATCAACTGCCGGATAACCGGTATCAGGCGTCCGATAAACGTAGAAATGTTGCCGTGCTTATTGAAATAATCTTCGGATTTTTGGATTTTCTCGCGATCCAGCAACAACAAACGCCCGATTTTGCTGCCGGCAAACCGGTAAAGCGCCGGACGACCCAGCCATAAGGCCAGGAAATAATTGAAGTACGCCCCGATGATCGACCCCAATGTTGCAAACAGGACAATCAGGTAAATATTCAGAGGACTGCCGGGCTTGCTTGCTACGTAAGCCGCCGGCGGAACGACTATTTCGGATGGAAGCGGGATAAACGAACTTTCAATTGCCATCAGCGCCGTGATGCTGTAATAATTCATGTGAACTTCGTACCACTGTTCTACCTTTTGAATCACCGACAGCGAATCGCTGGAAAGTACCCCGGCTTGCATATTGAACGAACCGGCCAGCAGGAAAAAGGATAGGATGATTTTTTTCATTTCATTTATTGTTCCAAAGTAAAATCCAATTGTTTTTTCTCTAAATTCGTACGGGTTACCCGAATCCGTATCGGATCGCCCAAAAGGTAACGTTTTTTGTGCCGCTTACCAATCAGGCTGTATGTTTCTTCGTCAAATTCGTAAAAGTCGTCGTTCAGTTCGCGGATGGGAATCATTCCCTCGCAATGGTTTTCATTCAATTCGACGTACAAGCCCCATTCGGTTACGCCCGAAATCACGCCGTCGAAAACGATTCCGATTTTATCGGACATAAATTCCACTTGCTTGTATTTGATGGAAGCCCGTTCGGCCTGGGACGCCAAGGTTTCCATATTGGAACAATGTTTGCAACTGTCTTCCGTTTTCTGTTCCGAAACCGAACGTCCGCCCGCCAGATAGCGTTCCAGCAAACGATGCACCATCATATCGGGATAGCGTCGAATGGGTGATGTGAAATGCGTATAATAATCGAATGCCAGGCCGTAATGACCCGTATTGACCGTAGTGTAAGTCGCTTTGGCCATCGTGCGGATGGCCACCGTTTCAATCAAGTTCTGTTCTTTCTTCCCTTGCACTTCATTCAGCAAGCGGTTAATATTCCGGGATATCTCGTTGTTCCTGCTTTTGTCTTTTATTTTATACCCTAACCGGCGGACGAATTGCATGAAATTCGCCAGTTTCTCCGGGTTCGGTTCGTCGTGCACCCGATAGACAAACGTTTTGGCTTTCACTCCTTTCGGCATTTTTCCGACAAATTCCGCGACTGTCCGGTTGGCCAGCAACATAAATTCTTCCACCAGCCGATTGGCGTCTTTCTCTTCGCGGAAGTATACGCGCAGAGGATTTCCGTTTTCGTCGATATCAAATTTCACTTCATCCCGTTCAAAATTGATGGCTCCGTGTGCAAAACGTTTTTCCCGCAGAATGTTAGCCAAGCGGTTCAAATCGAGGATGGCTTGTTCTACTTCGTCGTGAGCGACGCCTGTTTCGATAATATCCTGAGCTTCGTCGTAATTCAACCGGCGGTTGGAGTGGATAACCGTACGTCGGATGCGATACTGTTTGATTTCCGTCCGGTCGTTGATTTGGAAAACCACGGCAAAACACAATTTATCTTCGTTCGGGCGCAGGGAACACAGGTTATTGCTCAAAAGTTCGGGCAACATGGGAATGGTCCTGTCTACCAGATAGATCGAAGTAGCCCGTTCGGACGCTTCCTTATCAATCGCGGTATCGGGTTTCACGTAATGCGTAACATCGGCGATATGTACGCCCACTTCCCAGCATCCGTCCGGTAATTTCCGGAGCGATAGGGCATCGTCGAAATCTTTGGCGTCTTTCGGGTCGATAGTAAAAGTAAGGGTATCGCGAAAATCTTCGCGTTTGGCGATTTCTTCCTGGGATATTTTCGCCGGGATCTTTTTCGCCGCCTTTTCTATTGCTTCGGGATATTTGTACGGCAAACCGAATTCGGCTAAAATGGCGTGCATTTCGGCGCTGTTATCTCCCGTATCTCCCAGTATATCTACCACTTCTCCGATCGGATTTTTCGCTTTTGCCGGCCATTCGATGATTCGCACTACCGCTTTCTGTCCCGTTTTCCCCTCTTTGATTTTATCTTTCGGAATAAAAATATCGTTCGCCCAAATCTTACTGTCGACAATCAGGTAAGCGTAATATTTGGAAACTTCCAATACTCCCACCACCGTATTTTGCCGGCGTTGGAGGATTTCGATGACGGACGCTTCCGGTTCACGGCCTTTACGCTGGGCCAGGATTTGCACCCGCACCCGGTCATTCTTCATGGCATACAGCGAATTCCGTTCGGCTACAAAAATAGGGCTTCCACCGCCATCGGGTATAAACGAGTTTTTACCGTTTGAACGCCGTTCAAAAGTGCCTTCGGCAATGCTGCAAATGCTGTTCAAACGGTATTTTCCCCGGTCGTTTTGCACTAAAAATTCTTCCGATACAAGGGTTTCAAGAATGGAAGCCACCATCCCTTTATCGGCCTGCAAAGAAACTCCGATGCCTGCGCTGATTTGCTTGTAATTCATTGCTTCGTTAGGATGGTTATTGAAATAACTGACTATCCGTTGTGTTAGCGCCCGCTTGCTCTCTTGTTGCTGCGGTTTGTTTGCTTTGATTTTTTTTCTTGTCATAAATTTATTTAAGAACATAATAATGTACAAAAGTACGTTTTTTTTTGCGGATAACAATTATTTTGCATTATTTCCCCAGTAACCGAAAAATAATTATCTTTGTCATCAAAACTTGTGATGCGTAATGAAAAAGGAAAGTTTTGTTTCTATCGTCGATTGCTCCAAAGAGGATATTTTGCATTTGATTCAAAAGGCTGAGTTTTTTGAACAGCATCCGAATCAACGGATATTGGAGGGGAAGGTTTGCGCCACCCTTTTTTTTGAGCCTTCTACCCGCACCCGGCTCAGTTTTGAAACGGCCGTCAATCGTTTGGGTGGGCGGATTATCGGATTCAGCGATGCCGCCACTACCAGTTCTTCCAAAGGGGAAACCCTGAAAGACACCATTAAGATGGTGAGTAATTACGTCGATGTTATCATTATGCGTCATTATCTGGAAGGCGCCGCCCGTTACGCTTCCGAAATTGCCAACGTTCCGATTATCAATGCGGGTGATGGGGCGAATCAGCATCCTTCGCAGACGATGTTGGATATGTATTCTATCTATAAAACGCAGGGGACGCTCGATCATCTCACGGTTACAATGGTAGGCGATTTGAAATACGGTCGGACGGTCCATTCACTCCTTACCGGAATGTCGCATTTCAATCCGACGTTCCGTTTTGTGGCTCCCGAAGAATTGCGTTTGCCCGAAATCTACAAGCAGTTTATGGATAACAGGGGTATCTGCTATTCCGAACACACAGATTTTTCGCCGGAGGTAATCAATCAATCGGATATCCTGTATATGACGCGCGTGCAACGTGAACGTTTTACCGACTTAATGGAGTATGAAAAGGTTAAAAACGTGTATGTGTTGACCAATTCCATGCTGGCCGGCAGCAAAGACAATCTTCGTATCTTGCATCCGCTGCCCCGTGTGAATGAAATTGCCCGGGATGTAGATGATAATCCCAAAGCCTATTATTTTGAACAGGCCCACAACGGCGTATTTGCCCGGCAGGCGATTATTTGTCATGTTTTAAAAATTCCTTAAAATAATATTTATGGAACAAAAAGAATTGCAAGTTGCAGCATTAAAAAATGGTACGGTTATTGACCATATCCCCACCGAACAACTGTTCAAGGTGGTTTCTTTGTTAGGTGTTCAGCAGTTGACAACACAGGTTACCATTGGCTACGGTTTGGATAGCAAGAAAATGGGGAAAAAGGGAATCCTGAAAATAGCCGATAAGTTTTTTGAACAGGACGAGATTAACCGGATTTCACTCATTGCGCCTTCCGTCAAACTGAATATCATACGCGATTACGAAGTAGTGGAAAAACAACTGGTTTATTTGCCGGATGAACTTTTGGGTCTTGTTAAATGTAATAATCCCAAATGCATTACCAATAACGAGCCGATGCGAACGCGATTCAAAGTTATCGATAAAGAGAAGATAACCTTGCAATGTCATTACTGCGAAATGAAAACGAAAAAAGAAGAAATAGTGTTGTTATGAAACAAAATTGGAAACCGGGCACATTAATTTATCCGGTCCCGGCGGTATTGGTATCGGTCGGAAAAGAGGAAAGTGAATATAATATCATGACGGTTTCGTGGACGGGAACTGTCTGTTCCACGCCTGCCATGTGCTATATTTCCGTTCGTCCGGAACGCCATTCGTATGCCATTCTCAAGAAAAACAGGGAATTTGTGATAAACCTGACCACCGAAGCGCTGGCATTCGCTACCGATTGGTGCGGCGTGAAGTCGGGAAAAGAGTATAACAAATTCAAGGAAATGAAATTAACTCCGGGAAAATCACATGTCGTTCAGGCGCCTTACATTGAAGAATCGCCGCTGTGCATCGAATGCCGGGTGAAGGAAATTATCCCTTTGGGAACGCACGATATGTTTTTGGCGGAAGTAGTCCATATTTTGGCCGACGAACGTTACATCCATCCGGTAACCGGCGCATTGGATATGGAAAAAGCGAAAATATTGGCCTATTCGCACGGAAAATATTACGGCTTAGGAGAATTAATCGGCAAATTCGGTTGGAGTGTTCAACGGAAAAAGCAATAAAAAGAGAATGAAAACGGTTTGTCGACAGATGTTTTTGAAAGGAGTGCTGACGGGAATCTGTAGTCTGTTTTTGTCCGGATGGTCCGTATCCGGTCAGGAACTGTACAGTTTCAACCGTAAAATAGTGAACTGGGGATTCAAGGTAGGATTGAGCGCCAATGCGGTGAGGCATCTTTGGGGCGTTCAGGGAGAAGAGGAATTAGATGATGTATCGTTCCAGAACAAAACGGGCGCTACCGTTACCGGTTTTTTCCGTATTAATTTTGACCGGTTTTTCATTCAACCGGAAATAGGGTGGAGCACAGTGAACAAGGATATCCTGTTTTCCTTTCCCTCGGAAGAAACCTATTCGCAATTGTTTGAGTTGTCGTTCAGGTCGCAAACGCTCAACGCCAATGGACTGATCGGATACAATATTACTAAAACGGGACCTTTTGTATTTAATGTGTATACCGGAACTTCGTTGCATTATAAATACGATACCCGTTATACCACACTTCCGTCGAGGAGCGAACATTATGATTTCAATTCGGTATACAATGCTTTCGGAGTATTCGGATTCTCAATGAATATATCCAACGTGCATTTTGATATCCGGTATGCACTCAGTATGTTTCCCACCAATATGAATTTCAATGATATTGCCGATAAACCGGATTGGCTGGATGGGGTGATTCTTTATAAAAGCGAGAATCTTTTAAGTTTTTCGTTTGGAGTGATGTTTTAATGTATAATTATTTATTATAAAATATGAAACAGGACGATTTGATTTTTAATCTGATTAACAGGGAATGTAACCGGCAAAAGTCGGGTATCGAGTTAATCGCTTCCGAGAATTTTGTCAGCGATGAAGTGATGCGGGCGGCAGGCTCCGTATTAACCAATAAATATGCCGAAGGCTACCCCGGTAAACGGTATTACGGCGGCTGCCAGGTGGTAGACGAGGTGGAACAAACCGCCATCGACCGCCTGAAACAGTTGTTCGGGGCGGAATGGGTAAACGTTCAACCGCATTCGGGTGCACAGGCCAATATGGCGGTGTTCTTAGCTTGTATGCAGCCGGGCGATAAATTCCTCGGATTGAACCTGTCGCACGGCGGACATTTGAGCCACGGATCGCCCGTTAATTTTTCCGGTTTGGTTTACCAGGCATTGGAATACAATGTACGGGAAGACACCGGTCAAGTCGATTACGAGCAGTTGCAGGAAACGGCTTTCAGGGAACGTCCGAAACTGATTGTCGCCGGGGCATCGGCTTATTCCCGCGAGTGGGATTACGCCCGTATCCGCCGGGTAGCCGATGCAATTGGTGCGATTTTTATGGTCGATATGGCGCATCCCGCCGGTTTGATTGCCGCCGGTTTATTGAACAATCCGGTACAATATGCCCATATTGTTACTTCCACTACGCATAAAACCTTACGCGGCCCGCGTGGAGGGGTTATCCTGATGGGCAACGATTTTGAAAATCCCTGGGGAAAAACAACGCCTAAAGGCGAAACGAAGAAGATGTCGGCTATTTTGGATTCGGCGGTATTTCCCGGCGTACAGGGCGGCCCCCTGGAACATATTATTGCGGCCAAAGCCGTCGCTTTCCACGAGGCTTTGCAGCCCGAATATATAACTTACCAGACGCAAGTGAAGATAAATGCAGCCGCTATGGCGAAAGCTTTAATGGATAAAGGCTATACAATCGTTTCCGAAGGAACCGACAATCATTTAATGCTGGTCGATTTGCGTTCCAAATTTCCCGATTTGACCGGCAAACAGGCCGAACTAGTATTGGTGAAAGCCGATATCACCGCCAACAAAAACATGGTGCCGTTCGACAGCCGTTCGCCGTTCCAAACCTCCGGACTGCGTTTCGGAACGCCGGCAATTACCACCCGCGGCGCCAAAGAGCCGTTGATGGCCGAGATTGTCGATTTAATTGATACGGCGCTTTCAAATGTAGATAATGATAAGGTGATTCAATCCGTCGCCGAAAAGGTAAATGCGATAATGAAGGATTATCCTTTATTTGCGTGGTGATGGGGTGATGTGCCGGGAGGACTTGTGAAACACTCTTGTCCCGTTCAGTGCATTAATTTATACAACAATTCCATCAGCAATTTTCCCGGGGGAACGGAACTGTTTTGAAACCCTTTGCTCCGTGCGTCATATTCGCGGATAAGTGAAATATTTTCCATCGTTTTCCACGGATTGTAACGTTTCATGGCTTCCAGATAATCAACTATTTGCATGTCCCACTTAAATCCCAGTACCGCCATCAAATGTCCTTTGGATTTGTCTTTTTCGTATTGACAAATCATCAGATTGGAAAAGAAACCGAACAAGAGGATCAATGTCAGTATGAAAGGATTATTCTTCTGGTTTTCTTCAAAATAGCGGGCAATGCGGTTGGCTCTTACAATATCGCCGGCAGCGATGGCTTTTTGCAGTTCGTAATTGTTAAATTCTTTGCTGATGCCGATGTTTTGCTCAATGAGAGCCGGTGTTATTTGCTTCTGACCGGCAGGTAATGTGATGGACAGTTTTTCTAATTCATGGGTAATTTTACTCAAATCATTGCCCAGATAATCGGTCAGAATTTGTGCTGTTGGCCATTGGATCTCTATTTGTTTATCCCGCAGATATTGAATGATAAAATCGGGAATTTTATTATCGTACAGTTTTTTGGATTCAAAGACGATGCCGGATTTGGCGATCTCGCCGGTCAGTTTTTTCCTTCCGTCTAATTTCCCGTATTTGTAATTGATAACGAGTACCGTCGACTGTAAAGGATTTTTGACGTACGCTGTTAAATCGTCGATGTTTTTCAGCAGCTGGGCTTCCTTGACTACTACCAGTTGCCGTTCGGACATCATCGGATAGCGGCGGCAAGCATTGATAATCGTCGCTACGTCGGTTTCCAGACCATACACAATGGTTTGGTTAAAATCCCGTTCCGCTTCGTCCAATACCGATTCAATCAGCCGGTCGGTCAGTTGGTCGATATAATAGCTTTCTTCTCCCTGGAAAAGATAAACCGGCATGAATTGCTTCGATTGGATATCCCGTTTTATTTCATTAAAGTTTAAATCTTTCGCCATGGATGAATTGTTTTGTCTGTTTATTTTTGTACATTTGCCTGTTTTCTTTGTAAGAATAAATGCAAAGTTATAAAAAATAAAATACATTGTGATGCCTCTCTTCAATAATTTTTCACCGGCGGATTTGAAAATTCGCCGGCAAGAAAATAAGGAGTACGTGTTCGACCGTTTACGAAAACAATACGTCCGCCTGACACCGGAGGAATGGGTGCGACAGCATTTTGTTCATTATCTCATTGAACAAAAACATTATCCGGAAGGATTGTTA
This sequence comes from Dysgonamonadaceae bacterium, assembly GCA_031270075.1. Classification (GTDB taxonomy): domain Bacteria; phylum Bacteroidota; class Bacteroidia; order Bacteroidales; family Azobacteroidaceae; genus Azobacteroides. The sequence goes on from JAISYG010000135.1 coordinate 13,648, forward strand.
GCCAACGAAGTGTGCATCGCCTTAGGGCCGGTGAATCGTCGTTGCGACACGGTGCTTTATAATACCTTGCTTCAGCCACAGATGATTATTGAATATAAGGCGCCGTCGGTCAGTCTGTCGCAAAAAACGTTCGACCAGATTATACGTTATCATTATTGCCTGAAAGCGCCCTGGTTGATTGTCAGTAACGGATTGCAGCATTATTGCTGCCGGATCAATGAGCAAGGCGAGGCTGTTTTTGTACAGGAGGTGCCGGAATGGAGTGAATTAGGAATTATTTTAGAATCTAAATAATTAAGAGAACAGAATATGAAAAAAACGGTATGGATATTCCTTCTAATAGGAATGTTGGGATGCAAAAACACTAAAAATCCCGGTGAGGAACCGGTTACAGAGGGCGACACCATTCAGGTTGCAACCGAAAAATTCGTTTTGCCGGAAATTCCGGCTTTAATCGTCCAACCGGAACTCCGGCACGAATTTCTCATCGAGCACTATTGGGATTGTTTCGATTTTGCCGATACCGCCTATACGCCTTCTCCCGAAATAACGGAACAGGCTTGGGTGGAGTATATCAATCTGTTGCGCCGCACCGCTTTACCGAAAGCGCAGCAAGTAATAAAAACCATGATATTGAAAAGCGAACAGAATAAAAAGCTTTTTCTCTATTTCACGGATATGGCCGCCAAATACCTCAACGAACCCAACTCGCCGATGCGCTGTGAAGAACTCTATATTCCCGTATTGGAAGTGATGACTCAAACGCCGGTATTGAACGATACAGAAAAAATGCTTCCCCGGCACCGTTTGGAAAGCGCTTACCGGAACCGGGCGGGAACCCGTGCGATTGATTTCCGGTACACCGACAGGGCGGGAAAAACAGGCGCATTGTACCGGATGGATGCGGAATACCTGTTGCTGTTTTTTAACGAGCCGGGATGTCCGTCGTGTAAGGAACACATCGAAAGCATTCGCCGTTCGGCGGTTATGAATCAATTTTTGTCGGAACGCCGGTTAACGATTCTATCCATATACGCCGGTGAAAATATGGAGGAATGGAAAAAATATTATGCGAATTATCCCCCCGGATGGATAAATGGATACGATCCCTCATCAACCATCGAAAAAAGATACGACCTGAGAGCGATTCCTACATTGTATTTATTGGATAAGCATAAGAATGTGTTGTTGAAAGATGCAACGTTTGAAGAAATAGAAAATTATTTGGTTCGGATTTATGTTATGTAATCAAACAAATACTATTCTATCCTCGATATGCGGCATTTCATCCGGAAAAAATTATTTGGCCCCCAATTAAAAAAATTTGGTTTATATAATAAATAATCATTATCTTTGTTCACATTAATTGCAATGCTGTTATGGACAACATTAAATCTATTCGTGATTTTATCGCCATGTACGTAGACGGCTTCAGGCACCTTACGTGGGGTAAACCTTTGTGGGCGCTTATTTTTATCAAACTGTTTATTCTTTTCGCTGTTCTCAAAGTTTTTTTCTTCCCCAATATCCTCAACAGTCGTTTCGATACGGAAGAGGAGAAAAGCGATTTTGTATTTAAGGAGTTAATTGAAAAGCACAATAATAACGAAAAAAAATCACTCAAATGAATCAAATGGATTTGTCTTTAATTGACTGGTCGCGGGCGCAATTTGCTCTGACGGCCATTTATCATTGGGTGTTCGTCCCATTGACGCTCGGTTTGGGTTTAATCATGTCGATCATGGAAACCTTCTATTACCGGACGAAAGATGAAAAATGGAAACGGACTGCCCAGTTCTGGATGAAACTGTTCGGGATCAATTTCGCCGTGGGAGTAGCTACGGGAATCATCCTCGAATTTGAATTTGGTACCAACTGGTCGAATTACAGTTGGTTTGTCGGCGATATCTTTGGAGCGCCGTTGGCTATTGAAGGTATTTTCGCCTTTTTCATGGAAGCCACTTTTATTGCCGTCATGTACTTTGGATGGGAAAAAGTAAGCCCGAAATTTCATTTGGCTTCCACTTGGCTTACGGTAGGCGGCGCCACGCTTTCCGCGTGGTGGATACTGGTAGCGAATGCGTGGATGCAATATCCTGCCGGTATGCACTTTAATCCGGATACGGTGCGCAACGAGATGAACGATTTCTGGGCGGTAGCCCTGTCCCCGATGGCCGTGAACAAATTTTTCCATACGGTGATTTCTTCCTGGATGTTGGGAGCGGCTTTTGTAGCCGGTATCAGTTCCTGGTTTTTACTTAAGAAACGGGATACGGCGTTTGCCTTAGACAGTATTAAAATTGCTTCGGTAGTCGGGATAGTGGGTATTGCGATTTCGTTCTGGACGGGCGACGGTTCCGCCCATCAGGTAGCCCAGAAACAACCCATGAAACTGGCGGCCATGGAAGGCTTGTACGAGGGTGGAAACGGCGTGGATTTAGTAGGTTTTGGTGTATTAACTCCCGGTAAACAGTACGGCGATGATAAAGATCCTTTCCTGTTCTCTATACCGATTCCGAAAATGTTATCGTTTCTGGCCGTGCGGGATTTGAACGGATATGTTCCGGGCATCAACAATATTGTAGAGGGAGGTTACGATACGCCTCAAGGCACAGCGCTTTCGATAGAGGAAAAAATGGCCAAAGGAAAAGTTGCTTTCGCCGCCCTGGCCAATTATAAAGAAGCAAAACGAACCGGAAATTCCGAATTACAAGTGGAAAGCGAAGCACAACTGCGCGAAAATATGCCTTATTTCGGTTACGGCTATTTCCAATCGCCTGCCGACGCCATACCGAATGTGCCGCTGGTGTTTTACGCTTTCCGGGTAATGGTGATCCTGGGTGGATATTTCCTCCTGCTTTTCATTGTTATGGCGTTTTTCGCTTATAAAAAACAATTTGAAAAGGTCAAATGGTTGCAATGGGTAAGCCTGCTCTCGATTCCGTTGGCTTACATTACCTCACAAGCCGGTTGGGTAGTGGCCGAAGTGGGCCGCCAACCCTGGGCTATTCAAGATATATTGCCGGTGTCGGCGGCCGTTTCGGATATCGAAACGTCGTCGGTGCAAATTACATTTTTCATCTTTCTGGCGCTGTTTACTGCTTTCCTGATTGCCGAAATAAGCATCATGGTGAAGCAAATCAAGGCAGGGCCGGCTAAAAATTAAACTGCTATGGATTATTCTTTTTATCAACATTATTGGTGGTTTCTGGTTTCCCTGTTGGGAGGAATTTTGGTTTTTCTGCTGTTTGTGCAGGGCGGACAATCGTTGATTTATGCCCTGGGTGGGAAAAAGGAAGAAGATTTGAACCGCTTAGTCGGTTCGCTGAGTAAAAAATGGGAATTGACTTTCACTACTTTGGTTACTTTCGGCGCGGGATTTTTTGCCTCGTTCCCTTTGTTCTATTCAACCAGTTTCGGCGGCGCCTATTGGGTATGGATGCTGATTTTGTTCAGTTTCGTCCTGCAAGCCGTATCCTATGAGTTTATATCCAAGAAAGGGAATTTCCTTGGAAAAAACACTTACAAAGCGTTCTTGTTTTTGAATGGACTGTTAGGCCCGATTTTATTGGGAGCGGCTGTATCTACTCTGTTTTACGGAGCCGAATTTATCATTAATAAAGAAAACCTGATCGGAGCGAAGCCGGTGATTTCGTCTTGGCAAAACCCGTGGCACGGTTTGGAAGCCGTAGCCAATCCGTGGAATGTGATTTTGGGATTAGCGATTTTCTTCTTGGCCCGTTGTCTGGGAAGTTTGTATTTTATCAATCAGATTGATAAGGATACGGTTCGGAAAAAATCGCGAAAACAGTTGTTGATCAATGCTATTGGATTTTTGGTTGCTTTTTTGCCATATTTAATCCATTTGTTATTGAAAAATGGAATGACCGAAGATCCGGCCACAGGCATTATCAGCGTCGAATCGTTCAAATACTGGCATAATTTATTGGCGATTCCATGGGCTTTACCTCTTTTGCTAATCGGCGTAGTGCTGGTACTGTACGGATTCGGCCGGAGTATTTTTCAAACGAAATACACCAAAGGAATCTGGTTTGCAGGAATCGGTACGATACTGGTAGTTACCATTCTCCTGTTGATAGCCGGCTACAATCATACGGTTTATTACCCGTCGTTGTCCGACATGCAAAGTTCGCTGACAATAGCCAACAGCAGCTCCAGCCTGTTTACACTGAAAGCCATGTCCATCGTGTCGTTGTTCATACCGGTGGTCATTGCTTACATCTGGTACGTGTGGCGGGCGCTGGATAAAAAATAGAGGGTTAAAAAGTATAGGAAAGACCGATGCCCCAATTTCCTTCGCTGTAGCTGGGAAAAAGGTGTGCATTGGTCTTTTTGCTTCTTTTGGCGAAAACTTCCTGCAAGTAAGGGTAAGTCCAGTAAACGATTTTAGTGGATAAAATACCGATTCCGGCGCCGGTGATGACATCGCTTACCCAATGCCTGTTGTTGTAAACACGGGCTACTCCGATAAGCGATGCCATGCTGTATCCGCCTATACTGATCCAAACCGATTGGTCTTTGTATTCCTGATGCAGAAATTCCGCTGCAACAAAAGCGGTCGATGTGTGTCCCGAAGGAAAAGACTGGCGATTTGAATAGTCGGGGCGTTCACGGGAAACAATATGTTTGGCTCCATGTACAATTCCGGTGTTGAGAAGATTACTGAGCACATGGATAATGGCCATATCCGTTATTTTGTGAGTGCTCTTCATGCCGGCTATCTTCATTCCGAAAGCGGCGACGGCAGGAGAATATTTCAAGTAATTGTCCCAACTCCGGTTCCACATCGCATCCTTTTCGAGCAAATGGTCGCGGACGGAATAATCGAATTGCCGGATACCGTTGTTTCCCAGTGAAACCGCGCCATACATAATCAGAGCGGAAGGAACGGCAATGCTGATAATCTTTGCTGTTGGGCTGTACGAAAGACTGTCGTTGTCCTGTGCATACCCGAACGGACGAAAAAAAATGACCAGACCGGTGGCCATATACATTTTAAGATTTTTCATTTTCATTTTTGTTTACATGAGGGTGCAAAGATAGATGTATTTTTGATACTTTTGCCGAATCCTGTTAAAATAAATGTTTATAAAACGGGAAAAATGATCATTGAAAAAACGCTTATAGCGTTTCAAATAGGCTTATATAGGATATGTTTCGGTAAGTGGCATGGGTTACTTGAATCTGCCCAGCAATAATTTTGACATAAAATTGGCAGAAATAAAAAAAAAGCTTATCTTTGCCCCATAAAATCGCTGATAAACAGCGAATACATGCAATAGTTTACAATAACAGTTACAAAGAAAAACGCAAGAAGGGGCATGTACGGAAGCGCAGAAAATAAGTCTACCGGCAAGGGGGTTCTCTCCCTTGTTATCGGGGTATATAACGAAATGGAACTCCTAAAATCCCCCCCCATGTAATTGCGATTCAATAAGTTACACAAAAGTATCTCTGCTTCAAACGATTGAAGCAAGCGAAAGAGTAACAACCAGCTCGTTCGGTATTCTTCCTGTTGGGAAGAAAAACCGGACGAGTTTTTTTATTTCTGCAAGATTTTTTTTTATTTATAAATCCATCAAACAAAACACGTATGTCAGTGAAGTATGTAGTAGTAGAAAGAAGAAATCCGCAGCAGTCGGAAGAACCGAAAAAGTGGTATGCACAGGCTCGGAGCAGTGGCGAAATCACGTTGAAAGCCTTGGGTAAGGAAATCACCCA
>JAISYG010000031.1 GCA_031270075.1 Dysgonamonadaceae bacterium
CCGGAGGCCTTAAATACCAATTCTCCGGACTTCGGCAGGTCGCAGGTAGGCTGTTTCGTTTGGGCTGCATTAACTTTAACACCCAGCGGGTCGGCATCTTCTGCACTCAAAGTAACTTCGACTTCGGCGGGAACCAGAGCAGCGCAGTCCAAGTCGATGACTACTACTTTGTAATGCCCTGCCTCCAGTTTCGTGAAAGTATTGCTGGTCACATTAGTATTACCTAAGATAGAACCGTTTTTCCAAAGAGTGTATCTATATTTGGGGGAATCTGTACCTCCGGTGACCTCAAATACCAGTTTGCCGGAATCCGGCTTGTCGCAGGTAGGCTGTATCGTTTCTAATTCAGTAACGCTAACAACCAGCGGGGAGGCATCGGTTGCACTCAAAGTAACTTCGACTTCGGCGGGTGCCAGGGCAGCGCAGTTATTGTCGGTTACGACTACTTTGTAATGACCTGCCTCCAGACCCGTGAAAGGAACGCCAATAACAGAACCAGACGTCTTGGTACCTTTGATAGAACCGTTATTCCAAAGGGTGTATGTATATTGGTGGGGTGTTGTACCTCCGGTGGCAACAAATACCAGTTTGCCAATAGTCGGCTTGTCGCAGGTAGGCGGTATCGTTTGGCCTACATCAACGCTAACACCCAGCGGGATGGCCTCGCCTGCACTCAAAGTAACTTCCACTTCGGCGGGAACCAGGGCAGCGCAGTCCAAGTCGATTAGGACTACTTTGTAATGCCCTGCATCCAGACCCGTGAAAGTAACGGGATTAGCAGACGTCTTGGTTTGTAAGGAAAAACCGTTTTTCCAAAGGGTGTATTCGTATCTGGGAGTTGCTGTACCTCCGGTGGCAGCAACTTCCAGTCTGCCGATAGTCGGCTTGTCGCAGGTAGGCATTATCGTGTCGGTAACGCTAACACCCAGCGGGGTGGCATCGGTTGCACTCAAAGTAACTTCGACTTCGGCGGGGATCAGGGCTTCGCAGTCCCTGTCGATTACGACTACTGTGTAATGACCTGCATACAGACCCGTGAAAGTAACGGGAGTAGTAGCCTGCGCAGCAGAAGGATTCTTGGTATCTTTGATAGAACCGTTTTCCCAAAGGGTGTAGCTATATCTGGGGGTTGCCGTACCTCCGGTGGCCAAAAAGGACAATTCTCCGGAATCCGGATCGTCGCAGGTAGGCTGTTTCGTGTCGGTAACGCTAACACCCAGGGGGATGGCCTCGCCTGCACTCAAAGTAACTTCGACTTCGGCGGAAACCAGGGCAGCGCAGTCCCTGTCGGTTACGACTACTTTGTAAAGACCTGCCTCCAGACCCGTGAAAGTAGCGGTATCAGTAGCATTCGCAGCAGAAAAATTCTTGGTGCCTTTGATAGAACCGTTATTCCAAAGAGTGTAGCTATATCTGTGGTTTGCTGTACCTCCGGAGGCCAAAAAGGACAATGTTCCGGACTTCGGCAGGTCGCAGGTAGGCTGTGTCGATGCGGTCACTTTAACACCCAGTGGGGTGGCCTCGGTTGCACTCAAAGTAACTTCGACTTCGGCGGGGACCCGGGTTGCGTCCTTATAGTCGGTTACGACTACTTTATAATGACCTGCATCACGGTTTTTGAAAGTATAGGTATCAACACCATTACCAGTCGTCCTGGTATCTATGGTAAAACCGTTTTTCGAAAGAGTGAATGTATATCTGACGGGTGTCTGACTACTTCCGCTGGCCTTAAAGGTCAATGTGCCGGTATTCGGTTTGTCGCAGGTAGGCATTACCGTGTCGGTAACGCTAACACCCAGCGGTGTCGTTTGCGCCGCCGCATTCCCGAAGGAACACAGCCAAAGGAGCAGTATTCCCATCAGCGAGGAATACCATCGGAAGTTTCCTCCCGTTTGTTCTTTTCTTCTTGCTTTTCTTTTCATTGGATAAAAAATTAATGAAACTATTTATAATTATGTTACTATTTTATTTATTTCAGTGTATTTTATATCTATTAGCTTGCAAATATATAAAATAAATTAAAACAAATGTATCTATTTTTCACAAAATTTTATATTTATAAGTATAATATTTTAAATAATGTATTTTAAGTAGTGTAGCCCTTGTCGGAAAACAGCATCTAACAGGCAAACTAATAGATACTTCCCCAACTTCTCTCTCGCTTGGTTCCCCGGTAAAGGCGTTGATGCTTTTTTCCTGAAATTCCGGCTATTAGGCCCGGTTTCCCCCGGATTTCCCGGCGGAATGCGAATCGGCTGTTGCATGCGTTTGGAAATCATCAGATTTTCATTTAATTTTGTGGTATCATTGTTTCTTTTAGAATGAAAAAACTTGTTACATTGTTTTTGCTGGCCTTATTCGCTACCCATCAGGCAAATGCCCGGTCTGAAAACGATTCCGTTCTCCAGGTTTTGGAATACGAATTGAACCGAAAAGAAATTTATACGCAGGAAAAAGAAAAAACAATCCGGGAAATCAAGCAAATGTTGAACATTCCGGGATTGATGCCGCATCAGCGTTATGCCATCAACCGGCAGATTTATACGCAATACAAAGCCTACCAGACGGATTCGGCGCTCCGTTATTTGCAAAACAATGTAGCGATTGCCCGGCGCTTGCAGCATGAAACCTATATCTACGAAACCCAGTTGGATATATCGTATTTGTATTGGCAATCCGGTAAATTTTTCGAATCGATTCAGAATTTGGAAAGCCTCGACCGGAGTCGGTTCCGGGATCTGCCGGTGGCCTTGTTGCAGAGCTATTATGAAGCCTACAAACAGGTGTACCGCTATTATGCCAATTCGCAGGCAGACAAGCAAAATACCTACTATTCCCTGAGCAATCTGTACCGCGATTCGTTGTTGCAGATTGTCCCCCGGGATTCCAAATCGCATCAAGTATTGACGGCCGAGAAATTAACGGATGCAAACCGGACGCAGGAAGCCGCGGCCCTCTTGCTCGACCTGTTGGCTCAATCGACAAAGGAAGACCATGAACGGGCGATTTTTGCCAATATTCTCGCTAATATCTATCAAAAAGAGGGTCGGTTGGAAATGCAGAAAAAATATTATACCCTTTCGGCTATCTGCGATATTAAAAATGCCGTCAAGGAAAATACGTCCATGCACGCACTGGCTTTGATTTTGTATCAGGAGGGGAATATCGACCGGGCCTACCGGTATATTCAATCGTCGATCGACGATGCGGTCTTTTGCAACGCCCGTTTCCGGAGTTATGAAATCACCAAAATTTTCCCGATTATCGACAGCGCCTATCAGGAGAAAGCCCTGAAACAGAAAAAGGAATTGAAACGCTACCTCTTGTGGGTCAGCGTTTTGTTGTTGTTTTTGATTGTAGCGGTCATTTATGTCTACCGGCAAATGCGCCGGATTGCCAAAATACGAAAAGAATTGTACCATGCCAATCTGAAATTGCAAAAGCTGAATACGGATTTGCAAAATTCCAATAGCCAATTGCATGATTTGAACAACGAATTGATGCATGTGAACCGGAAATTGTCGGAAACCAATCTGGTAAAAGAAACGTATTTGGGTAAATTTATCGACCTTTGTTCCAATTATATTGAGAAATTGGACAATTACCGCCGCAATCTCAACCGGATTGCCGGGGCCGGCAAGGTGCAGGAACTGTATGCCGCCCTGAAATCGACCCAATACATCGACACGGAATTAAGCGGGTTTTATGCCAATTTCGATGAAACTTTTCTCCGGCTCTATCCGACGTTTATCGAAAATTTCAATGCTTTGTTTCCGGAAGAAGAAAAACAATATGTCAAATCGGGCGAGTTGCTGAATACGGAACTGCGGATTTATGCCCTTATCCGGTTGGGCATTCATGATAATACCCAAATTGCCCTGTTTTTACGTTGTTCGATCACGACCATTTATACTTACCGATCGAGAATCCGGCATAAATCGCTTTTCAAAGATTCGCTGGACGAGCAAATCCTGAAAATCGGATGACCGATAGAAGCGCGTCGCGCCGCGTTGCTGCTGAGATGGCGCTTTGATTTTTCGTTGTATCGGATAGCCTTAGTTTATTTACAATAAACACATTAACCGTTTATCCCGTTTTGATTTTTCTTTGATTGTTTTTTTCATTAACGTTTTGATATATACTTTTGCGTAAGTTAATATAATTTATTTACTTTAAATGATTTGTATCATGAGAAAGAAGAAAAAACTATTTGTGTGGGGATTTCAACGGGCTTGTATATTCTTTACAGGTGTATTGATTTCCTTGAATGTATGTGCGCAGAATGCATACCGGGTTTCCGGTACGGTAAAGGATGCTGCCGGTGAACCGGCCATCGGGGCTACGGTGGCTGTGAAAGGCGCTGCAACCGGTACGGTTACGGATATCGAAGGACATTTTCAATTACAGGTGACGGACAACGCGGTATTGGTCGTTTCGTATATCGGATATGCGACCCAGGAAATACCGGTAGCCGGGAAGTCGGTGATTGATGTGGTGATGAAGGAAGACAATCAACTGCTGGATGAATTGGTGGTGATTGGGTATGGAACGATGAAAAAAGGCGATTTGACCGGTTCGATTACGGCTATCGGGGAAAAAGATTTTCAGAAAGGATTGATTACCAATTCCAGTTCGTTGATTACGGGGAAGGTGGCCGGTGTGCAAATTACCTCCAACAGCGGTCGCGCCGGCGACGGGAACCGCATCCGTATTCGCGGCGGGGCTTCACTGAATGCCAGCAACGATCCGTTGATTGTAGTGGACGGCGTGCCTTTGGATAATGCAGGGATTAGCGGACAAACCAATCCCTTGGCCAGCATCAATCCGAACGATATCGAATCGATGAACATTTTGAAAGATGCTTCGGCTACCGCTATTTATGGTTCTCGCGCCTCGAATGGGGTGATTATTATTACGACCAAAAAAGGCGCTGCAGGACAAGCCTTGCAGGTGAACCTGTCTTCTCAACATTCGATTGCTACTATTGCTAAACGGGTGGATGTTTTGTCGGCAGATGAATTTCGGGAGGTGGTTCAAAATAATCCTTATACTTCTCCAAAGTATATTGGTTATTTGGGGAATGCGAATACCGATTGGCAAGATGAAATTTTCCGTAACGCTTTCACAACGGATAATAACTTGAGCGTAAGCGGTAGTGTCAACGATTTTCTCCCTTATCGTGTTTCGGTGGGATTTATCAGTCAAGACGGTATTCTGGATACGGATAATATGAAACGTACCACAGCTAATATTAGTTTCAATCCGTCGTTATTTGATAAGCATTTAAACATCAATGTGAATTTAAAAGGAACTTACACGCATTCGCGTTTTGGCAATGGTGATGCTATCAGCGCTGCTATTCGTATGGATCCCACTCAACCGGTTTATGGGGAAGGCGCTGCGTATGAAAAGTTCAATGGTTATTGGAATTGGTTGAGTTCGGATGGTACGTTTAATTCAATGGCTACTAAAAATCCGATGGTATTGTTGTACAGCAAAGACGATCAGGCCCATGTTTATCGCAGTATCGGTAATGTTCAATTGGATTATCAATTGCATTTCCTGCCCGATATGCGGGCGAATGTGAATATGGGTTATGATGTTTCGCAAGGGAAAGGGGAAGTGTATTATCAAAAATGGTCGTTGGAAAGGTTGGGAACCGGATCTTTTTCACAGTATGATCAGAAAAAGCAGAATGTGTTGTTTGAATCTTATTTGAATTACAGCAAACAACTGAATCCGGCGAATCGGTTGGAAGTGATGGGGGGTTATACCTATCAGGATTTCAAGATAACCGATAAGACTTTTCCTTTGATGGATCTGGACAAGCAAAACGAGCTTTCTCCGGCAGGCATACCCAGCGCTCCCCGTAATACCTTGATCTCTTTTTACGGTCGCTTGAATTACAATTTGTCGGAAAAGTATTTGCTTACTACTACTGTTCGTCGGGACGGTTCTTCCCGTTTCAGCACAGAAAATCGTTGGGGTACTTTCCCTTCGGTTGCACTTGCCTGGCGTGTGAGTGAAGAAGATTTTCTGAAGAATATAGAAGCGCTTTCCAATTTGAAACTTCGTTTGGGCTGGGGTATCACCGGCCAACAGGAAGGGATCGGCGACTTTGAACACATTGCCCGTTATGCTTTAAGCGAGGAAACCGCTCAAGTGCAATGGGGCGATCAGTTTTATTCTGCCTGGCGTCCGGCCGGTTATGACCCTGCCCGTAAATGGGAACAGACCACCACGAGTAATATCGGGCTGGATTGGGGATTTTATAACAATCGGCTGTACGGTTCGATCGACTTGTTCAAAAAAGACACCAAAGACTTGCTTGCGGAAATTGATATCCCTATGGGAAGCAATTTTATCAATCGGATAATCAAAAACATTGGAACGATGAATGCCCAAGGCGTGGAATTTTCCATGAATGCCATTCCGGTTGATACCAAAGATTTGCGTTGGGAATTGGGAATCAATGCGACCACTACCCAAACCGAAATTACCAACCTTGCTTTGCCCGGAGGGAATCCGACGACACTGGTGGGCGATATTTCGGGAGGTACAGGCGCAAAAATACAGGCGCATACCGTCGGTTATGCACCGTCGTCGTTCTTTGTTTACGAACAGGTTTACGACGCAGCAGGCAAGCCGATAGAAGGTTTGTTCGTGGATAGAAACCAGGATGGCCAACTGGATGCCAAGGATAAATATCATTATAAAACCCCGGATCCATTGGTTTTTATCGGATTCAATACTTCCCTGAATTATAGACAATGGACATTGGCAACCGCTTTGCGTTCCAATATCGGTCATTATGTCTATAATAACGCCTATTCCGATAACGGGAATTATGCGTTGGTGTTGAACACCAATAATTACTTGCAAAATTCCGTGCGGGATATTCAAAACACGGGCTTTTTTACGCAGCAATTGATGTCGGATTATTACGTACAAAATGCTTCTTTCCTGAAAATGGATTATATGCAATTGATGTACGATTTCGGAAAAATAGCTAAACAGCTGGAACTAAGAGTCAATGCGACGGTTCAAAATGTATTTACGCTAACGAAATACCAGGGGATTGATCCTGAAATTGCGGGAGGGATTGATCGGAATTTTTATCCGAATCCAAGAACTTTCAGTGTGGGTTTCAATCTGAATTTCTAACTTATTAAATAGAAGATACAAAATGAAAAAATATAGATTCATAACAAAAATGATATTCGCAGTGATGTCTGTATGCTTACTGCCATCCTGTGTGAGCGATTTGGATCGCTTTCCGGAAAATGAAACAACTTCCAAAAATGTATATTCTACTTTTGATGGATACAAAGGCGCTTTAGCCAAAGTGTATGCGGCTTATACGCTGTCGGGCAATCAAGGCCCCGCCGGAAAACCGGATATTGTAGGTTTGGACGAAGGTCAAAATGCGGATTTCCTGCGTTGTTGGTTCAATCACCAGGAGATGCCCACCGATGAAGCCCATTGTTTGTGGAACGATCCGGGTATTCCTCAGTTGAATAATATTAATTTCTCATCGAATCCCAGCAATTCGGGATTCTCCATAGGGCTTTACTCCAAATGCATTATGCAGGTCATGTATGCGAATGAATTTTTGCGTAATTCGGCCGATAAGGGTGAAGGCAAAGGGTTTAGCGGTGAGCAGGTAACGGAAATTAACTATTTCCGCGCCGAAGCGCGTTTTTTGCGTGCATTTGCTTATTGGGTATTGATGGACGTTTTTGGAAATCCCCCTTTTGTAACCGAAAACAGTGTAATGGGCGACTTGCCTCCTCAGATTAAACGCGCCGATTTGTTTGCTTATATCGAATCGGAATTGCGTGATTTGACCGACAATCAGTTATTGAAAGCGGCGCGTACCAACGACTACGGAAGAGCGGATATCGCTGCCGGTAATGCTTTGCTGGCTCGCGTCTACTTAAATGCTGAAGTTTATGCAGGCACTCCGCACTGGAATGATGCGCTTACTTACGCTAAAAAAGTGATTGATGCGGGTTATGGTCTAAAAGATCATTACGAACATTTGTTTCTGGCCGATAATCATCTGAATAACAACGAAGTCATTCTCTCCATCAATTACGACGGCAAGTATACGCGACTGTATGGTGGGGTTACTTTTCTGATCAATGCCCCCGGTAATAAGGAATATCAAGTTACATACAAAGAGAAGTTGATACATTGGGGTATTTGGAACGCCGATCGGTTTGGTTGGTCAGGCTACCGGGTAAGAAAAGAATTTGTCGACAAATTTGAAAGGGAAACCGACAAACGGTTCTTATTTGTAGGTGAAAAGAACGCCTTGGGAGATGATCCGAATGAGTTTACGAATGGTTTAAGTACGTATAAATACCGTAATATCACGTCGGCGTCAACGGTCGATAATCCGATTTTTGGTTCGGATCCGACGGGAGAATATGCGGATACCGATTTTCCTTTGTTCCGTTTGGCTGAAATGTATTTGATTTATGCCGAAGCGGTTACTCGTGGCGCTACCAACGGTACCACCGGTGAAGCCATACAATATATCAATGCATTGAGAACAAGAGCGTTCGGAAATACCAATCATCAGGTAAGCACTATCACCCCGCAGTTTGTTTTGGATGAGCGCGCCCGTGAATTGTACTGGGAATGTTTCCGTCGTACCGATTTGATTCGGTTCGGACAATTTACTACTGCCGATTATTTGTGGGAATGGAAGGGGGGAATACAAGCCGGCAAAGCGGTTGATTCTCACTTCAATATTTATCCCATACCCGATTCGGATAAAAATGCGAACGTCAATTTGGATCAAAATCCGGATTATGGCAACTAAGGTTTATGTAAAATGAATTTCAAAATAAAAAGATATGAATATGAAAAAGATATTAAAAGGAATCGTACTGTTGGTAGCAACAACGATGTGCTTCTCTGCTTGTGAAGATGCGAAAGATCCTGTTTTGACGGGTTCGGAAAGTAATCCGGAAATACTGTCATCGTTGGAGCCTGTGGTGATTAGTAAAGACAATATTAACTCCGGCAACCTGTCGATTGATTACCATGCAGGGGTTTATAACGTCGCACTGGGAATGGCGAGCCAACTGGAAATAGCGAAAGCAGGCACGCATTTCTCCCCGGCGATTGCTCTCGGACTGCCGGTGGATGGAAAAGGGAAGAATACGTTTGAAATCACCTACAAGGTGTTGAATGCTGCGCTGACGGCACTTGAATTGGCGCCCAATGTGGTCGCTAATCTGGAAATCAGAGTTAAAACGTATGGCAAAGCCGATTTAAACGGAGTGGTAGGCGAGATTATGCCTGTTTATTCTTCGCCTCTTGCTGTAACGGTAACTCCATTTGAGCCTCAAGCGTCTTATTTGTATACTGTTGGCGAATTTAACGGATGGAATAATGCGAACGGTCCTACATTGATTTCACCGATAGATAATGGCATCTATGTGGGATATCTTTCTTTTCCGAATGCTCATTCCGAATTTTTGCTTCTGCCTGTTTCCGGTTCTTGGGATCATAAATGGGGTAGCGACGACAATGTCAACCTGATTGTGGATGGTGGGGCTAATATAAAGTCGCCCGGAGCCGGTTATCATCAAATCACGGTCAATCTACCGGAACTGAGCATTCAAATGGTTCCTTATTCCTGGGGAATCATCGGCTCTGCAACGCCTACCGGTTGGGATAGCGACACCGATTTGACTTGGAATCACGAAACACTGCGATGGGAAATAACCCTTCCATTGAAAGGAGGAGAAGCGTTTAAACTTCGCTTAAACAACGCTTGGGATGTCAATTATGGTATCACAGAGGGTGTTGTTACGGCAGGGGGCAACGATATTTCTGTAGCCGAAGATGGAACGTATTTCGTTACTTTCGACGAAGAAAATCTGGTCATTCTCTGGACTAAACAATAACTATGGAAAAGAGAAACGGTAAGCCACCGTGTTTACCGTTTCTCTTTTTATCAAAAAAAGAATCCATGAAACACGTATTCTATTCATTCTTATTATTGTCCGGGCTGTTGTTCGCCTGTCATGAATCGGGGGCATTGCCGGATACTCCGTCATCTCCATTGCCGGCCCATCTGCGCGACGGCATCACCCGTATCAGCGACGATTCCCTGGCTTTCGTCCTTTTCGCCCCGAAAAAACAATCGGTGTACCTTATCGGCGATTTCAACGACTGGACGGTTTCGGAGGCGTACAAAATGGACAAAGACGGCGACCGTTTCTGGATTCAAATCGGTAATCTCGACCGCAACAAAGCATACGTTTGCCAATACTTGATTGACCAGACCATCCGCATTGCCGACCCTTACGCCCATACCATCGCCGACCCGTGGAACGATAAGGATATTCCGTCGGCTATCTACCCTAATATGATTCCCTATCCCACAGGCCAAACTACGGAAATAGCTATGGTCGTTACCACCCAACCGGATCAGTATTCTTGGAAAATACCCGATTACACCGTCAACAACCCCCAAAATATAGTTATCTACGAAATCCTTATCCGCGATTTTACGGAACAGCGTTCGATAAAGGGCGTTCAGTCCAAACTGCCCTATCTGAAAGCCTTGGGCGTGAATGCTATCGAACTGATGCCTTTCAACGAGTTTGAAGGGAACGACAGTTGGGGCTACAATCCTTCGTTTTATTTCGCCACCGACAAAGCGTACGGAACGAGCGACGATTACAAAGCCTTTATCGACGCCTGCCACGAAAACGGTATGGCCGTCATCATGGATATGGTCTTGAATCACAGCTACGGACAAAGCCCGATGGTGCGGATGTACTCAGGCGCCAACGGCAATCCTTCGGCGGATAATCCGTGGTACAATGTTTCGTCGCCCAATACCAGCTATTCGTGGGGATACGATTTCAATCACGAAAGCAAACATACCGAAGCGTTTGTCGACAGCGTTTGCGCCTACTGGCTGAAAGAATACAAAATCGACGGCTTCCGTTTCGATTTTACCAAAGGCTTTACCAATACGCCGGGCGACGGTCAGGCTTACGACGCCAGCCGTATCCGCATCCTCGAACGCATGGCTTCCGAAATTTGGAAACGGAAAAGCGACGCCCTGGTTATCTTGGAGCACCTGACCGACAACAGCGAGGAAAAAATTTTAGCCGATTACGGCATGTTGCTTTGGGGCAATCTCAATTACAATATGAATGAAGCTACTATGGGCTGGGGCGAAGAAATCGGCAGCGGTTCCAAAAAAGGCGATATTTCCTGGGGTTCCTACTCCCAGCGGGGCTGGACAAAACCCCACCTTGTGGCCTATATGGAAAGCCACGATGAGGAACGCTTGATGTACAAAAACGAACAGTGGGGCAAAGAATACAACGGTTACAATGTGAAACAAATGCCCGTCGGATTGCAGCGGACGGCCGCCGCCGCGGTGATGCTGTTGGCTCTTCCGGGGCCGAAAATGATTTGGCAATTCGGTGAGCTGGGCTACGATTACCGGTTAGGCTCGTCGATGGAGGACGGACGTTTGGATAAAAAGCCCATCCGTTGGGATTATTACGAAAACCCCGACCGGAAAGCCCTGCACGATGTCTATACAAAAATGATAGACCTGCATCAAACAAAAGCCGTTTTCTCTACATCCGATTATACCATCGACCTGGTCAATCATTTCAAAACCATTGTTTTGAAAGGGGGCGATGAAACGGCGGTCGCTATGGCCAATTTCGATGTGGTGGAACAAACAAAGAGTGTTCCTTTCTCGAAAGCCGGAACCTGGAAAGACTGTTTTTCCGGCAACGAACTGACAACGAGTGTAACAACAGAAAGTATAACATTAGCTCCCGGTGAGTACCGGTTGTATTTTAGTCAACAATGAAAAAATTAGTCGGAATAATGGTAGTATGGATCTTTTCGTTGTCCGTTTCGGCCATCGAAATATCCCGGATAGAACCCGCCTGCTGGTGGGTAGGCATGCAGAATCCCGAACTGCAACTGATGGTTTACGGCAAAGACATCGGTCGGGCCAGTGTGCAACTCGACTATCCGGGCGTACACCTGAAAGAAATCAACAAGGCAGACAGTCCCAATTACCTGTTTATTTATTTGGAGATTACCTCAACCGCCCCACCCGGAACCATTGCTTTAACATTCAAAGAAGGCAAAAAGAAACAGGTTATTTCCCTGGAGTTAAAACCCCGTGCTACTTCTATCGGCGCACAGGGTTTTTCTCCTGCGGATGTGCTCTACCTGATAATGCCCGACCGTTTTGCCAATGGCGACCCCTCGAACGATGTTTGGGACAATGAACCGATCGACCGCAACGATCCGTTCGCTCGGCATGGCGGCGACTTTGCCGGCATTAATCAACACCTGGATTATATCAACGACTTGGGCGTAACTACGGTTTGGCTCAATCCGGTGCTGGAAAACAAAATGCATCAGGCCGGTTACCAGAGTTATCATGGTTATGCTACTACCGATTTTTACCGGGTCGACCCGCGTTTCGGTAGCAACGACGACTATTGCCGGCTGATCGACCATATCCACCACCAAGGCATGAAAGTGGTTATGGATATGATTTACAACCACTGCGGCAGCCTCCACCGTTGGATGAACGATTTACCTTGCAAGGACTGGCTCAATCATCCGGAAGGGTTTGTGCCGAGTTCGCACAATCTCTATTCTATCATGGACATTCACGCCCCGCCATCGGAAATCACAGCCATGACCGACGGTTGGTTTGTGGAAGCCATGCCCGATTTGAACCAGCGAAACCGGCATTTGTCTACCTATCTGATTCAAAACAGTATCTGGTGGATTGAATATGCCCGCATCGACGGCATCCGCCATGATACGCATCCGTATGCCGACCGGGATTTCCTGTCGCGTTGGTGCAAAGCGATTTTGGACGAATACCCCGGTTTCAATATCGTCGGCGAATCCTGGTATCTGAATACCGCGCCCCTGGCCTGGTGGCAAGCCGGATCGAAATGGAGCGATAAGCAAAGTTACCTGAAAACCGTGATGGATTTCAATCTTATGAATGCCTGCAATCAATACTTTTCGGTAGAAAGCAAAGCAAACAATCCCTTGCGCGGTATCTTTGAAGTGCTTGCGCAGGATTTTCTGTACGAAGATGTCAACAATCTTTTGGTTTTCTTGGATAACCACGATTTAAGCCGCTTTTTCAAACAGGGCGAAACGAATCTCGATCGCTACAAACAGGCTTTGACGCTGCTGCTCACTACAAGGGGCATTCCCCAACTTTACTACGGCACCGAAATAGGGATGTACGGCGAGAAAAAAGACGGCGACGGCAACCTGCGGAAAGATTTTCCGGGCGGCTGGCCGGGCGATCCCGTCCATGCTTTTACGTCCGAAGGACGGACGGCGTTGCAAAACGAAGCCTTCGATTTCCTGCGGCGGTTGTTGCAATGGCGGAAAACCAATCCGGCTGTCGATGGCGGAAAACTTATCCATTATATGCCCGACTGGGAAACGGAATGTTACGTCTACGCCCGAATCAAAGAGAACAACCGAATATGGGTTATTTTGAACGGTTCCAACAAGGAGCAATCGTTATCGCCGGAAAAATATGTTGAAGTGATTGGCGACAACACCTCCGGACGGGAAATCCTTTCGGGGAAAACCCTGAATTTGAAGGAAAGAATAACAATTCCCGCCAAAGGAGTTTATATAATTGAATGATAACGTGCAAAGTATAAATAAATAACAAAAGAATATGTGTACAAAAATGAAATCACTTTTCCTTTTGCTGGCCACAATACCTGCAATAGTCGGAGCGCAAACACTGACCTCTCCCAACGGGAAGTTACAAATGCATTTTTCGCTTTCGGGCGACGGTTCGCCACTCTATACCTTGTCTTACAAGGGAAAAGAAGTAATCAAACCCAGTAAATTGGGCTTGGAACTGATGCCGGAAGGCGTCAAGCGCACGTTCGACGATTTTTCCGCCGAAGGACAAACGTCGGCGCAACAGGACGTGAAGACCAATCTTTACAGCGGCTTCCGGATCGTCGATACTCAAACCGTTTCCTTCGACGAAACCTGGCAACCGGTTTGGGGCGAAACCCGAACCATCCGCAATCACTACAATGAATTAGCGGTTGCGTTGAATCAATTCGCCACTCAGCGGCAAATCCTTATCCGTTTCCGTTTGTTCGATGACGGCCTGGGCTTCCGCTACGAATTTCCCCAACAGAAAAACCTAATCTATTTTGCGTTGAAAGAAGAACGTACACAGTTTGCGATGACGGGCAACCACACCGCTATCTGGCTTCCGGGCGATTACGATACCCAGGAATACGATTACACCACTTCCCGCCTCTCGGAAATCCGCGGATTGATGTCGCAAGCCATTACGCCCAATTCCTCACAAACGCCCTTTTCCCCTACCGGGGTGCAGACTTCGCTGCAACTGAAAACAGACGACGGCCTCTACATCAACCTCCACGAAGCCGCATTGATCAATTATGCCTGTATGCACCTGAATCTGGACGACCGGAATTTCGTCTTTGAATCGTGGTTGACGCCCGATGCCAACGGCGCCAAAGGACACTTGCAAGCACCGTGCACCAGTCCTTGGCGTACCGTTATCGTTAGCGATGATGCCCGCGATATACTGGCTTCCCGCATCACGCTGAATTTGAACGAGCCTTGTAAAATCGAAGATACTTCGTGGATTAAACCCACTAAATACATCGGCGTTTGGTGGGAAATGATTACCGGCGCCAAAACCTGGGCCTATACCGACGATTTGCCCAGCGTGCAGCTCGGCGTTACGGATTATACCCAGGTCAGACCCAACGGTCGGCACGGGGCGACTACCGCACATGTGAAGGAATACATCGACTTTGCCGCCCTTCACGGTTTCGATGCGGTGCTGGTCGAAGGTTGGAACATCGGTTGGGAAGACTGGTTTGGCAACTCGAAAGATTATGTGTTTGATTTTGTTACTCCCTATCCCGATTTCGATGTGAAAGAACTTCAGCGGTATGCGGCGAGCAAAGGGGTGAAAATAATGATGCACCACGAAACTTCGTCGTCCGTTCGCAACTACGAGCGGCACATCGACCGCGCCTACCAATGGATGAAAGACAACGGTTACGATGCCGTCAAAAGCGGTTATGTGGGCGATATGATTCCTCGCGGCGAATACCATTACAGCCAGTGGATGAATAATCATTATTTATATGCGATACAACAAGCGGCCGGGTACCAAATCATGGTCAATGCCCACGAAGCCACCCGTCCTACCGGCGTATGTCGCACCTATCCGAACTGGATTGGCAACGAATCGGCGCGTGGAACCGAATACCAGGCGTTCGGCGGCAGCCATCCCAATCATGTAACGATATTGCCGTTCACCCGTTTGCTGGGCGGTCCGATGGATTACACGCCGGGGATTTTTGAGATGGATATAGAGAAAATCAATCCCGGCAACACCTCGCATGTCAATGCTACCATAGCCAACCAGTTGGCCCTGTATGTAACGATGTACAGTCCGCTGCAAATGGCCGCCGATTTGCCGGAAAACTACAACCGTTTTCCCGATGCTTTTCAGTTTATTAAAGACGTAGCCGTAGACTGGGACGACAGCAAATACCTCGAAGCCGAACCGGGCGAATACATCACCATTGCCCGCCGGGAAAAGGGTGGCGACCGGTGGTTTGTCGGCAATGTGTGCGGCGAAAAGGGATTCACTTCCAACATCGCTTTCGATTTCCTCGAACCGGGCAGGAAATACACAGCTACCCTTTACGCCGATGCCAAGGATGCGCATTACCTGACTCGTCCGCAGGCGTATACCATCCGGACCCTGGAGGTAACCAATAAGACGAAACTGACACAGCAATCGGCTCCGGGTGGCGGGTATGCGGTTTGTATTGTTCCGAAAAAATAAATTGGCCGCTGATAGGTGATATCCCTATTTGCATATATCGAAAATTTTTTCTTGCTTTGTAAAATATTTTTAGACACTACGTATTAATTTTTTAATTGGATAAATAGGATGATAGTAAGGAATGTGTACAGTGAGTCGATGCAAAAGGAGTTACAGATATTGGAAAGGGAACTGCTTGCAATGGAAAGGGAGCTGCGGATATGGGAAAATTCGGAAGAGTTTTTAGAAAGTATTCCGAGTGATTGGGACAAGCCTGATGCGGAAACGAATGTAACTCCATTATGAAAGAATTTACACTTCAATAACAGCAAAAAACAAAAGAGAACCGGAAAACAAAAAAAGTCCGACTTTTATCCGTTCTCCGGTTCTTCATTTTACCTGTTTAGCGAAGGCGCCTTTCTTTCTTACCGCTTTACGACCTTCAACGTCTTATCGCCGGCACAGACAAGGTATATACCCTTCGGAAGATTACCGACTGCGACAGATTCACCAGCTTCGACGGTTTGCTGTAATACAATGCGACCACTGAGATCGGTTACCGTTACCTCTGTCGGAGCAGTGATGCCGTTGATGCGGAAACTTTCCGTGACAGGATTCGGATAAACGTTTATACTGCTTCCTACTGCCGGTGATTCGATTGCCGAAGGAATATATGCCTTAATCTCTTTGAAATCCTTCCATATTGCTGCGGCTGTGTAATCTTCAATGGATTCGGAGGGAACGTAAAGCGTGACGTTACTCAAAAAAACATAGTAAAATACATAGCTGTTTATGCTTTGCGGCACCGGGTTAAGATTGGTAACGGAAGTCAGACTGATGCAATCGTTAAAAGCCCCATCTCCAATGCTTGTTACACTGTTTCCAATGGTAACGGAAGTCAGTCCGCGGCACCAGGAAAAAGCAGATTCTCCAATACTTGTTACACTGTTGGGAATGGTAACGGAAGTCAGTCCGCTGCAATAGGAAAAAGCCCTATTTCCAATACTTGTTACATTGTTTCCAATAGTAACGGAAGTCAGACTGATGCAATCGTTAAAAGCCCCATCTCCAATACTTATTACACTGTTTCCAATGGTAACGGAAGTCAGTCCGCTGCAAGAGGAAAAAGCCCCATAACCAATACTTGTTACACTGTTTCCAATGGTAACGGAAGTCAGTCCGCTGCAAGAGGAAAAAGCAGAATCTCCAATACTTGTTACACTGTTGGGAATAGTAACGGAAGTTAGTCCTCTACAATAGTGAAAAGCCCAATCTCCAATACTTATTACACTTTCCGGAATGGTAACGGAAGTTAATTTCTCGCAACCTATAAAAGCCCCATAACCAATACTTGTTACACTGTTTCCAATGGTAACGGAAGTCAGTCCGCTGCAATAGTAAAAAGCCCAATCTCCAATACTTGTTACACCATCCCCAATTACGACCGTTGTAATTGAAGAATTGTAAAATAACCATGGAGCATAATCAAGAGTGGAATAATCCGGTATCGCCCCTGTACCGCTAAAAGTTAGCGTACCATCATCCGAAAGCGTCCACGTACAATCTCCGGTTGTGCCGGAGTCTATGATTTCCGCCAAACCCGTTGCGCTCAACAGGAAGAGCGCGGTCATTATTAAAATAAATTTTCGCATGATTGTAATTATTAATGTTCAATTATTCTTCGCCTTCTTACGACCCTTTTTCTGAGCCTGAATAAGCCTGTAACGTTCAAGCACAGCATTCAACTCACGGATAAAGTCCCTGTAAGCGTCGATACCGTTTACCATGACAAGGGCTTCGATCAGATAGATGATGTCATAGAGAGCCTTATCCGTATTCTTGCGGGCAGCCTTCATATTGACCGGGGGACGCTGAGAGGTTTCAAGGTAACGGTCGGACATCAAATCCTTGAACTTCTGGTTCTCGACGTTAAGTTTCGTCAGCCAATCGTTTATCTGAAGAGCATTCACCAGCGAAGGATAATCGCCGGACGCAAGTTCGCGGAGCAGATCGTCAATCGCGGCAGTCTCTTCGTCGTAGGTCTTGACGGAAAGATTGCCGTAATGTTCCAACATTACCTCAATTGTTGACGCCGCTTCACATTTGTCAGGGTCAAAATGATGCAGTGAAGACTGAACCGTATCCACAAAGCCGCGAAAAATACGGTCGCGATAATGATCCTGTTCCTGTATCTCGGCAGTGTAGTCGCTTTTGCGAATCAGGTCAAGCACGGCAATTTCATCCTCTAACGCGCTATTATAGACCACGTACTGAGGAGAAATGCCGAGTGTTTCGGGGTTATGCTTCGCGAGAATACGCTTCGCATTTTCGTTCAACTCTACATGCGTTTCATTACGGAGATTGGGATAATCCAATCGGATAATTAAATTGTTCATCTTGTAAAAAATTTATGGATTAATATAAAGTTTTGCATTGCTTGAAAGTAGCAGCGAGCGCTTGCGGACGGCGCCAAGTGGCACTTGATGTCGCAAACGAGGGTTCGGAGAGGGTAGCAAGTAACACTTGATGTCGTAAACGAGGCTTCGGAGAGGGTAGCAAGTAACACTTGATGTTGTAAACGAGGCTTCAGAGAGGGTAGCAAGTAACACTTGATGTCGTAAACGAGGCTTCGGACAGACCACATAGAGCTAATCCCCAAATCTTGGGAGTTAAAAAACGATAATGAAAGAAAGCTCTTTTTTGTCATTGCTTGCGTTCTTGATTAAGAGTAACGGTACAAAAGTAGTAAGTATTTGTTATTATGCAAAAAAACAGGCAAAATCTTTTTTTGAAATGCTATTGATTTTTTTTGTATTTTTGCGATGGCAAAATAAAACCGTTAAGAAAACAATAAATAATTATAAAAAGTTTTGAAGCAGATGCAATTAACAGCAAAATTAGTGGAAATCCTTCCTGCGGAATCGGGGATGGGGAAAAACGGTGAATGGAAAAAGCAAAGTATTATCGTAGAAACCGAAGGACAATATCCTAAGAAAGTATGCATTACGGTTTGGGGCGATAAGATAAACAGCGCACAGTGGCAACCGGGCTTGTCGTTAACCGTTGATTTCGACATCGAAAGCCGGGAATTTAACGGACGCTGGTACACCGATGTAAAAGCATGGAAAATCGAACCGGCCGGCATTCCGCAACCGCAACCGGAAACTCAGGCGCCCGAACCGCCGGTCGATTATATGCTTTCCGAGCCGCAGCCACCGGAACCGGCTTCTCCTTTTGACGATTTGCCGTTCTAAAATTCAAGATAAGGCGTCATGCGTATCCAATCTTCCGGGGTAAATTCTTCCAACAGTTGCAGATCTTCGATGCCGTTTAAGCGTCCTTTCTGCTTTCGGAGTTCCACGATGGCTTTCGCCTGGTAAAAATTGATATAAGGATGTGATTTCAATTTATCCAAAGACGCGCTGTTCACGGGGATGCGCGTGATATTTGCGGGATTTATTTCTAAATAAGGGATAATCCGGGTATAAAGTTCTTCGTACATACCGTATACTTCCTGCAACTGTTCGATACGATGATATCCTCCCAGGATATTGCGGTAACCGGTAATGCGTTTGGCAAAAGACGTGCCGATGCCCGGTATGTGCATTAAAGCCGTGGTATCCGCTTCGTTCAATTCAATCACGGTTCCTTCCGGAAATTTTTCCGTTTGAGGCGATCGGGGTGTTGTGGATTGGACAACCGGCTCTTTTTCCTGCACGTAATAGGTTCTTTTCTGTTCCTGACGCCGGTTATTAGCGCGTTGCCGGTCGTTAGTATATACAGGTGTATAGGCCGGAGGTTGGGATGTGTCCGATGGAGTTGCTCTTTGGGAAACGGCCTCTTCCGGTACTAGTGATTCATTGAGCGGTTGAGGTTTTCCAGGTGAAAAAATCCATTTCCCTGCAAAAACCCCGGCGATAAAAACAAGTAATAACAAGATTCCTTGTTTTTCGCGGCGCGAGAAATAAAAAAAGTCTTTCCACGACATAGTTATGAGTGATGAATAATGATACTATACTATTTGTCCATCCCGCATAGGGATAATTCTGTCTGTAAGTTTTGCCAAATTTTCATCGTGCGTTACAATCACAAACGTTTGATGAAAGCGATCGCGCAAATCGAAAAATAACCGGTGCAATTCCTCCTTGTTTTGTGTATCCAAACTCCCCGAAGGCTCGTCGGCAAAAATAACGGAAGGCCGATTGATCAGTGCACGCGCCACCGCCACCCGTTGCTTTTCGCCACCGGAAAGCGCCGCCGGCTTGTGTCCGGTACGCTCCGACAGTCCCATAAGATGGAGTATTTCGCTGGCATTCTTTTCCGCTTTCGAATAGTTGACATTCCCTATCAGGGCCGGTATCATGACATTTTCCAAGGCCGTAAATTCCGGTAACAACTGGTGAAACTGAAATACAAAACCGATGCGCTTATTCCTGAACGCAGCCAATTCTTTATCTCTTAGTTGATTGATGTAGGTGTTTTCGTAAAAGATTTCACCCGAATCGGGTTTATCCAGTGTTCCCATCACTTGAAGCAGGGTCGTTTTCCCCGCTCCGCTCGGCCCGACAATCGCGACAATTTCACCTTGCGAAACCGTCAAATCAATCCCTTTCAAGACTTGCAGGTCGCCGAAACTCTTTGTTATATTTTTGCATTGAATCATCGCTTTGTCAATCGTTCCGCAAATATAAGGAAAGATAATGACAAATCGAAATTTATTCCGGCACATAAATAATTTCGCCGTTTTCCAGTTCGTATGCTACGCCCACGCGTTTCCCTTTTGCTTTTCCCGATGACTGTTCATCGGAAGGCGTGTAGC
This sequence comes from Dysgonamonadaceae bacterium, assembly GCA_031270075.1. Classification (GTDB taxonomy): domain Bacteria; phylum Bacteroidota; class Bacteroidia; order Bacteroidales; family Azobacteroidaceae; genus Azobacteroides. The sequence goes on from JAISYG010000031.1 coordinate 20,709, forward strand.
GGTTGATCTGGTTGCCTTCCTTCGTGATGATTTCCATATTGTCTTTTCCGGGATTTTTCACGATAGTAAAGTCTTCCTTGGTAAATACTTCCGTCAGATTCAGGTGCATCACCATCGCTACCATCAGGGCGACGGCAAATACCATCGCTACATCGAACAGATTGACGACTACGCTCAGCGGGTCGGTGTCTTCTTCCTTGAAGAATCTGCCGGAACGTCTGCTATTTCTCATGGTTGCTGTTTACTATCCGTGATACATATTCCAGACTGTAAATGTCTTTGGCATACCAGCGTTGCTTGAACTGCAAAGTGACTAATCCCACAGCACTGACAACCAGCCCGACAACGGTTGTCGCAAACACGACTTGCATATTGTAGGCCATGCCGGAAATATCGCCGGTCGACAGTCCGACCAAGGCCGGACTCATCGCTATCAGCGTGCCGATAAGTCCCAATACAGGTCCCATTTTGGCCAGCAACTTGGAGAGCGATAGGTCTTTATCCGCTTCATTCTCCAGATTCGAGAGGAGATAATCCGAATAAGCTTCGCCGGACGGGGAAGTCAACAGGTCGCGCAGATATTTCACAAACAGGGAATTGTCTATTTCCGGTAACAGGGATTTTAATTCATCGACCGTTGCGGGCGACAATTCTTTGATTTTTTTGCCAAACAGTGCGTCGTTGCGACGTTTCACCATCATCTGGTTGTAAAAACTTCCGGTGAGCAGCAACGATCGTCCGAAAAGAATTAGGAGAAGAATAATATCGGGGATTAACAGGCTGTTTGCTACCCAGAATAGTGATTTAGAGATGATTTCCATTTTTGCTCTTATTGTTTTTAAAAGTCCATTTATATTTGTTACCTAATATTCCCAGTATAAAAAACAGGATAAACAGTCCTGACGACAGCAGTATGGCGTTGATATTCACCGGTTCTTTTGCAGCAGAGTAAGTGGTGTTGCCGTTTACGGTCGTTATCAGTCCGGTGATGCAAACGAACAGATTGACCAGGAAGTAGACTTCCAAGCGCAATTCCCGTTCGGGACAGAGGTATTTAAGAAGAAAACTCAAAAGGGGCAATGCCAAAAAAACCACAGCCGCAAGCAGGTACGAAAGCAAAGCAAAACCGGTTCCGGGCATCCCGAAAATCAACTGTGTTTGCAGGTAAAACAGGACGGGAAACACCAGCAATCCCGGATACCGGTTGAGCAGCGGTTTCCACCCTCTTTCTTTTTTTACGCCGAACATTGCTTGAAGTTCCGCAAAGCAAAAGGCAAAACAAAGCGCCGCTTCGATGGTTATCAGTACGGCGGCGTCCTGCATTATTTTTGTATTGCCGAGAAAATCCGCGAGTTGCGTTTTGGACTGCAAAACAGCCCAGCGGCAGGTTCCGATAATAAAAACGGCGCACAGCAAACCGAAGAGAACGGTCTGCCACGGTTTCCAGAAACTGAGTTTCAACAGGGTGCTTATCAGGATAAAGAGGATTAGTATTTGGAAGATATATTGCATATTCCGGAACAGTTCAACTTATTTCAATGCTTTCAGATTTTTGTTTTCTACCAGCGATCGCATTTGCGTAATGGCTACCTTATTGAGTTGCACTAATCGCTCGCCTTGCGGAAGTCCCTGACGAATAAGCAAGGCGTTGATGCTTTCCATATTCGAGAGCACAACCAACTGTTCCAAAGTGGCATAATCGCGAACATTGCCTTTTGATTCCGGATTTGCGTCGCGCCATTGCTTTGCCGTCATTCCAAACAGAGCCACATTCAGCAAGTCGGCTTCTTCGGCATACGTGTAAGAAATTTGTTCTTTGGTAACGATATTTGGGATAATATGCTCTTTAATAGCATCGGTATGAATACGGTAATTGATTTTTGAGAGTGTGCGTTGGAGGTTCCATTCGAGGGATTTTGTACGTTGCTCGTCTTCTTTGAGGCGTTGAAACTCCTTGATAAGATAAAACTTAAATTCGGAACTTAACCACGAAGCAAATTCAAAAGCAATATCCCGGTGAGCGTAAGTTCCGCCGTAGCGTCCTGTTTTAGAAACAATACCGATGGCATTGGTCGTTTCAATCCATCTTTTGGGAGTTAAAGCAAAGCTATTGGAGCCTGCCATATTTTTAATTCCATCGAATTCGATGGAATTAAAATTAGGATTGTTAAACAATTCCCAAAGTCCGATAAACTCAATGGTACTGCGGTTTCTCATCCAGTTTTGCAAGATGTAATCGCTTCTCTCGCTGTCCCTGTAACGCGCAATATCGGTTATGGAAATATAATCACCTTTCATTCCTTCGTAGAGAATTATTTCCGTTCCCTGCACGGTAATGGTTTCCTTTTTGTTCATATCTTTTTTTTACTTAGGTTCAATAATTGACAAAGATACTTATTTTCCCATTCCCTTTTCTTTTTCGTTATAGAACTTTTTTCGCTTTTGCCGTAACACAATAAACAACACAATAAACACAATCAGCACGGCAACGGCAACAAACAGTCCGTTAAGCACATTGTTTTCACCCGTTTCCTTTTGATTTCCTTCGTCCTTTTTCAGCACCATACCGTTTGGGGTATTATTATCAACAGCTGTTTGCATCTTCCGGATTTGTTGCCGGTATTCGTTTGCTTTTGCGGAACTGACTTTTGCTGCAATAAAATCCTGTAATTTCGCATTGTTTCCTGCAAATCCCGAACCGCTCGAACCAAATTCTTTCACCAATTCCGTATGCAATGCCGCAATATCGGCCAACTGCTGTCCGGTGGCTTGCCACATTCCTTTGCGGACGGTTTCGAGCATCACGGCAGTAATCTCCTGCAATGCCTGCGGATTTTCGCGACGGAAGAACGCTTCCGTTCCCAGTTTGTACTCGTCTTTTACATACACGTCGTAGAGTTTGTCCCACATTTCGCTGTCGATGGCGTCCGGCTTCATTACATTCCACCCGTAAGTATTGGTAACGGCTTCCGTAATTTGCCCGGCGCTGGAAGCATTGCCTTGCATTACTTCCCGGATATATGCCGGATTGAAGAGGGTTGAGCGAGCTTCCACACCGATAGCTTCTTTCAGTTCCTGCATTCGCATATGGTTGCGGTTACGGTAATCGGCAAAATAGGCTTCGGGGTCTTTGCCCGTTACATTACGGACAGCCAGATTCAGTCCACCCATAAATTCATAAACGTGGTCGAGGCTCAATGCGCCCCATGTATTGCTCTGGCGGGGTTGAATCACAACGTCCGTATGATGCAGTGCGGCGCGAAGCAATCCGTCGTGATATTGTCCCCAGTTTTTGTCGCTGCCATACACTGCGCCCATATTGTGCATGTAAGTGTCGGCAATTTCTTTCTCCGATTCCCAGCGGTCGCCGCTTATAACCATCCCTTGAATGCCTGTGCCGTACATGCCGTTCATGCCGCCGAAAATACGCTGGAAAGACATTTCACGGGCATCTTTGGGCGAAACGCCCTGTTCGACCAACAGCCGTTCGGTTTCGACAACGCTTTCCGAAACACGGTTGTCGTAGGCATCGTCTTTGGCCGAAGCAGCCATTTCTACGGCGCGACTAAGCAAAGCAAGGCGGGAAGCGGCCAAATCGCGGAATTGTCCGGAGGTTTGGACGACTACGTCTATGCGCGGGCGATTCAGTTTTTCGGAAGGAATTAATTGCAGGTCGGCCACACGACCGAATGCATCGCGTACCGGCTCAACACCCAGCATATAGAGCGCTTGTGCAATCGTTGCACCTTCACTTTCGATAAATTCGCTGCTCCAGAACGTGTAACTCACTTTGCGGGGATAATCGCCGTGCTGTTTCCGGTACTGTTCCATTGTAGCGTTAACCAAGGCAACACCTTTGTCCCATGCCGTTTCGGAAGGCGTGGCTTCGGCATTGATGGAATAGAGATTCCGTCCGGTGGGCACAGCCTTGGGATTGGCAACGGCGTCGCCTCCCGACGAAGGAGCAATGTATCCGCCGGCAAGCGCATTGAGCAGGGATTGAAATTCTTGTTCGGGACTTTCTTCCAGCGCTTTTTGGTAGGTCGTAATGTTGCGCAGGGTGCGTTCGATTTCCGCAATGGCGCGGGCGCGGTTCTTTTTCAAATCGGAAGATACGACAGCCGGCATTCCCCGGCGGGGAGGTGTGAGTATCGCTTTTACCTCTTCCAACTCTTTGGGCGTAATACGGGCAATGGAGCATATCAATTCACTACTTATGGTTTTACCGTCGATGATTTGTTTGACCAACGTTTGTGCCGGTTCCAAATATTTTTGGGTGAAAAAGGTTTTATTTTTCAGTTGCTTTTCGCTTATTGTTCCGTTTAACCTGTCTACGTTTGCCAGACTGTATGCAATAGGGTCGGCGCTCATGGCCAGTACGGTGGAGCGGATTTTTTCCCGGCTGTAAGGCATGCCGGAAGTATATAAATGTCCCGTCATCTTTTCATTGGCGATTTCTTCGGCGAAGTTTTCGATGCGTTCGATGTCTTCGGAAGTATAGGCGTTTGTCCATACACTATCTAATTTCAGATCGCGGTGCAATCCCATTCGGACAGCGATTTTCTTCACTTCCAGCGAGGCCTTTGCTTGAGCCTGCCCTTCCGATTTATAGTACTGTTGTATCTTGTCTTGCAATGTTTTGAACTGCGAACGCATTTCGGTTTCCATAAAGGCCGGGGTGAGATAGGAAATCGTGGTGGCGTACGAACGCCGTTTCGCCATCATGCTTTCGCCGATATTGCCGATGGTGTAATAGTAGAAATGCGGGACATTGCCGACCAGACGATCCGGCCAGTCGTAAGGGCTGAGTGCCACTTGCTTTTGCGGCGTAAATTCCAGACTTCCGTGCGTACCGAAATGCAGCAGTGCATCGGCTTTGAAAGCATATTGCGACCAGAGGTAGGAGGCTATATAGGGGTGGGGCGGAGCGGATTTCGTTCCGTGAACAATGGCGAAAGCATCATTGCCCAAGCCGGCCATCGGTTGCGGAAGCAGCACGATATTACCTAATTGAATGCGCGCTACGGCCAGGTAGGATTTTTCGTCTTCCCGCACGGCCATGTATTGCCCGGGAGCTTCGCCGTAAGTATGTACCACATCGGCATAAAGGTCTTGGGGTAATGCTTGCGCAATCCACGATTCGTATTCGTTTTTTTCCACGAGGGCGGGACGTTCCTTGTGCAGGAAATCATCGAAAGCGCCTTCGGCATACGTACTGAATACAGCTCCTTGTGTCATCAACATTTTTTCAAAATCCTTGATGTTGGCGGGAAGATTAGCTACGTTGTATCCTTCGGCTTTCAGGCGTTGGAGGAAATGGTAGAGCGAAGGAACCGTTTCCAGTCCCTGTGCGGTCAGCGTAGATTGTCCGGCGCCTTTGAAATAATAGATGGCGAGTTTCTTCTCCGCATTGTTTTTCCGTTTCAATGCAGTGAAGTTGCTTACTATCTGCGTGAAATTCTTCAGGCGTTCGGGAATTGCCTTAAACAGGTACAAGCCGTCTTTGTCTATTTCCTGCATATTCAGCGTGTAAGGATAAATGCTACCGTCGAGTTCGGGCATAACGATGCTTTGCGAGAAGAATCCGCCGAACATACCCATCGGGTCTGCCTGCCATTCTTCCTGCGTTTGCAACAAGGAAAGCGGCGCAAACAGCGGGATATTGCGTTGTTTCAGCCAGTCGACAGTAGCATCGGCCTGTCCCATAGCCAATCGTCCATGGGCAAAGTAAATGACCGCGTCGGGTTGTATCTCCCGGAGGAAATCCAGTCGTTTCATGAAGGAAGATACCGGATAGACATTCATTCCTGCGCGTTGCAGGGCGACTATCAGGCTGTCGATATTGTCGCGGTTGCCGCTGAAAGGGTCGTTCAGTCCACCGACAATGGCTATTTTGGGCGCCTGTTCCGTATAGAAGCGGTTGCGTTTCAAATAATCATCATACGATGCTTTATCCTTGAATACAGCTTCTTCGTCTAAATGATACAGTACATCGGTTTCGCTTTTCACTGCACTGTCGGGCGCATTGATGAAAAACGTTTTCCGGTCGATGTCCCGGCGAATATACCGCGCAAGGCTTTGATAGTTCTTTTTATTGCCGTTGCTGAGGTACTCTTCTACGGTTTTGCGCTGTACGCTGTCGAGGTTGCAGATATTGTTTTCGGGATTGGTTGCCCCGTAAATAAGGACAGGCGTGCCCCTGTCGGCCGTCCGCTGGATCTGCGCCCGCTGTTCGGCGGTGATATTCATACCCATACCGAATCCGAGGACAAAATCGGAAGACCGAAGCCCGCTTAATTTCTCAAAAGGTATTTCTTTAAACGTAACAAACCGGTCGGAGCCGGATTGCACTATGCTTGCCGTTTGAAAAGCTTGAAAATTGACTAATGCAATTTTTGTGGGGGAAGCCAGCTTCCCCCACAAAATCCAAACACTACACAAAATCAGGGCAGTAACAACGATTATCGCCCCCTGTTTTTTCTTTGTCATCTTACGATTATTTTTTGCGTCCGGCTTTCTTTATCGGAATGAATTTGGACAATGTAAATGCCTTTTTCCCAACCGGAAACAGGTATAGCCCTGTTGCCCGATGGTGCTTTCACTCGTTTTACCGGTAATCCGGCGAGGTTATAGATCGCCACTTCCGCACTTTCGGGTAGATAAATATCCAGGGTTTGCGATGCGGAATTAACATATACTGTCGACGGACAAGTATCTGTAACAGGAATACCGTTGGTTCCGGCCAAAGGAATAAATTGATAATCGAATTTCAAGAATCCGGGCTTACCTTCCGCATTGATAAATTGTTTCAAATACATTTTGACATATTTTCCCGATGTGGTTTTCAGTAAGATAATCATCGGATTATCGGTAGCTCCTCCCGACATTGCCAAGGTAGAAAAGTCGGCGGATGCCCCTGTTGCGCCATTGGCGGCTTTACGGGTAACGGTATTGACGGAAAGGGAAGTAGCGCGTAAAGGCGGCATTCCTTTCGTCAAATCAAGGTAGAATATACCGGTTACAACGGCATCGGCATTGTAAGTGATTGCCGGCGCTTCCGTTAATGCGCCGTATACGGCATCCAATGGGGTTTCTGCTGCGGAAACAGCATCGGCAATAAAAATTGCGCCTGCATTTCCGTTGCCGGCTAAGCCGCTATTCGTCCGAAAATCGTAGGCATGGAAAGCGAAATCCCAATCGGTGCGCGCCTGCCATTCGGTGTTGATTTTTTCCGTGCCTGCATTACCGACTACATTCTCCAGTTCAAAAGGGCTTGTCCCCCGGAATAGCACGCCTTGTGTTTCGTCGAAAGCGAAATAGTGCCATTTGCCGAAATCGGGTAATTCCATCGGAACACCCATTATATTTACCGTACCGGCATACAAATCGTTGTATGTGTATTCGTCGGCTTTAACATTCATGCTCATTATGGAGCACAGGATCAACATTACAGAGGTAATTTTCTTGAAATTCATAATAAAATCGTTTGAAATTGTTTATAATTAATCTTCTTCTTGTTTTACATCCAAATGAGTTGTTTTATCGGGTTGATAAACATATTGCATCGTTACTGTTCCCGAAGCCCCGGCATCGCTTTTGAAGTTTTTCAAATAGATTTTAGCGTATTTGCTGTCGGCGGTGCGAACAACGAATACTTTTTGGGCATACACCCATTTGCTGTTCATCATATCTTCCAAAACCGCCCATTTTTTTGTCGGTTGGGCAAGGCCGGTATGAATATAACCGATTTTTCCCTGCATCATCTGGCTCATATCGTAGATGATGGAATCGGGTTCATCAACCGCATAACCGGTGCCGGGAGCAACCGTTACAAGGTCGAAATGAAAGTCCTTCCCGTTGAAATCATATGCGAGTATTCCACCTTTGCCGGTTCCCGATTCGCCGCTGTTCGTTTTTACATCCTGACGATGAAAAGCTAAGTCCCAGTCGGTGCGTTTGCGCCATGTTTCATTGTCCGTTTCATTGCCGGCATCGCAAGTTCCAATGATTTCCCCTTTGGCAAAAGAGAAGAAATTCCATTGTGTATAGCTGCTGCAATCCAATATAACCAGGCCTTCTTTCGGTTCACTTTTTTGAAACAAGTCGTCTTTGTTATCACAGGAAAAGAAACCAACCCCGCTCAGCAGGATAAGCACGAACAATTGAAAAGTTTTTTGAATGTTCATATTTGTTTTTATATTAAAATTAAAATCGTATGCTTAAACTGGTGAAAAAAGTTCTGCCGGGATTATAGGATGCGAAATCCTTATTGATGTAATCCAACAGATTGTTGATACCGAACTGAAAATGACCTTTCAAATCCTTGTAAATAGGGAAATGCTGGGTATAGATACAATTGGCAATGTAATAATTGCCTGTGGCTACTTCCGTTACCTGTCCGTTGTTTTCCGAATAAACCGTTCGGGGCGACATCACCCGGCCCGACAACAGCAGGCTGTACGACCATTGGGTAGAAGATGGCAGGAAAGGTAAATGCTTTTGAAGAAACTGCAAATGCATCGTTGCCGTGTGTTTGCTGTTGCCCGATAATTGCCGGTAAGTCTTTTTGTCGATGGCATTGGTAAAGGCATATCCACTCCGCAAGCGGAAATATTTCAGAAATGTATATTGCAGGGATACCTCCATGCCTGAAATCTGCGCTTCTTCCACGTTTTCGTATCGCATTTCCGTGCGGCCTTCGGTTTCATTGGTAATTGCCAGCGTATTGATTTTGTTTTGAATGGCGTTATCATAAACCGTAACCGAAGCGTTGATGTCCTTCACGATATATTCTGCCGAAACGGCTTTATACCATGATTTTTCGGGAGATAACCCGGGATTGCCGATGACCCAGAAAGGCAGGTTTTCCCCGATATAATGTGGAAATTCCATATACATTTCTTTCAATGTAGGCGTTTTGTAGCCGTTGCTGATATTTCCCCGGAAACGAAAATGTTCAAGGCGATACATCAACGAAAGATTGGGCGCCAGATATCCCCCGAATTGGGAATGGTGGGTATATCGCGCTCCCAACAAAGCTTCCCACCCTTGGGTAATCTTACATTCTCCTTGGACAAACCCGTTGTAATTGGATGCGTATTTCCGTTCTTGCGAGTCAAACTGATTGTAACTGAATACATTTTCTAAGTTCAGTTCTACCCCGCCGACCAGTTGAATAGAGGGCCTTGCATTCCATGCATCCATTAATTTAAAAGAATTGTATTGCGCTCCGTTTGCGTAAAGCCTGGGGTCGTTGGTTAATTTATAGGTCAGATGGCCTTGATAATTGTCGCTGTGTCCGCTCAATGTCAATGTATTTTGGGGCGAAAAAACATAATTCCATTTGCTTCCGATGGTGTAATTCTCGTCGGTGCGTGTCTGATATTTTTGTAAAAGCCAGTTTTCCTGGTTGTAATAATTGCCTTTCAGTTCGGCGCTGAATTTTTTTGCTTGATATTTGAAGGTCTGCGAGAGGCTGTAGTCTTCGTAAGGATCTGCCGTGTAGGAAGTCCCTTTGACTTCGTAGGTTTGCATATCTTTCCGCGAAAAAGAAGTTTTGGAAGAAAACGATTGCATCTTGAATCCTACATTAGCGTCATACACACTCAGGTAATTGGACCATCGGGCGCGGGCGTCGCCTTGAAAAGCTTTATCCACATTGTTTGTAATGATATTGATAACGGAACCGATGGCGTTCGACCCATACAGCACAGCCGATGCGCCGTTGACAATTTCCACTTGCCGGATATCGGCGGTATTGAGGCGCGAGAGATTGACTTTTTCGGTACGTTCGCCCACCAAACGTTCGCCGTCGATAAGTATCAAAATGTATTTATTGTCCAGTCCTTGTATTTGAATATTGTCGCCCATGGCCTGATTGGGGTCAAAACTAACTCCCGGTATGAAATTTTCCAAGGCTTCGACCAGCGTTAACGCTCCCGATTCACGAATATCGTTGCCTGAAATGACTTTGGTGAGCACCGGCGTATTTTTCAGCGAGCGTGGCGTAAAAGTTCCGGTAACGACCACTTCCGACAAAATCCGGGAGGTATCCGTTTCGGAAACAGCATGTTGCGCTCGAAGCGAAACATTCCACAAGAGTAAAGCAAAGACCCATCCAACGCTATGTTTAACCATTATTTTACTATTAAAAAAGGACAATGCAAAGGTCGGGGTTTTGTCGAGATGGGACAATACCAAGATTTGGGGAAACGGGTGGGAGTTTGAATAAGATGTATCACTAATTGTAGGGATAAAAAACAGCCTAAAGCAAATCGTCCTGCGATACGAGATTGTTGAAAACGGCATAAACGGTTAAGCCGGAAACCGTCTTGATGCCGGTTTTTTTGGTAATGTTCTTGCGGTGCGAGATAACCGTGTGAATGGAAATGCAATGTTTGTTGGCGATTTCTTTATTCGTCAACCCTTTCGCTACCGATACAAGGATTTCTTTTTCCCTGTCGGATAAATCAATATTGTCGACGGCATTTCCATTGTGTTGAACAAATGTTTGGGCTATCCGTTGCAATTTTTTCCGCATTTTGGAACTATCATCATAAATATTCAGCACGCCGGCGAAATCGTCAAGCGTTCCGCTATGAACATATCCGTAATGGATAGCCACAATGATAGCATCGAGGTAATCGGAAAACAAATCCCTCACGGAAAACGGCCGGTGAAAGTTGATAATAGCGGGATTGAGCAGGATAATATCAAACGGTTTATCTTCCGTTTTGTTTTGGAACGCCTGAAAATCGCAATACATACCGCTTACCGCAAATTCGGTATTTTCTTCGAGTATTTTCTTCATGCCCTGCCGGATAACGGGCGATGGCTCGATAATAATTATCCGGTTCTTATTGGAACAGTTCATCAAAGAGTCTTTTCAATTTGTTCGACCAAAGCAATTAATATTTGGTCTTCCAGTAAAGTATGCTTGCTTAAATCCGATTCAAATAAAAACAAATCAATCAAAACATTCCGGCATTTTTCAATGGCGCATTCCGGTGGAAGGTACTTGATGATGATATTTTTCAAATCACTCAACGCCGCATTGAGATTGCTGTGATTCCGTTCGTATTCTTTGATTTTGTATTGCCCGGTTTTTCCTCCTTCAAGCAATTTCTTGATATATGGAAATACGATTTGTTCTTCATAATCAAAATGGGTAATCAGTTCCTGACGGTATTTTCCGCAAAATTCCATTAACATTTTGCCGTGTTTCACTTGACTGGTATCGGTCAGATTCAGCACTTGCGCGATTACTTTGGGCATTCGGTTATTGAGATAATCCTGGTGCGCATTGCGTAAATACTGCATTAAGTCGTTCAGCGGAAGTTGCATCAAAATAGATGCATCGGGGAAATAGTTTTCAAATGTGTATAAGTTACAAACCAGCAGGAACAGAGAAACCGAAATACCGTTTTTTTCGCACACTTGTTTTACCGTACTTTCTCCTAAACCAAGACTCAAACCAAAACACGGGAAAACATACAGCAGCCGGTAATTGGTAAGCACCAAGTCCGCTACTTTCATTTTTTCGGAGAATACACCGTGATTCATACTGTTTTAATTGAAGATAATTGAACGCAAAGGTAAGAAAAATAGTTGAAGAAATGTATTTAATTCAAACTTTTCTACCGCGCGCTGTAAAAAGTTTGGTACAAAATTTGATATACTAAAAAAAAGAATTATCTTTGACCCGTAAAAATCGCTTAATAACAGCGAATTATATAAAACATTTTACAATAACAGTTACAAAAGAAACGCAAGAAAGCATGTACGGAAACAAGAGAAATAGGTATATCGGCAGGGGGATACACTCCCGGGTCGTCGTGCGGGATAACCGGATGAAGCTGCCGACACCCCCTAATTTAATTGCGATTAAGCAAGTTGTGCGAAAATATCTCTGCTTCAATCGATTGAAGCAAGTGAAGGAATAGCAATAAGTCCGTTCGGTATTCTTCCTGTTGGGAAGCAAAACCGGACGGTTTTTTTTATGAACAATTTAACACCTAA
>JAISYG010000062.1 GCA_031270075.1 Dysgonamonadaceae bacterium
CGACAAAGCGGCTGGGTGGATTAAAACAGCGTGGATTAACACCTCGTTTTTGTACCAAATTGTCAGAACTCGCTTGGAAATTCAGGTTCAATTCACAGGCGAAGACGAGTTGGCTTACAGAGTGCGCATTTCTTCCGAAATTGCCGACAAAGATTGTGGTACAAACAATCAATGTTTTGGCAAGTATGACAGAATTTTGAAAAAGTACGAGCAGGTAATTTCCGAATTACAAACTTCACTTGGTAGCAACTTCTAAATTTGTTGATCATGAAAAAAATAGCAATTGTTTTGTGTGCTTTTTGTGTTTTATATGCTAACGCACAAGACAAAATTGTTGTGAAAGAAAATTTCGATAGCAACAAATTTCAATGGGAAGAATTTTTTGAAAAAGAGTATTCGGGGAGTGTTCAAGACGGATATTATGTTTTGCAAAACAAAAAAGATGGTTTTCTTGTTCGCAGTGTAACCGAACTGCCGATTAGCATTGACCGAAATTTCAAAATTACTTTCAAATTTTTAGTTCCAAAACTCAACGATGAGTACTTTTTCGGACTTATTTTCAATTATGAAGATGAAAACAATTACAGCAATTTCCTTGTTTCTGAAAAGAAATTCAGAATCTACAACAAAACAAACGGCACAAGCAGTTTGAGCCGACAAAACGGTATTATTTTAAAATCCGGCAAAAACAAGGAAGTCGTAATTGTTATGGAAAAGAAAGGTTCAAAACTGATTTTTAGTGTTGATAATATGGAGGCAGTTCAAATAACTAAAGATATAAAATTCAACACTTTTGGTTTCCAAGTCGAAAATGTAAACACAATCAAAGTTGATGAAGTAATCATTGAACAATTAGGCGAAGAATAAAAATTGTTAGTCAATGTAATAAAAAACAGTGGTAAAGTAAGATTTATCGCTGTTTTTATTATGCTTGTAAACAACCAATACATTTCAATCGAAACCGTCAAAACAGCGTACAGGGACAAAATTGTAAAAGATTCTGACCGGTAATTTTTTAATTGATATGCTTAGTGTGATTTTTCTCGCACGCAGCCGGCAAATATTCCCCGTTAGGGAGCTCCCTAATCACGCTAAATTTGGCCCTTCGGGCGGCAGCCATCCCCCGCCAGGGGAGGCCTGTTTCTCAAACAAAACAACCTTAGCAGCTCCGGCAACCGCCTTGCGCTACTAAGGTTGTTTTGCTTGAGAACCGCCTTACGCCTAACGTAGCGGCAACAGCTCTATCGATTTATAAAAAATTTCAGCCGCTTCCAACTGCAACAGAATTTTCCCTTCGGAAACGGAAAGATTATAGGCTTCGTTGACCTTTTGCCCATTGACATAATGCTCCGATTTATCATCAAGACAAATGATTTCGATGGTGTTCCATTCCGGTAGCGGGTTTTCAAAATTGGCCGTACGCACGACGCGGTATGCCTTTCCTTCGGCGTCGGCATTCGGCGACTCCAGCGTACTGCCGCCCACAGCGTAATAATCACCACAGTCATTTTCCTGCACCTGACATTCTATCGAAAGCGGCCAGAGGTCGTCGGCAGCCGTATCGGGAAAATGATACAGGACACCGCTGTCGCGCGGGTCGTCTTCGCGCGGCGGGTATTTTTTGTCTCCCCAACGGAAAACAACGCGCAGATAATAGTTCCGATACGTGTCGTTGGTGCAGAGGTAGCCCATATTTTCCCCATCAAAATGCAGGATGCCGTCGGCTACCGCAAACGAGCCGTCGAGGTCATTATTTTTGCCGTGGGCTTTGGTGTAAGTGTACCACCCTGTGAGGTCTTGCCCGTTGAATAACGGAAGCAGTTGGGCTGTGCCGTCGTTGAGTTTGGTAAAAGAAGCCCTGTCTTTGTGCGCCTGCACGATGTCGGGAATATGCTGCGGCGACTGTACGCAGGCGGCTGTCGCGATCGTCGCAATAACCGCAATGATTGATAAACGTATTGATTTCATCATCGTTGTTTTTAAATGATTTTTACTGTTCGTTTCCGTTACTCGCCCGTGGCGTATGATTCCTTTACCAGCGGGCATTTGAGCAGGTAATCCAGACTGATTTTGACGCTTTCGGCGGGGTCGAAACTATAGCTTTCCACTTCCACTATCAGATAGCGCGTGCCGGCGATGCCGATATTGTTGAATATCGCATCGAAGCCAACCATGCCGCTTTGTCCGAGTTCCTTCCAGTCTTTGATGTGCAGGAGGGTAAACCGGCCCGGGTATTTATGAAAATACGCTACCGGGCTTCGGTCTGCCACCACCGCCCAATAGACGTCCATCTGGAAAAAAACTAATTCCGGATTGGTATGCTCCAGCATGTAGTCGTACATCAGCGTGCCTTCCACATTCGTAAATTCGTGGGCATGGTTGTGATAGCCGAACCGCAAGCCGTTATCCTTACATCTCTGGCCAACGGCATTGTAATAATCACAATACGTTTGCAGGTCGGCAAGCGATTGCGGAACTCCCATCCCCGGCGAGACAATAAATTTCATGCCGGCAGCCACGTGCGCCGCAATCGTTGCATCCCACCAGACCAGCGATTCGGAAAAATCTTTCGTCTTCAATTCCTGTTCCGACAACTGTTTGGTCGCATGAGACGACAGCACCGTCAAACCCGCTGCTTCGACAGCCGCCTTAAATTCCTCCGGCGTTTTGCCGTAGAATTTGCCATCGCCATAGCCAGCCGCTTCGATAGTTGTATAGCCGGCCTCGCCGACTATTTTAATAGTTGCATCAAAATCATTCGCAAACGCATCGCGCAGCGAATAAAGTTGCAGCCCGATGTCCTTTTTGGAGGGCTGCTGCGTGTCCGCTTTCGGCGCACAGCAGGCCGTTGCAAGACATACTAATATAAAAAGTAATTTTTTCATTTTTTTATTCATTTATAAAATTTATTTTCGATACCGAACAGGCCGTCGAAGGGCATTGGTTAAAGGATATGACGACGATGCGTCCCGTTAGTTACTTCAGCGGGAGGCCGTAGCCCTGCGTCATTGTCTGGCGGCGGCGGATGATTTCGTCCATCTCGTCGGGAGTGCCAATACAGGGAGCGCCGTTCTTCACCGCGTCATCAAACATGCGCCACGCCATATCGGAGGCAATCACGCTGTCTTCGACCGTAGGGTAGCCGAGGTTTTGCCCGGCCAGTATCGACCGGGCAAACACATCAATCATAATATCCGCTTTCTTATCCTTAAACGCATCGGTTTTGACGATGGTTTGGTTCACGCCGTGCATTTCGACGGTAGCTGTTTTGAAATCATGGGTCATGCGGGCGATGCCTTTGGTGCCGATAACATCGACATAACAGTTGTGCGTTTGCTTTTCGGCCATGTGGCCGTACACGAACCCCTGCGTGATGTCGAACACGACGCCGTTTTTAAACGTGCCGTGCACCTGTACCCACCACGGGTCTTTGTAACTCCACATCCGGACTCCCTGCGCGTGAAACGTGGCGTAGTCGCTGCCGGCATACCAGCGGGCGACATCCACGTAGTGCATCCCGCAGTCGCGGAACGCCGGCCCTTCGGGTTCATGGCCTTCCTGGGGCATGTGCCCGGGCGTCATGTGCGCAATGCGGACAATGGCCAGTTCGCCGATTTCACCCGAACGGATGAAGTCAATAATGGCGTGATGATACCATGCGTTGCGGTTGAACAAGTTGACGGCCACCATCAGGTTGGACTGTTTCACGGCTTTCGCGAGTGCCCATTCCGTCCGGACATCTTCGGCCAGCGGCTTTTCAGTCAGCACATGTTTACCGGTTTTCAGCGCCTTGTTGAGTTGTGCCGGACGCGAATCGGCGAGGGCGAACAGCCCTACGACCTGCACGTCGGGGTCGTCGAAGAGGACGTCTTCGTTCTCCGTAAAAACAGCGGCGGGCGCTATGTCCGCCGCTGCTTTTCGCGTTTCCGCACAGGTATCACATATATAAGCTAAATCCCACAACGGATTCCTCACCAATTCTTCGGCATATAGCCGTCCCATTCGTCCGAACCCGATAATTCCAATTTTCAGCATTCTTCTCTTTTAATCTAATATCTTTATGCGAATGTTCCGGAACCAGATGTCGTTGCCGTGGTCCTGCAAACCGAAGTAGCCTTCACGATTGACGCCACCACAGTTGTTCAGCAGTTCGTAGGCCAGCGGCCATGCTTTTTCACTGAATTTGCTTGCCTGCAACATTTCCGTCCATTGGGGCGTCCACAAATGGTATTCCAACACGTTTTCGCCGTTCTGTCCATGCACCACTGTACCTTGATAGACCATTATTTTGGCTTCGTTCCATTCGCCGAAAGGCTCTGCATTTTGCGGCACGGCCGGAATCATGTCATAGAGCGAAGCGGCTTGCCGGTTGTTGTCTTTACCCAATTTGGCATCGGGATGGTTTTCGTTGTCCAGCAATTGAAATTCGGGCGACGAAATGTAAATCGGTTCCAACTTCGTCTTGCCGTCTTTGTCTTTCGTTTCTACTTCCTGTGCCAGATAAAAGATACCGGAATTACCACCTTTAGAAATTTTCCACTCCAAGAGCAGTTCAAAATTTTTAAACTTGTGGTTGAAGATAATATCACCGCCATCGGCTTCCTGCGCCTCGCCGCCACCGGAGCCGTTGAATTTGATACAGCCGTCTTCAATCACCCATTTGCCCGGCACGTTGTCTTTTCCGTAACCGCGCCATCCGTTAAACGATTCTCCATCGAAAAGCACAATGTAGCCCTCGTCGTCCACCGGAAATGTGGAAATATCCACTCCCGGTTTTTCTACCACCGTATATTCCGGCGTTGTTTTCGCTCCGCCGCCACATGCGGCAAACAGGACTGCTCCAGCAATAGCTGCGCAACCTAATACCAAGATAATTTTTTTCATTATTGTTTAATTGTTTAGTTGTTGTATTGTTTATTTATTGAAGTATTAAAATGTTTAGCTGTCCAACGGTTGAACCGCTGAACAGCTAAACAGCTCGACAATTAGGGCATCGGGGTCAGGCTCCAACCTTCGCGATAAGTATGCTTAATCATTTCGTTGGCAAATGCCAGCGCATTTTGCGGCTCGGTGTAAGTCTTATCGAATGTCGGGTGTCCGTCGGTAATTTTGAAGCCATCTTCTATCACGGTTTTAATCATCGCGTCAGCCGGAATATTGGTAAACCGCATGTTTTCGCCATCCCAGTGCAATTCCTGATTGAGCGCTTGCAGGCGCACCGCCAACACACCCATTACCACCATTTCATTGAACGGGCCTGCTTCTGAGAAATCGGACGCCGTTTTCACGCGGTTATCTGCGCTTTCCTTACAGGCGCGCACCCAGTCCATCTCATGGCTTTCCTCTACTTTGCGCAATACTTCGGGCGCCTTGGGTGTACGGCCAGATACCAACCATGGATCTTTGCCATAACAACCACAAATCAGTGTGTCTTTCGTTCCATGGAAAATCACAGCACCGCCGTAATCATTCAAATTTCTTCCGGCAGGCACGCCTTCGGGACGCATCGGTTGCAAACCGCCGTCATACCAGTAAACTTCCACTTCGGGGAATTTCACTTTCTTTACGTTGGCCACCGTACGCGCAGGGAACGTATAACGCACGGTTTGTGCCGTAGGCGCACAATCGACAAGCAGCAACGTTGAATTTCCCTGTACTTTGGTAGGATAGCCCAAGTGCAACCCCTTAAAGATGGGGTGCATAATGTGACAGGCCATATCGCCCAGCGCACCGGTACCGTAAGCCCACCATCCGCGCCAGTTCCAGGGGTGATAAATTTCATTGTAGGGGCGCAATTTGGCAGGGCCGGTAAAGAGTTCCCAATTCAGCGTATCGGGCACCCACATGCCTTGTGCAGGGGTATTGAGACCCTGTGGCCAAATCGGACGGTCGGTAAACGCTTCCACTTTCTTCACTTCGCCGATTTCACCGTTCCAAATCCATTCGCAGGTTTGACGTACACCCGCACCCGAAGCACCCTGGTTCCCCATCTGGGTTGCCACCTTATGGTGGGCAGCTAATTTGGTTAACAACCGCGATTCATACACCGTATGCGTCAGCGGTTTTTCCACATACACGTGTTTGCCCAGCGTCATCGCATCGGAGGCGATAATCGCATGCGTGTGGTCAGCCGTCGCTACGATTACCCCGTCCGCCGATTTGCCAAGTTCCTCAAACATCTTCCGGTAATCAGTAAACCGTGCTGCTTTCGGATAGCGTTTGAAGGTGCCGTCGGCATACCTCCAGTCCACATCGCAAAGCCCGATGATATTCTCGCTTTCGACGGCCTTCAGCACACCCGCCCCCCGTCCGCCAACTCCAACACCCAGGATGTTGAGCCTGTCACTCGGAGCTACGTGTCCAAAACTTTTACCCATAACAATGTTGGGTACAATTGTCGGCGCCACAGCTACGCCTAAAGCGGCGGTAGCGCTTGTCTTCAGAAATTTTCTTCTTGAAATTTTTGATGCCATAATTCTATAGTTGGTTAATGAATAAAATTTAACGCCGCAAAGTTAAACATTAAAAGGCAAACTACCATAATTTATTTGCAAAAGATACGCACAAAGTTATCAACCATGAATTACAAATTACAAATTACGAATGGAGGGTTGTTTTTCCCGTATGTGCTTTTTTCCCGTATCATACCATTAAAATTAAAAATTATATGTACTTTTGTCAAACTAATAACAAAAACAATAAAATACACACCCGTCTTTTTCAATAATAATATTTTTAAAAAAACTTCTATGACAACAAAAATCAGTTTATTAAGTATTGCCCTGATACTGGTGCAAACTGTCGCTGCACAACCTTTTGCCGAATGGCAAAACCCTGAACTCAACGCCGTAAACCGCGCTCCGATGCACGCCGGCTTTTTTGCCTGCGAATCGGAAGAAGCTGCCGGAAAAGAGAAAGAGCAGTCGGCAAATTTTATGACGCTCAACGGCACATGGAAATTCTTTTGGGTAAAAAACGCTGCCGACCGCCCCACGGACTTCTGGCAAACGGATTTTAACGACAAAGGATGGGACAACCTGCAAGTGCCTGCCGTATGGCAACTGAACGGCTACGGGGCGCCTATTTATGTAAACATAGGCTACGCATGGAGCGGGTGGTATGAGAACAACCCGCCGGTGGTGCCGGATGTCAACAATAACGTCGGCTCGTACCGGCGCGAAATAACCGTTCCTGCCGGCTGGCAGGGAAAAGAGATTATCGCCCACTTCGGCTCGGTGATATCCAATATCTACCTTTGGGT
>JAISYG010000037.1 GCA_031270075.1 Dysgonamonadaceae bacterium
CTTTGTTTTTTAGTAAAACTTTGTATCTTTGCAGGCCGAAATCAATGTCCTGTGGTGTAACGGTAGCACATCGGATTCTGGTTCCGCTTGTCTGGGTTCGAATCCTGGCAGGACAACAAAAGCAGCCTAATTTATTGATAATTAGGCTATTTTTTTGTCCTTTATTCTGTCAGGACGCGAGGTGGGAATCTCACACCAACGGTGGGAAGCCGGATCCACTTCCAAACGCATTTTCAGCAACATCCCGTCGCTGATGGAAACCGTTTTCGTTACCACCTCCTCCGGCATACCGGACGATCGGGTAATCTCTTCCGTTCCACCCTCCGCTATCCCCGCTATACGAACCGAAACCCATATCGGTTTCCCGCCTTTCTTCCCTTTTTCAGGAATAGCTTCATTATCACAGGACGTGAACAGGAATACCATTCCGCACAACAACAGCAGAACCAACACGAAATACCCTGTATAACGTCCTATGGACATACTTTCTTCTTTCCTTTTCATCTCTTTTTAATTGTATGTTTGTTCTGGAAGGACAAATGAAGGATATAAAAAATTCGTTGGGTTCTTCTTCCCCATAAGGAAGATGACCCAACGGACCAATTTTGTACCCAAATTCTTTAGTTAGGTTGGCTCTCTAACGAGAGCTTGGGAAAGCCCCAATCATCATACGTTGTTATTTCTTCATCGTAGCCTCCCAAACCGCAGCCCGGAGCGTTCCCGCGGGGTCGTCGCCGTCGTAATCCCAGTACATCATACCTTTCATGTCTTTGGCCAGCAGCCATTCGCCTTTGCGGGCGATACTCTTGGCATTGTCGTAACCGCAATAATACTGTCCGTTGAAAGTAACGTAGGGCACCGAAGCGGCTTCGTCCCAATTATCGATCTTGTAGGATTGGGGATTGAGTTTGACGATGTCTTTGTAATTGATGGACATGGGCGAGGTGGAAAACGAGCGCCGCCCGTAGAACGGAATGCCGAGTACGAGTTTATTGGCCGGCATGCCGGCGTCTAAGTACACTTTCACCGCACGCTCGCAATCCTGGTAGGCCGATGCCGACTGCAAGGCCGATTGATGGCGGGGCGCTTCGTCCATATCGTAAGTCATGATGTTGACAAAGTCGACGTAGGGCGCTACTGCGGCGATATCGATGTAACGGGAGCCTCCGTTAACGGTTTCTTTTCCTTTGCAGTAACCGGCGTAGGTGAGCGAGTAGCGGCTACCGAGTGTGGCGCGCAATTCTTTCATCAGCAGTACGTGGTTGGCTACGTCTACTGCCAAGTCGAAGGTGCCGCCGGCTTGCCAGGTGAGTCCGGGAAATTCCCAGTCCAGGTCGACGCCGTCGAGGTTCCATTTCTGTAAAAACGTCCGGCAGTCGTTGGCAAACGTTTTACGGTAGGTGTCGGACTTGGCTAAGAGCGAGAAGCCGCCGTTGGGTGCATTGTCGGAATTAGATACCGTGTTGGTGAATGAGATACAAATTTTCAGATCGGGATAGCTTTTCTTCAGCGAGGCTATCTGTTCAAATCGGGCTTCGCTGCCTTGTACTTTGAAGCCTTTGTAGGCGCCGTTGGCATCGATATACAATTCGGCAAAGGAATAGAAAAGATGGGTAAAGTAAGCGGGGTCGGGGATGGAGGTGCCGTAATAGGTTACGTATGCGCCTACTACGCGTCCTTCTACTTTTTCGGGCAGGTTGCTGTTGCCGTTGCCTCCGCTGCCTTGGCCGGGAATGTAGTTGTCTTCGCCGCAGGCAAAGAAGCCGAACGCAACTGCGACTAGTAGTGAAAATTTTTGGAATGTTTTCATTATTCACATGGATAATATTAGTTATTGAATAAATAGCGCCGGCGATAGAGGCATGCCGGCGCTAAATAGACATTGTTTATTCTTCTGTTACGAAGAAATAGTAGCTTGCATCGTAATCCCAGTCTTCGCCGGTGCGGTTGTATGTGCCCGGCAGACAGAGGATCATTGTGTTGCTGTCGATGCTCAGGATGTAATACGGTGTGCTTGTGCCTGCGAAGTTCTGCCAGCGCTTTTCGGTGGCGATAAGGGGAACGGAGGCGATTACTTCGCCTGCTATCTGTTCGCCCCGGTCGTCATGACTGAATCCCCAGCCGCCGGTGTTGAGGACGGCGTTGTTTTTGTCGTAGATGGTTAGCTTGCTGTCGGCGATTTCGAAGACCATGTATTTTCCGAAATCGTCGGCTGTCAGTACGCTGCCTCCTCCCTGGTAATTGCTTTGTCCGGGCGTCATGTCGTAGTACTTCCAAGCGCCGTACATGCCGTTGTAGAATGCCAGCGGGTGATTGAGCAGCTTCCATGTTTTCTTGGCTGTTTTGTCGGCTTTGTCTTTCGCTCCGGAGAGGAAGGTCATGTACTCGTCGAAACAGTTGGTAACGCTAATTGTAAACGTTTCGGATCTGACGGCTTGTTTTTCGGACAATCCTACGAAGTAAATATCGTACGTGCCGTTGGCAGCGTAAACAATTGTATCGTAATCGGTATGATATTGTTTGATGCCGGTAGGCGTATTGACAAACCATGTGCCTGCGATGTCTTTGCGGGCGTTGTTGATTACTACGTACTGGTCGCCTTCCACTTTGTCGTCCGAGTTGGGAATGGGTTGTGTAACCGAAAGCGCTTTTGTGAGTTCGGCGCTTGTAACGGGTGTGCCGGTCTTTGCAAATTCGTTGCGCAGGCTGGTGTCTTCGATGGGGTCGCAGGCCATACCGAGCATTGTGAGCGCTATGGTGATAATAAATAATTTCGTTTTCATTATAATAGAATATGTTTAGTTGTTACAAATTATTCCAGTCTTTAAACAGTGCATAGGATCCCCAACCCGGGTTTTGTTCGATACCACCGTTGGAACGGTCGATTTCCGATTGGGGGATGTACCAATAACCTTGTGTTTCTTTCAAGCGGGCTTTGTAGTCGTATTGCACCATGGGCGTAACGACGGCGGCATTGATTACGGTAAAGCCGTTTTGTTTGTTCAGTGCATTGCCTGCTTCTTCGAGCGAGGGACCCGACCAGCGGAGCAAATCGAACCATCGTATGGCTTCGAAAGCCAGTTCGTAGCGCCGTTCGTTTTTGATAGCGTCGAGCGAATAGGCCACCGGAGCTAAGTGCGAGCGGGCGCGTACGCGGTTGAGGCCGGTAGCGTCTTCTTTCAGTTCGGATTGCATCAGTAATACATCGGCAAAACGGATCAGTATCAAGTCGGGAATCTGATGGATGGTTTGAGATGGCGAGGGCACCGAAACATCGGGAAACATCTGCGGGCCGAACGGTTTGAAACCGCTGTCGTAATACGAATTGATGGCGATGTATTTCTTTTGGTGATATCCGGTTTGTTCGTAGTAGCGTTTGGCTACGGTGTAATCCGGTTCGTCGGCATTTAGTTTGCGGTCGCCAATCAGTACGCTGCCGTTGTTGGGGTCTAATGCCTTGTACGACCAGACGGAGCCGGTCAGTCGCGGGTCTTCGGTCAGGCCACCGATATAGGTTTGCGTAGCCGACCATGTTTGCCATTCGTTGACAAAGGCGGGCGAAACCGGTCCGGCTCCCCAGCCCTGCCCGAAAGGATAGCGTTCGGCAAAGGTCGAATTGTCGTGCGATGGCGAGAAATAGGTTATGCAGGTGTTGCTGTACATAGTATTGTCCCACCCGTTGCCTTGCAATTTGTGCTTGTTGGCAAATACGGTTTCCGACGCATTTAAGCCTTCCCAGTGTAAACCGTTGTTTACTGCGTATTTGTAGCTGTATGTTTCGCTGTTGTAATTGGTAACATCGTTGGAGTAGGCCCAGAGGTTGCGTTGGTCGCTTGCTAACTGGTGCCCTGAGTTGTTCACGCAATCGTCGATCCATGCAATTACTTGCTGCTTGGTAATGCCTCCCGGTAATTCTGTTTTCGCGTAACGGCCTGTGTAAAACAGGAACACGCGCGCCATCATGGCCTCAGCGGCATATTTGGTGGCATGTCCTGCCAGCGGGTCATTGCCCATATAGGCTCTGTCGGGCATCTGTTCGATGGCGTTCTTCAGGTCGGAAGCAATTTGTTCGTAAACGTCGTCTACCGATGCGCGGGATAGTTTTTCCATGTCTGTGCGCACGCGCAGTGGTACGCCGCCAAATATCTGTGCCAATTCGTTGTAGGCATACGCCCGCAGAAAATACACTTCGCCTATGTGGCGGCTTTTCTCTGCTTCGCTGGGCCAGTCTTTGAAGTTTTCAAACGCCAGCAAAGCGCTGTTGGCACGGAAAATCAGTTGATAACAGCGTTGCCAGATACCGGGATTCCAATACGTGCCATCCATAGCGCCAAGGAAGAAATCGGGGTTTCTGTATCGTAGAAAATTCATTGCGCAGTTGTCGGAACCGGACAGGTTACCACCCAGTCCTTCGTCGCTTGCCAGCAGGGCAAGGAAAAACTGTGAAGAAGTTTCGGGGCTTTCAAAGAGCATTTTTGCATATACTCCGGTGAGCATTTCGTTGGCTTCCTGCAAGGTCGACGGATAATTGTCGCTCGACTTGGTCGTTAGTGTTTTCGTATCCAGAAAATCGTCGCAACTGACCAAAAATGCTATTGTAAATAATAATATTCCTATCTTTTTCATGATTGCTTATTCTTAAAATTTAATACTCGCTCCTACCATATACGTTCGAGCGCTGGGATAAAATCCGAGGTCAATTCCTTTTGTCCAGGTTTCACCGGCGCTGTAACCGATTTCGGGATCCATACCCGAATAGCCTGTAAAAGTAAACAGGTTTTGCGCTGTTACATACACTTTCAGTTGTTTGACCGGAAGTTTCGGGAACAGTCGTACAAAATCATACCCCAGTGTTATGTTTTTGATTTTCAGATAATCGCCATCTTCTACATAAATGTCGGATATGTAACTGTAATTGGTACTCGACGAACTGGCCAGTTTCGGAAGGCGATTGGAAGTGCCTTCGCCGTGCCAGCGCTTGAATACGTCGGTTGTGTAGTTATTAAGCGGCGACGACACAAAGTCGCGGTAGCACTTCATAATCTGATGACCGAAAGCGCCGTAAGTGGTAACCGACAGATCGAATCCTTTGTAGCCAACGTTGAACGAGAAGCCCAGAGTCATATCGGGATGCGGATTACCGATCATGGTGCGATCGTTTTCGTCAATAGTGCCGTTTTCGTCGCTGTCTACCCAAATCAGATCGCCCGGTTCGGGATTGCCCAGTTTGGGGCCTTGATAATTGTCGATTTCAGCCTGATTTTGGAAAACGCCTGCCGTTTTGTAACCGTAGAAGAAGCCCAGCGGTTTGCCTACTTCCATACGGTAGCTTTCGGGCGCTGTTCCCCACAGAATACCCGGCGATCCGTTGATGTATCCGTTTTCGTTGGCAATTTTGGTTACTTCGTTTTTATTGAAACCTATCGACAGGTTGGCGCCGTAAACAAAGTCTTTTCCTGCATGGTCGTTCCAACGGAAGATGGATTCAAAGCCGGTATTTTTTACATCGCCGCCATTGGCATAAGCAGCGCCTGATCCCAAATAGACGGGAATGGGCGGAAGCACTAACCAATCCACGGTTTTACGTTGATAAGCATCAAATTCCCAACTGAAACGGTTGTGCAGGAAACGCGTATCAATACCCAAGTTGATCATAGTTTGTGTTTCCCATTTCAAGTCGGGGTTGATCAAACGCATAGGATAGGCAGCGACAGCGGGGTCGCCCATCGAATTGCCGAAAGGATAACCGAATGTGCCGCTTGTTGTTATCAGTGCCAGATGTTGATTGCCGGTTACCCTGCTATTCCCGTTTTGCCCGTACGAAAGGCGTAATTTCAGGAAGTCGACACCCTTTACACTCTCTTGCCAGAAATCTTCATTACTGATTACCCAACCGGCAGATGCGGATGGAAAATAGCCCCAGCGATTACCGCGTGCAAAAACCGAAGAACCATCGGCGCGCATGATCAGGCTTGCCAGGTATTTTTCCTGATAGTTGTAATTTACTCTGCCGAAGAATGAGGATAAGGCGCTTTCGCCGTAGGGACTGCCGGTTAATGATGCTACGGTTTTTCCGGGTACATTGCTCAACCAGGCATGATCAAAGTCCGTAAAAGAAGATTCGGTATTTGATCCGCTGACACTTTCGCCGTAACCCGATTTGTAAATGCTTTGACCGAGCAATACGTCGAAATTATGTCCGCCTGCAAGGTCGAATAGATAATTCAGCGTGTTGTCCAAAGACCACGAGTGTCCTATGCTTTGCGATTGTGTAACCCGGTCGATTCCTCCCAATACCGTCGAAGACAATGGTTTGTAAGCGGGCGTATAGGCACGGTAAGAAGATGCGCCGAAAGTGTAACCGAATTGCGAACGGAATTTCAGATTCTTAATCGGTTGCAGTTCGGCAAAAACAGATGCTTGTAGCCCGTAAGATTTACTGATATTCTGATTGCCGGTATAATCCATATAGGCTATCGGATTTTTGTTTGCGCTGTTCGATACATCCCAATTGTAACCGTCTGCCTGCTGGTCGGCAAGGATATAATATTCGCCACTCGCATTGTACGGATGCATCAGTGGACTCATAATTAGCATATTGTGAACAGAGTTCCAGTAAATATCGTCGCGCGGCACCGTTCCGTGCATTATTTGATAACGATAATTCATGGTTTCGCCCACTTTGAACAAATCCCAATCATAGCGTTTGTAAACCACCTGTTCGGTATTCAGGCGGAAGTTTACCTTTTGAAGATTAGGCATGGCGCTCGGCACGCCCATGGTTGCATCCTGACTCAAATAGGTTACGCCCATAGCTGTATTCGTGCGTTCCGTTCCGCTGGTAATGCTTAGCGAATGGCTTTGCGTCGGTGCATTTTTATTCATAACTTCTTTCAACCAGTTGGTGCCTGTCCAAGTGCCTTTTTGAATAGCTTCCAAATCGGCTCTTGGAAGAAAGTTAGCCCAATTAAAGGCCGGCAACCCATTGATAATCTGAGATTCGTCTTGGATAGCCATGTACTCCCCGGCATTGAGAATCGTTGGAATCTTGTAGAGATTTTGTACGCCATAGTAGCCGTCGTAAGTTACTTCGTACTTGCCCGACTTCCCTTTTTTAGTCGTAATGAGAATAACACCGTTGGCCGCCTGTACCCCATAAATTGCAGCCGTGGCAGCATCTTTCAAAACATCGATACTTTCAATGTCGTTGGGGCTGATGCCGTCAATGCTGGCATTAGGCACTCCATCCACCACATAGAGCGGCGTATTGGTTCCATTGGTACCCAAACCGCGGATGTTGACTTTGAAACCGTCGCCGATGAAACCGCTCGTTTGTGTAATTTCAACTCCCGGCGCCTGACTTTGCAACGCTCCCAGTATGGTGGGCGTATTCAATCGGGCAATGTCTTCCCCTTTTACCTGCACCGTAGCTCCGGTAACCAATTTCTTTTTCTGAACGCCGTAGCCGATGACGACCACTTCTTCCAAAGCCTGATTGTCTTCAGCGAAAACAATCCGTAAATCTTTACCGGCTTTTACTTCCTGTGTTTGGAAACCCAAGTAGATAATGACTAAGGTAGCGTTCGGTTGAACATGCAAAGAAAATTTCCCATCCCTATCGGTAGCCGTACCGTTGGATGTTCCCTTTTCCATAACTGTAGCGCCGATAACCGGCTCATTCTGTGCGTCAACAACTGTACCGTTGGAAACGATCGCTTGTTGTTGAACGGATGCTGCGATTGTGTTTTCGTTGTTGTAAGAACCGGCTGTTGCCGAATATCCTCCTCCGGTGAAAAAACACATTCCCAAAATTGCTGTCAGTAACTTGCTAAACAACAATTGCTTCTTTTTGTGATTCTTGTTCATGGTAAATGCAATTTAACATTTAATTAATTTTATTAGGTGCAAATATATGTTATTATATTGGTATTTTATGCGTGTTTAATATAAATTAACTATTATATTTGTATTTTCACAATTAAAACAATTTGACAAGCATATAAATTAGCTTTGTGTGTATTGTAATCGGTATTTTACTAATAATAAAAAACGGCAATAACAATTAATTTATGTTAACATATATCTTAGATCCTTTTTGTATCCTAATTATTATTATTTTTGCACTGTTAATTGTTTGAATGAATCTACTAAGAAACAATATGGCGGTTATAGGAATCGATTTAGGAGGAACAAAAATCAACGGGGCGGTTTTCGACAACGAAGGAAACCTGCTGCATCAGACGGCGCATTTGCTGGAAAACAGAAAAGGCGCCGAAGTGGGGCGGTTGGTTATCCATACCATTCGCGAACTGTTGCAAACCACCGCTGCCTGTAATGTACAGGCTATTGGAATTTGTGTTCCGGGCATCAGCGATACGAAAACCGGCCGTGTGTGGGCGCCGAATATTCCCGGTTGGGAAAGTTATCCGTTGCAGGAAGAGGTCGAAAATGTATTGACTGATCCGTCTGTTTGGGTAGAGATTGCCGGCGACCGCAGTTGCTATATTTTAGGGGAAACATGGAAAGGCGCGGCCAAAGGCGCTCAGGATGCTCTTTTTATCGCGGTTGGCACCGGTATTGGTATCGGAATTTTAGCGAATGGACGGATATTGGAAGGTCATGCCGGTATTTCCGGTGCAGCGGGTTGGTTGGCCTTAGATACTCTATATGAAGAAGATTATGTGCAATACGGTTGTTTTGAAAGCCATGCGTCGGGAAACGGCATTGCCCGTTGCGCTCAACGCCTGTTGAAAGACGACTCCTTATTAGATAAGAGTATTCTCCGAGAGTATCCGGTCGAGAAGATAACGGCTCACGAAGTATTCGATGCCTGGGCAAAGAGCGATCCGTTGGCGGTGCGTGTGATCGAACGGGCTATTCAATTGTGGGGAATGGCAGCGGCCAATATGGTGAGCCTGTTTAATCCCGAAATGATTGTTTGGGGTGGAGGAGTGTTCGGACCGGCAGCGCAACTGCTCGATCGCATCTACGAAGAAGCCTGCCGCTGGGCGCAACCGATTGCCATAAAGCAAGTACGCTTTGAAGTTTCGCAGTTGAGCGGCGATGCCGGATTGTACGGTGCGGGACGTTTGGCTTTAATGAGTGTGGAATAAAAACAGATATAATATGAATAACGAGTATAATAAAACCTTGGTTTTTATAGCCGGTTGTGCGGGATTGGCTTTCTTTGGGGTGGCGATGTTGGCCCTGGGGCCTGTTCTCTCGCATTTGGGTGAAGGCGCTAACGCCTTACCGGCTACTTTGTCTATCGGGATTATTATCGGTACGCTTATCTTTGGCCCGGTAGTGGACAAATTCGGTTATAAAGGATTACTGATTGCAGGTTCTCTGTTGACTTTATGCGGGATTCAGGGTCTGGCTTGTCTAACGGCTATGCCGCTTTTGCATCTATCCATGTTGATGTTGGGCATCGGCGGCGGTATTCTCAACGGCGAAACCAATGCTTTGGTGGCGGAAATTTACGACGACCAGACGCGCGGCGGACGATTGAGCGTGCTCGGCGCTTTCTACTGTATCGGCGCACTGCTGTGGACGTTATTGAATTATTTCATCAAAGACAACTACACTTTGCCGCTCAATATTATATCGGCGCTCATGGTGGTGGTTATCGTCTTTTTTATAGGGATACGCTTCCCTCAGCCGAAACCGAATAATACGGTATCTGTTTCAAAAACCCTGGGCTTACTGAAATATCCGGCTTTGATTCTGTTTGCTTTCCTGCTGTTTTTCCAAAGTGGGTTTGAAGGCATTACCGGCAATTTCACCATCCGGTTTTTAGAGAACACACACCATACGACTGCCGGTGCAGCAACCCTTTCCCTGACCTGGTTCACGATCGGAATGCTCACCGGACGTTTGCCTATGGGCTATCTGATAAAAAAATGGGGTGGCAGCACAACGCTTTACCTCTATCTGTGTGTGGCTTTGGCCGGTGTAGCGCTCCTGTATTTTGCTCCTTCCATAGGATATGTCTATGCGGCTACTGCGTTCATTGGCTTTGGCGTAGGCGCAACCTATCCTGTAGTGTTCAATTACCTCGGCGGCGCGTTCAAAGAATTGTCGGGGACGGTGTTTTCCATTGCCATTTTTATCGGATTGTGCGGCCAGTTCACTTTTAATAAAGGCATCGGACTGTTGTTCGATAAATCGCAGTTCGATTATTTTCCCATCGCATTGGCTTTCGCCGTCGGGATGATGCTGGTTCTGTTGCCGCTGGCCAAACGGAAACTTAAAAAATAATACAATTACAATTAATAATTTATCAATTAAAAGATTCAAAAAATGTTAGCATTAGAGTGGTTGGCAAATGCCCGTGGCATTATGCAGAAAATCGAAGAAACACAGTTGGAAAACATCCGGGCGGCCGCAACAGCAATGGCGGATAGCATCGAAAAAAATCATTGGGTACATACCTTTGGTTGCGGTCATGCCACGATTCCCGTAGAAGAAATGTATCCCCGTATCGGCGGATTCGTCGGCTTTCATCCCATCGTGGAACTTCCGATGACGTTCTTCACCGGCATTACCGGGCAAATGGGTATCCACCAGTTTTTGTTCCTCGAACGGGCAGAAGGTTACGGAAACGCCATCATGAAAAACTATCACTTTGAAAAAGAAGACTGTATCTGGATTTTCTCGCACACCGGCATCAACAATGTAAATATCGACGTAGCACTGAAAGCAAAAGAACTGGGAATGAAAGTCATCGTGTACGGTTCGGCCGCCGAAGCCAAAGGCAAAACCACCCGTCATCCGAGCGGTAAAACCATCTTCGAAATAGCGGATATCGTAGTCGATTCCTGCGTTCCCGTGGTCGATGCTTCGGTAGTATTAAAAAACCATCAGGACAAAATCGGACCGGTATCTACCTTATCGTTCGTTACTTTGGTCTGGATGACCATTACTACCTGCGCCGAAATTTTGGCCGACCGGGGAGTGAAACTCTACATCCATCCTTCGCACAACGTACCCGGCGATACGACTGCTCACGAACGCTTAGATGCCTGTTTGGCCGAATACAAACGCCGCGTAGCTACGGTTTGAAGAACATGAAAGCGCACAACGACAATAAACCCATCGATTTGCAGGTAGCTACCTGGGGCGATGTAAAAGCGGGCGGCTATTCGTTCGCCGTCTTGCCCTGGGGCGCTACGGAGCCGCACAATTATCATTTGCCGTATCTCACCGACGGATATATTGCGCACGATATTGCGGTCGATTCGGTCGCCAAAGCGCAAGCCCGCTATGGAGTCCGGGGGATGATATTCCCCCCGATTCCCCTCGGAGCGCAAAACCCGGGTCAGAAAGAATTGCCGTTTTGCATTCATGCACGCTACGAAACCCAACGGATGGTGCTGACCGATATTGTCGATTCGCTTCAAATGCAAGGCATCCGTCTGCTGATTCTGGTAAACGGACACGGAGGAAACAGCTTCAAACCCATGATACGCGACCTGACGTTCGACTATCCCGCCATGACCATCGTTTCCGTCGACTGGTTTGCCATCGAACCGCAAAAGGCTTACTTCGAAAACTTCGACGACCATGCCGGCGAGATGGAAACATCGGTCATGCTGCATTATCACCCCGAACTGGTTCGGATGGAACAGGCCGGCGACGGCGCTTCCACGCCCTTCAATATCGACGGCTTAAACAACAAGGTGGGCTGGATTCCTCGCCGGTGGGACCGGACAACAAACGATACCGGCGTCGGCGACCCCCGCAAAGCAACGGCCGAAAAGGGCAAACGCTACGTCGAAGCCGTTACGGATAAAATAGCTCAATTGATGAGCGATTTGCTAACTCAGAGTATTTATTAAAATGTATAGTACCATGAAAAAAACAAGTGTATTACTCTTCATGATTGTCTGTTCGCTGTCCGTTTCGGGACAAAACAACTCCTGGATACGGATCAATCAGGTCGGATATTTGCCCCAAGACGTCAAAGTGGCTGTTTTTATTTCCGAAAACTCCGGTAAAGGCACAGCGTTCCGGGTGAAAGAAGCAACAACCAACAGCATCGTATTCAAAGGCGAAGGGCTTGCCGCCAATGCCGGACGCTGGGGAATGAAACAGGCCTTGCGCCTCAACTTTTCCGCCTTGAAAACCAGCGGGAACTATTATATCGAATGCAACGGGGCACAATCGCCCGTTTTCGTCGTCGGCCCGGACGTGTATGATGGCGCTGCCGACTTCATCCTGAATTACATGCGCCAGCAGCAATGCGGCTACAACCCCTATCTCGACACCGTATGCCACCAGCACGACGGGTATATTGTGGATCATCCCACGCTGACCGGTCAGAAAATTGACGTGCGCGGCGGCTGGCACGATGCCTCCGATTACCTGCAATACCTCACCACTTCGGCCAATGCGGTTTTCCAGATGCTTTTCGCCTGGCAGCAAACGCCGGATACAGCCATTTATAAAGACCGCTACGACGCCCTGGGACGCGCGGGCGCCAACAACATCCCCGACATCCTGGATCAGGCCCGCTGGGGTTTGGATTGGATGATTCGCATGAATCCCGATTCGGGATTGATGTTTAATCAAATAGCCGACGACCGCGACCATGCCAATTTCCGCAACCCGGCGCGCGACCAGGTCGATTACGGTTACGGCCCGGGATTGGGACGTCCGGTCTATCCCATTACCGGCGCTCCCCAAGGATTACGACAGCATAAAAACCGCTCCACCGGCGTATCGTCTTCGGCGGCCAAATACGCATCCGATTTTGCCTTGGGCGCTGCTGTTTTTAAAGAGATAGACCCGGCCTTTGCACAGGTTTTGCAAGCAAAGACCTCGCCCGCGTACGAATACGCCGAAGCCCTTCCGGGAAACAACCAGACGGCCTGCACGGTTTCGCCCTATTTTTATGAAGAAGATAACTGGGTAGATGATGTGGAATTAGCCGCTGCCACTCAATACAGCCTGACTCCATCGGCCTTCTGGCTGAAAAAAGCCGATTACTGGGGACAACTCGAAGAAATAACACCCTGGATGGAACTCGGACGCGCCCGCCACTATCAGTTTTATCCTTTTGTCAACCTTGGACATTATTATTTAGCCCAGTCGACCGATCCGGCGATTAGCGCCAAATACAAAGACTTTATGAAGCGAGGCTTGGCGGTGATTAAAAAACGGGCGGACGAAACCGGCGATCCTTTCCTGAACGGCATCCCCTTTATCTGGTGCTCGAACAACCTGACGGTGGGAGCGCTCACCCAGGCCATGCTCTACCACGAAGTATCGGGCGACGGCGCTTTCCTCGAAATGGAAGCCGCCCTGCGCGACTGGCTCCTGGGCTGCAACCCTTGGGGAACGTCCATGATTTGCGGCTATCCTTCGCACGGCGATTTTCCCAGTCGCCCCCATTCGTATATTTCGGAAATGCTACACGAAGTGCCTGCCGGCGGCTTAATCGACGGCCCGATCTACAAACACATTTACGAATCGCTCCTGGGCATCCATCTGCAATACGAAGACAGCTACGCCCCCTTCCAGTTCGGGGCGGCGGTATATCACGACGATCCGGGCGATTATTCTTCCAACGAGCCTACGATGGATGGAACGGCGAGTTTAAGTTATTTCCTTTCTGCTATGCAGAAACGGGGAAAGAAGGGCGAATAGATACGGGTATACGCGACACAGGTCGATTTCCCCTCGGTAGATTCCCAAACACTCGCTTCCGTCTGCCGCAAGCGAGTGTTTCCGAAAGTCCCAACGAGGGCTGGGAGCTATTTTCATCTGACAGAGGCAAGCAGGCCGGACGGACAGGTTCCTATTCCTTTCTTTGCTTCAAGCAACCGAATAAACCTCCGGCCGCAACTCAATCCCGAAATTTTCCTGCACCGACCGGCGGACAGCTTCCGCCAACAGGGCAATATCCGTCCCGGTAGCATGATTTTGATTCACTATCACCAGCGGCTGCTTTGTACTGACCGCCGCACCGCCCAATGTTTTTCCTTTCAATCCGCATTGTTCAATCAGCCAGGCGGCCGGAATCTTGACGACTTTATCATCAACCGGATAATGCGGCATCGCCGGATACTGTTTTTTCAATGCTCCGTAATGCGCTATGCAGATATACGGATTCATAAAAAAACTGCCGGCATTGCCTTCCACGGCCGGGTCGGGCAGTTTCTCCCTGCGGATGGAAATAATCGCCTCCCGAATCGTTTGTAAATTGATTTCCATGCCTTCCAACCGGCTTTTTACGTTGCCGTAACCCAAGATATATTCCGGTTGCTTGGATAAGCGGTAAATAACATGCGTAATAAAATACAAGCCGCAGTTGGCCTCTTCCTTGAAAAAACTGTGCCGGTAGGAATACTTACATTCTGCGTTCGTGAAAATCCGTTTTTCCCCTGTGGGAATATGATACGTATGCACCTCCTCAATGCAATCCGAAGCCTCTACACCATAAGCGCCGATGTTTTGAAAAGCGCTCGCCCCTACTTCTCCCGGAATCAGGGAAAGATTTTCGACACCCCCCCAACCTTTTTCGACACAAAACCTTACAAAGGCATCCCAGTCTTCCGAAGCGCCGGCTTTCAGCCAGACATGCCCATCGTTTTCCTTCCAAATGTCAATTCCCCGGATGCCGGAATGAACAATCACTCCGTTAAAATTGCCCAGGAACAACAGGTTACTCCCCTGCCCGATGTGCAGGAAAGTCTGCGACATGAAATACTCGTCGCCAAGCAATCGCTGCAAATCGGCTTCCGACTCGTACTCTACAAACCAACGGGTTTTTACATCCAGATGGAATGTATTGTGTTTCAACAAGGAATAATTTTCGATGATGCGCATGACTGTCGTGTTTTATTTTGGGAAACAAAGATAGCGATTATTTATTGTAGAGGCAAACGCGTGTTCCCAGGTCCGGCGCAAGGTTGCACGGGTCAACCATGCACCTTCCTTTTCATCCTTAATTTTGTCATTTGAATTTCAAGTTGTGTTTTTTTAACAAACACCGGGAAATGGCGGGTCTTCGCTCCACTATGCCCGTCCTAACAGGGAAATTGGATTTTTGAGATACCTCTTTTTATTTTTTGACACACCGTATGGGGAATGGCAACGCCCTGGTGTTGGATTGTCCCGGATACACATCGATACCTGTTATTCCCAGCTCGTAAGCGTTTGTCCGAGTGCTGTGAACGGAACTACTCCAATAGTCGCCGGTATTTCGATATCTCCAGAGAGCATCATTACCAAAGGAGCGGGTCCCAGCAACCGGGAAAGAAACACCACTGTAATGAGTAACGCCGTAAATAGTAGGAGTACCCGATTTCCCATCAGCACTCCCAACAGCAGCATTACTGGGAAAGGCAGTGGCATTGTCAGCCGGCAAACGAGTCCAACCAATCGAGGTTGTACCTCCAGTACCATAACTGGCTTTCCCACTAACAGACCCAAACTCATAAGACACCGGCAACCGGTAATCGTTGTTGATGTATTGGCATATATCGCCGCGAAAACTTTCCCACATCGCAGGCGTATTTTGGGCGGCATCACTCACAAAGGTGGTCGAACGACCGGATGGAACAGACGTTGCATAGCTGCCGTCAAAATAGGGTATATCAGTAACAGGAGCAGCAGTATTTGCTACTATCCCTGTAAACGTAGTCCAATAGTCGACGCCACCATTCGAACTCATTGATGCCATATTCGTTTGCATGTAACCCTGGCGGCCCTGGTCAATTGTGTATTTGGGAACGTAAATTGGAGTGCCGGTAGTCGGGTCGTCTTTGGTACCTCTAACTAATTTATCCACCAGACTTCCGGTACCATCATCATTCGCAGGGGTCAGCATCCCCGCAATACCCACCAGCGAACCCCAACGAAACAACAACCCCTGATACATGTTATTCGCATTGTTACCCGCTTCATCGAAGGTCAGATAACCGTCGCCGGGGGTGCCGGGTGTAGCAGGTGTTGTAGTCACCCAGTAAATATTCGACCCCGCAAACTCAACCTGTTTGAAGTGAATTTTCAAATCATACTTACCATTCGGCACTAAAGCCATAGCAAATTTAGCGGTTAAGACAGGAAAGTAAGAAGTGTTAACTCCGCTTAGGCTTAAGTTTGTAAGTGTAACGGTAATGGGGTTGGTTGCATTGGTTTCGCCCGTGTAAACCGTAGTGTCTTTACTTACCCATGTCGTAGCTGTACTTGTCGTCGTATTTTTGGTAACAGTTTGGCCAGCGGAAACAACAGTAGTCCCAGTAAATGTACCATTCTGCACTTTCACACTAACCCTATGTTTCGGTTTTATTATTACCGACACGGAGTTGATAGTCGGTGGTACACCACTCGGGTATCCGGAAGTGGCGTTCGTGGTAGCCGAAACCGTTACCTGTGAAAAGAGGTGTTGGAGTAGAATATCTACATTGTTGTCATCGTTTCCGCTAATGCGAATGGAAGGCGTACCACTTGCGCCCCACAGCAAATCATTCGTGGAAGGGTCAATGTTACTTATTGTTTCCGAGAAACTCGGAAGTGCATTCGTCTTATTGTAGGAATAAGCTACAAATTTGTAATCGCCTATCGGAACGGCCAATGGATCCGCTACTGGTGTAATACTTTTATCGCTGTTCACCTGGTATTGGGCGGAAGCGGTGGCTGTGGTAGCCGTTGTTCCGCCTGATACTTCGTAGGCGGCTATCATCAATCGGGCATTGGCGATAAAGCCGTCGCCACTGGCGCGGGTTGCATCTGCCGGAACAGGTTCCAACGTTGCATACATACACCAGTTGCCTTCGATGGGAACTACTACCGTTTCAGGCGCTATTGTCCCGGATGCACTGCGAAGGCTTCCGCCATCGTTATAAGGCGTTTCTTTTACTGAAAAGTTGACCGCTACCAGTTTGCCCAAACTTCTTTTGCCGTCCGGCCATTCTTTTTCACACGATGCGAGTAAAAAGATTACTGCACTCAACAACAACACAACGCTTACCGCGTAACCCGCATACCGTCTAATGGATAATTCTGTTTTCATGCGGTTTTTCTGTTTAAAAGATTAGTACAATGTCATTACCGGCATCTTCGGCGGTGTTGTCTATCCACTCATCGGCTTCAATACCTGTGTTGCCGAATCGGATCATATATTGTGTCTGGGCTACCACATCTTCCATTGCTATCCGGTAGATGATGATTTTCGGGGATACATACTGTTTCTTTTTCATTTTGTTCTGTTTTTATATTGTTTTATTTTGGAACGCGAATTACGCAAAGACACAAAGAAAAATTGGCGTGCATTGGCATAATTCGCGTAATTTGCGTTCTGCCATCCCGGAGATAAATATTAGTAATCCCCAGTCGCTTCGCTTCACTGGAGGTTACAAACATTGAACGCCTGCGGCGTTCGGAATGCATCCGGCCTGTGTTTATGTAACTTATTGAATAAAAACGGAATGGATGACGGAAAACCGGCAACACTATTCGAGAAGTTCTCAAATAATGCTTCGTATAGAAGCGAAAATCACGCCTATAATTGTAAAACACTTTACACATTTTACTAATTTATAACGATTTTACCGGGACAAATATACTTATTTTTTAATTTACAGTAAAATTTATACCGAATTTTATTCATCAAAACCAATTTTCAGTATTATTTATTTAACTTTGCAGCCTAATTGAAGAACAGTTTATGTCAACTTATTCAGAAGATACACGGATACGCAAAGTTACGACGCAACGCCTGCTCGAAATGAAGCAGCGCGGCGAAAAAATTTCCATGCTCACGGCCTACGATTACTCGATGGCTTCGATTATCGATCAGGCCGGGATGGACGTTGTTTTGGTGGGCGATTCGGCCGCCAATGTGATGGCGGGACACACCACTACGTTGCCCGTTACGCTCGACCAGATGATATGGTATGCACAGGGAGTCCGGAAAGCCGTCAAACGCGCACTGATGGTGGTCGATTTGCCTTTCGGTTCCTATCAAGGCAATTCGAAAGAGGCGGTTTGTTCGGCCATCCGCATCATGAAGGAAACGGGCGCCGACGCCGTGAAAATGGAAGGCGGCGCCGAAATCCGGGAATCCGTCGAACGGATCCTGTCGGCCGGGATTCCGGTGATGGGGCATTTGGGACTGACGCCTCAATCCATCAACAAATTCGGCACTTACGCCGTTCGCGCCCAGGACGAAGTGGAAGCGCAAAAGCTCGTCGAAAATGCGAAACTGCTGGAAGCGCTGGGATGTTTCGGCATTGTACTGGAGAAAATACCGGCGCAATTGGGCAAGACGGTAGCCGAAACCCTATCCATTCCGCTTATCGGCATCGGCGCAGGCCCTTACGTAGACGGACAGGTACTGGTAATGCACGATATGCTCGGCATTAACAGGGAATTTTCGCCGCGTTTTCTGCGGCGGTACGCCGATTTGCATGCCACTATTAAAGATGCGGTGAAACAGTATATCCGGGATGTGAAAAGTCGCGATTTCCCCAATGAAAAAGAATCGTACTGATGATTGATTTCGCTCAAATACCCTCGCCGGCTTATGTGCTGGACGAAGCCTTGCTTCGCCGGAATCTCTTTCTCATCCGGTCGGTGAAAGAGCGTACAGGGATAAATATTATTTTAGCATTCAAAGCTTTCGCCCTCTGGAAATCATTTCCCATCATCAAGGAATACATCGATTACTCTACCGCCAGTTCGCCTTGGGAAGCACAACTGGCGATGGAAGAAATGGGCAACAAAGCCCATACCTATTCGCCGGCTTATACCGAAAAAGATTTTCCCGTTATCAAGGCTTGCAGTTCACACATTACCTTTAATTCCTTAGCGCAATTCCGACGATTTTACAAGGACACGCTCCATCATCCGACGCCGATTTCCTGTGGTTTACGCATCAATCCCGAATATTCGGAAGTCGCAACCGATTTGTACAATCCGGCGGCTCCGGGCTCGCGATTGGGCATTGTACGGGAAGAATTGGAGGATCAGCTCCCGGAAGGCGTCGAAGGCTTGCATTTCCACACTTTGTGCGAATCTTCTTCCTATGCCTTGGAACATACTTTGGAACGGGTGGAAGCTACATTCGGCGACTTTCTCCCTCAAATACAATGGCTGAATATGGGCGGCGGCCACTTGATAACCCACAACGACTACGATGTAGAACATCTGATTCGTATACTGCAAACGTTTCAAAAGAAATACCCGAACTTGGAAATTATCCTGGAACCGGGCGCCGCTTTCGTTTGGCAAACCGGCGTATTGGTGGCTTCTGTTGTGGATATTGTGCGCAACAAAGGCATCCAAACAGCCATTCTCGATATTTCTTTTACCTGCCATGCGCCCGACTGTCTGGAAATGCCTTACAAACCGGTAATACGTGGAGCCTATCAGGAACCGGTAACCGGAAAACCGACTTACCGTTTGGGTGGAAATTCTTGCCTGAGCGGCGATTTTATCGGCGATTGGTCGTTCGA
Source organism: Dysgonamonadaceae bacterium (assembly GCA_031270075.1). Taxonomy (GTDB): domain Bacteria; phylum Bacteroidota; class Bacteroidia; order Bacteroidales; family Azobacteroidaceae; genus Azobacteroides. The sequence continues at coordinate 19,464 of JAISYG010000037.1, forward strand.
TACCGAATTACAACCCGGCGACAAAATTGTTTTTGAAGATATGATTCATTACACCATCGTCAAAACTACGATGTTTAACGGCATCTCTCATCCGGATGTATATCTTTGGAAAGCCGATGATAGCCTGGAAGTTTATCGCCGTTTTACTTATGAAGATTATAAGCACCGGATGTGTTGACCGGCCTTGATCGCCGGATCGACGATTATGCTTTACTCAAAAATCAATCGAAACAACTGTTTTTCATCGAATACCTCATTCGCTATTTCCAATAACAGGGAAGGAGTCAAGGTGTCCAGCTTGGCATACATTTCCGGTAAAGTATTGTATTTGTTGTAATGCAGAAAACTTTTTCCCAGTCCCAACGCCACATTCTCGCGATGGTCGTTTGAAATGCCCATTTGTCCTTTCAACTGTTTGATCGAAGCATTTAATTGCAAAGAAGACAACGATTGATCACGCAATTTTCGCAACTCTTTATCCATTAACCGGAGGCATTGTTGTACCGATTCACGGTCGCAACCGAAATAAATATTGAAAACGCCGGTATCGGTATAAGAGGTAGTAATCGAATCGACCGTATACACCAGTCCCCGTTTTTCGCGCAATGAAATATTCAAACGGCTGTTCATTCCCGGACCACCCAACAGATTGTTTAGCAGAAACAAACCGATTCGTTTGTCCTCGTGCAATCCATACCCCCGACTCCCGACCATTACATGCGATTGATGTAAATCTTTCGTTATCGTCTTCTGTTCCGGCTCCACCGGTTTCGGTTCGATCCTTTTCCGCTGCATCCCCTGCACCCCACCTTTCGGTATTTCGCCCAAATATTTTCCGGCTAAACGAATGATTTCCGGCCAGGGCGTTTTCCCGTAAAAGAAGAAAACCATGTTTTCGGGATGATAAAAAGTGCCGGTAAAACTGCGGCAAGTAGCGGAAGTAATGGTCCGAAGGCTTGTTTCGTTTCCCAAAATCAGGTGTCCCATTTCGCTGCCCGCGAACAGCAGGTTTTCAAACTCGTCGGCGATGGCTTCGGAAGGGTTGTCTTCATACGAACGGATTTCATCCAGTATCACATCCCTTTCCCTATCGATTTCCGTTTCGGGAAATTGCGAATGGAAGGCTAAATCCGACAGCAGTTCGATGGCGCGTTCCGTATCACCGGCCAAGCAAATGGTGTACAGGAAAGTTTCTTCCTTCGTGGTGTAGGCATTCAGTTCGCCGCCCACGCTTTCCATCCGGTTGAGGATATGCCATGATTTCCGTTTCGCCGTACCTTTAAATAACATGTGTTCCACAAAATGTGCCAAACCGGATTGCTCGGATGGTTCATCGCGCGTTCCGGCATGGATGGCCAGTCCACAGTAAGACACTGCCGAGGTAGAGGGCAGATAAACCATCCGCAGGCCGTTGGGCAGGGTAGAAGAAGCAATGGGTGTATTTACAGGCATATTTCTCCGATTATATTGACTGTTCGGGTTTGTTCGGCATTTGTCCAGTGGGTAACGACGCCGTTGTCTAACGCAAACTTCACCGCATAAGCGGCTTTGTTGTGAGCAGTTTCCTGATTGTCGGCAATCCAAAGCCCTACTTTGTAGGTTCCGGGAGCGACTGCGGGCGAAACGGTTCCGGCAATGGTATGTGTCAGTAGTTCGACGGGATTTCCTTTGGCAAAGGGTTGCCAGTCTTTCGGGTTTACGCCGGTCAATTCGATTTCTTTCGCTATTTGTCCGGCTTCGTCGATTAAGACTAAGTAAACGGTTTTCGGATTCAGTACGGTGGCGAAACCGGTGTTGTTCAGTTTCAAGTCGTATGTCAGATTGCCGTTCTCCGCCCGCACGGATGACGTGTTCAGCAAATTGAGCCGGTATCCCAAATGGTCGCGGACAAACTGATAGAATGAACGAAGCACAATCTCGCCCGCTTCGTTTTTGAAATAATCTTCGTCGAAAAAGATATTGTTTTTCTGCAATTTTTCGGGATAAATGTTGACCGTTTTCCAATACGTAATGTTATCGGCAAAATTCTGGGTAATATCCAAGGTCGTATAATGATGGTCTTTCAGGACTTTCAATACGGTATCGGGGTTCATCAGAATATCGAATCCCCAAGGCGGACCTTCGTTGTAAGGAATTTCGCCCCGCATGTAAAAAGTAAAGGATTCGTCTTTTACGCGGTTGTACCCGGCGTCGTTCATACAATAATCGCTGCTTCCGCAGTTTTTCAGTCCGGTTGTGAAATAGTCGTTGGCAAAACCGATGCGGGTCAGTTGCGCCGCAGTTAAAACCGATTTTAGATTATCCTTTATATGATTGTAACGCACAACCATCCCATAACCATCGGGAAGATAACCCAACAGCGTTTTGGCGATGCTAATGTTATTTTCCGTAGAATATCCGGGCGTCCATTCGCCCCAAGTGCCTATCAATCCGGCTTCCACCACTGAAATAACATCCATATTAGCCTGTATCAATGGTTTTAATTGATTGAGATGAGCAATAGTGCGGTTATATCCGGGATTCTCTCCGCCGTGTCCATTTCCGATGCGTCCGTTGTCGCGGCTGTAGGCAAAACGCAGGATGGCTTTTACGTTGTGCGCCCGTAAACCGTCAAAAAGGATTTGTATATTATCCAAGCCTGCTTGCGTTATATCTTTATCCCAAAAAGAAGTCAGGTAAATATACAGCTGCGTGAGCGTGATAGAATCGCCCTGCGATTGGAAATCGGCGTTGCGGGTATCCATAAATCCGTCGGGATAGGCTTCGTCGCCTACCTGTCCCTGTCCGGCACCTCGGCCGTAGGGGTTGAGTATCACTCCGGCTTCGTCCATCACCTGATAAATGGATTCGAGGTGAAAGCCCCGGTCGGGATTAGCCAAAGGCGTTATGGGTACCATTTCCTGACGAGCCACCGACGACAGGAACAGCCTTTGTTGTTGTGCAGAAGTGTTTGTACACAATACAGGAAGACAAAAGGCGAAGAGCAAAAGGCGAAAGGTGGAAATAAATTTTTTCATCGACATTTATTTTACAACTATTTTAGATGTTTGATTGTTCACTGTAACTAAGTAGATACCGGTAGACAAACGGGTGTTTCGTTTCATTTCTATTCCCTGCAAATTCCGGATAACGTAGTCGTTACTTCCTTCGACAATGATCTGTTTCTCTCTGGAATAGATACGCAAATGTTCTGTCGGCAGCGGGTGTATGGCAGAGAAGACGTCCGCCTTTTTCAGTATCCAGGCGAAGCCGGTGTCTTTGGTATTTTCGTCCAACAGCCAGTCGGGTTGTGATTGTCCCCTGTTGGAAGCGTTCAGATAGCGCGTTACGCCGTCGTTTTCCGTGCCGTAGATTTCAAACTGCTTTCCGCCCAAGTATCGCGTAAGCCATCCGTTGCTCTGTTCCGGTTGATCGGTCGATTGCGTAAAACGATAACCTTCACTGTAAACCGATTGCGTTTGAATGATATTTCCGGTAGCTTTGTTGATGAAGTGGATACGTTTATCGCCCGAAACATTGCTTTTCCGTACGGCTTTCCACAACTGCCTGTCGTTGTTCGCCACAATGTTGCTCAGGGCGAAGGATTCCGACATATTGTCGTCCACGACATCCGTAATCCCTTTGTCCACGTATTCCGGTTTTGCGCTGGTAATGAAATACCAAACGGGATGATCGTCCAAGCTGATTTCAATCGTGAAGTCTTCGTATAAAATAAATCGGAAGCGGGAATTGGGAGTGCCGTTATAGCCCGAATTTTCAAACATGATGGCGTAATTCCGATTATCCCAATTGTTGGCTTGATGAGCGTAAATCTTGGAAGCGTCGCCTCCTGTTGGCGCAACGGTTGCTTTGATATTGTACCAATCGCCGCTTTTACTCCATTGCCATCGGGTAACGGGATGGTCGCTCAAAGCGCCGACCGTGATGCTTTTGGATGAATTATAGGTAACATCCAGTTTTTTGCCGGTGGCTCTGTTAAAGATGATATAACTGTCGCCGCTTTGCTCGAAGCGCCACAATTGATTGTCGATTTCGGAAGGGCTTGCCATAGATATCGCCCGTCCGTAGACTTGCGTGCCAACGACGGTAAATACGCGGTCGGCGCGTTCGTTTTCGCCCTGCACTTGAATATAGTACCAAATCGGATCGGCGGCCGTACTGGTAATCGGAACTTGTGCATTAACAATGGGAAAATAAAATATAAATAGTATTAAAAACAAAACAACAAATAAAAATTTCTTTTCTATCTTCATATTTTTCACAAAAGAATATAAGTGTTTAATTATCAACGATTTTCTATTTCACGAAAATTATATTTCAGCAAAGGTAATACAAAAAAAAGAAACTGCAACAAGTTCGCCACATTATATGGTTATTATAATTTCCAATTCTTTTTACTATCTTTGCCCCTCAAAGTAAGCCTTCGAATGCTAAATCGAAAAAATAAATAAATACAATATGAAGAAATATCAATGGGCAAACAACATTCTCGGATGGGTTGTATTTGCCATTGCGGCAGTCGTATATTTGATTACCATTGAGCCAACAGCCAGTTTTTGGGATTGTGGCGAATTCATTGCTTCGGCTTATAAACTGGAAGTAGGCCACCCGCCCGGGGCGCCTATTTTTATGTTGATGGGTAATTTGGCTTCGCATTTCGCTTCCGAACCTTCGCAGGTATCGTGGATGCTGAACGCACTTTCCGCTATTTTCAGCGCACTGACTATTCTGTTTCTTTTCTGGACTATTACGCACCTGATGCGGAAAATCGTAACGGCAAACAACCCAACCGGCGATCGGCAGGAAATGACGTTAGCCCAAATGATCGCTGTTCTCGGAGCCGGAACCGTGGGCGCATTGGCCTACGCTTTTTCCGATACATTCTGGTTCTCGGCCGTTGAAGGCGAAGTGTATGCTTTTTCCTCTCTGATGACTGCCGTCGTATTCTGGCTTATCCTTAAATGGGAGGATGTAGCCGACGAACCACATTCCAACCGCTGGCTTATCCTCATCGCTTACCTGATGGGCGTTTCCGTAGCGATACACCTCTTGAATCTACTTTGTATTCCCGCCATTGTACTCGTATATTATTTCCGCAAAACAAAAAATCCCAACTGGAAAGGCGCTGCTATTGCTTTACTCATTTCATTCGGTATTCTGGTAGCTATCCTTTACGGCCTTATTCAAGGATTGGTGGAAGTCGCCGGTTGGTTTGAACTGCTGTTTGTCAATCAATTTCATTTGCCTTACAATTCCGGAGTAGGATTCTATATGGCGCTGATCTTCGGCGTACTGGCATGGGGCATTTGGGAAACCATGCGCGACGCCCGTAATCCGAAACGGGCAAAAACAGCCTTTCTCCTCGCTATCGTCTTATTGGGCATCCCTTTCATGGGAAGCGGAATCGGATTGGGCATCTGTATTATCATCGCCCTGACAATCTATTTGTTTGCATCTAAAAAAATCAATCCGGTAGCGCTAAACTCTATTCTGATTGGTTTATTGGTGATTACCATCGGCTATTCGTCTTATGCCCTGATTATGATTCGCTCAGCGGCCAATACTCCAATGGATCAAAATTCGCCGGAAGATATTTTCACCTTGCGCGATTACCTGAGCCGGGAACAGTACGGCGAAACGCCTTTATTTTACGGGCAAACATTTGTATCCGAAATTAAATACGAAACCAAAGGAAATGTATGGGAAGCCGCTACTGTCGATGAAGGCCCTGTTTGGGGACAAGTGGCCAAACACGACCCTTCCGAACCCGACCGCTACTACGAAGCGGATAGGAAAAAACGTCTTGTTTACGTAGATGAATTAAATATGCTGTTTCCTCGCATGTATAGCAAAATGGACAATCATATACAAGGATACAAGGAATGGTCGGATTTTAAGGGTCGTCGCGTACGGGTATCTTCTCCGCAAGGTTCAAAATGGGTAGTCAAGCCGACTTTCGGCGAAAACCTGCGCTATTTTTTCAATTATCAGGTCAATTTCATGTATTGGCGTTATTTCATGTGGAATTTTTCCGGACGGCAAAACGATATACAGGGAAACGGCGAGGTATCGAACGGAAACTGGATTACCGGAATTTCCTTTTTAGACCAATACCGCGTAGGGCCGCAGGACGATATGCCGGACAGCATTGCAAAAAACAAAGGCCATAACAAGTATTATATGCTGCCCCTGTTGCTGGGACTGGTGGGTATTTTCTTCCAGGTCTATTCGGGACAAAAGGGCACCGAGCAGTTTTGGGTTACTTTCCTGCTGTTCTTTATGACCGGCCTGGCTATTGTGGTGTACCTGAATCAGCCGCCTTTTCAGCCTCGCGAACGGGACTATGCTTACGCCGGTTCGTTCTATGCCTTCTGTATCTGGATTGGCATCGGTGTCGGCGGAGTCATCAAAGGGTTACAACGCATCCGACAATTGCCGGATACGGCGACAGCGGCATTGGGCGTTGCGCTTTGCTTGCTTATTCCCCTGCAAATGGTATCGCAAACATGGGACGACCACGATCGCTCGAACCGTTACGTTGCCCGCGATTTCGGTATGAATTACCTGACCACCTGCGAACCCAACGCCATCATTTTTACTAACGGCGATAACGATACGTTCCCGCTCTGGTACGCTCAGGAAGTGGAAGACTACCGGACGGATGTGCGGGTCTGCAACCTGAGCTACCTGCAAACCGATTGGTATATCGACCAGATGAAGCGTCAGGCCTATGAATCCGAACCGCTTCCCATCCGATGGAAAAAATACGAATATGTGAAAGGTAAACACGAAGCAGCTTATGTGCTGAACGAATACACCGAAATGCCGGTAAGCGAAGTACTGAACCGCATCAAATCGGAAAACGTACGCGACAAACGGGTGCCGGGGTACAGTCAGGAGATGGATAATGTCCCAACCTACAACATCAAAATCCCGGTCGATTCGGATGCTGTAATGGCCGCCGGCTTAATCAAACCGGAAAACAGTGCATGGATTCCGCCCTACATGCTCGTCGATTTGGGCGATCAACGGAACGAAAACGGCGATTTGATCTCCCGTGCAAAAAATTACCTCGGCAAACACGAAATAATGATACTCGAAATGCTGAAAAACAATTCCGACTGGAAACGTCCGATCTATTTCGCCACTACCGTAGGACCGGATATGTATATGCGTTTGGAGCGTTATTTCCGGCAAGACGGAGTGGCTTACCGCGTCCTGCCGTTCGAAGTAGCACAATACCAACCGATGGATCCGGATATTGTATATGATAATGTAATGAATAAATACAAATACGGCAATCTGGAACAACCGGGACTGTATCTGGACGAAAACAGTATTCGGATGGCCGGTACGTTCCGGACAATCTTCGGCCGCTTGGCCAAAACACTGGCCGAGCAGGGCGATAGCGTGAGGACAGAAAAGGTTGCCGACCATTGTTTAAAAGTGATTCCTTCTTACAATGTTCCTTATGACTATCTTTATGGAGTGGGCGACCTGGCGGAAGCCTATCATAAAATAGGAGCAACGGAAAAAGCCAATGATTTATACCGGCAACTGGCGGAAATCTCGATGAAAAACCTGCATTGGTACAATCGCCTGAATACCCGTCAATACATTTCCGTTTTTCAAAGTATAAGACGCGATATTATTTATATGCAAGAGATTATGCATTATTTTTCGGAAAACAATACCGATTTGTTCAATGCCTATTCCGATGAATTTGCAAGCTATATCGAACGCTTTTATCAGATTGCAGGCGCCGGTCAAAGGCGGCAGGAAACACAGCAAGGAGGATTAAACCGTTAACTTATGTTGATAGAACGACCTCCCTTTCTCTACCGGGCACTGTTTCCCGGCGCTCATTGGCGGTTTAACAAAGACGAAAAAGTTGCATTCCTGACTTTCGACGATGGACCGATTCCCGAAATGACTCCTTGGGTATTGGATCTATTAGACCAATACGGAATCAAAGCTGTCTTTTTCTGCGTAGGCGATAATGTTCGGAAATACCCCGAAATCTATCACGAAATCCTTGCACGAGGGCATCGTGTCGGAAATCACACTTACCACCATCTTCAAGGATTGAAAGTAACCGCTAAAACTTACCTGAAAGATGTGGAAGAAGCAGCCCAACTGATTGACAGCAAACTGTTCCGTCCTCCCCACGGACACATACACTTGCCCCAGTTTTTTAAGTTACGTAACGATTACACCATTATTCTATGGGATGTGGTAACCCGCGATTACAGTTGCTTGATGACTCCCGAACAGGTATTCGACAACGTAAAAAAATATACGCGCAACGGTTCGGTGATTGTTTTCCACGATTCGCTCAAAGGCGGGGAGAAGACGCGTTACGCCCTGCCCCGCTCCATCGACTGGCTACTGGAACAAGGATACCAATTGAAGTTAATCGAATAATAAATAACAACCTTTCACTGCTTTAGACATGAACTCACTCCAAGCACCGGTTTTGGTAAAATTATACCGTAAAATCCGCTACCGGAAAGGTTTCGGAGTACATTCACCATTCGTTTACAGACTTATAACCAATGTAGTAGGAGAAAAACACGCGTATTATGCCTTTGAAGAAATCGAAAACTTCCGCCGGCAATTGTTAAACGACAACGAGCTGAACCGTATTACTGCCTGCGAAACCCAATCGGCCGCTTATGGCGCATTATTGTTCCGGATGGTCAACTTTTTCAAGTGCCGGAACGTTATTGAAATAGGAAGTTCGACCGGCGTAATGGGTTTATACTTAGGTATGGCATCCCGCACGCGATGCAATTGTTGGCTATTGGACGAACGATACGGATTAGCGCAAAGAATCCGACCATTTGCCGAAATACATCATTTGGATAAACTTCAATACATCGAAGGTGATTATCGGGAAAACATTCCCCCTCTTTGCGCGAAACTTCCGGAAGCCGATTTACTGTTTATCAATCGATTGCCGGAAACAATAACAGGAGAAGAATTACTCCGGCTCTGTCGCCCCCTGATAGGAAAGCGCAGCATTCTGATACTGGATAACATTGGCCGGCAAAAAGAGATAAGAAAAATCTGGCAGGAGTTGAAACAACACCCGCAATCGCGCGTCATGATAGATTTATACGTTCTGGGTATAGTCTTTTTCGACGACAGATTGCCGAAACGACATCATAAAGTATATTTCAATGATAAGCAAAAGCAAAATTTACACACGAACCGGCGACCAAGGTTACACCTCATTGGTCGGCGGAAAAAGGGTGCCAAAAACGCATCTTCGCATTGAGGCCTACGGCTCGGTCGACGAACTGAATGCTTTTATTGCCGTCCTCCTGAATACGATTGACGATCGGGACGACCGGAAATTTCTCTTACGCATTCAGTACAACCTGTTCAACATCGGCGCCTGCTTAGCTACAGAAAGCGAAGAAAAATTCAGTTGCCTGGCTGTTGAAGAAATCAACCTTTTGGAACAGGAAATGGATCACATCGACGCCCTTATCCCTCCGTTGAAAACATTCGTCCTGCCGGGAGGATGCTCTTCCAATGCATGGGCGCATGTATGCCGCACCATTTGTCGCCGAACCGAAAGATGCATTTACCGCCTGAAAGGCAAAGTCGAAGTGGATTCTACTATATTAAAGTATATCAATCGTTTATCGGATTATTTCTTTTTGTTTTCCCGAAAACAAAATTTTATTCTTAACATGAGCGAAATTCCATGGAATAAATCTTGTTTATAACATAGAATTTTATACTTTTGCGAAAAATTTAAACAAACACATATTTATGTATTGGACTTTGGAATTAGCCTCGAAATTGGAAGATGCCCCCTGGCCTGCTTCAAAAGACGAATTAATTGATTTTGCCATGCGTTCGGGTGCTCCGCAGGAAGTAGTAGAAAATTTACAGGAAATGGAAGACGAAGGCGAAATATACGAATGTATTGAAGATATTTGGCCGGATTACCCCAGCAAAGAAGACTTTTTCTTCAATGAAGAAGAATATTGAAAAATAAATAATAAAATAATTTATTATTATATTATAGATCAATATTTTATTTGTTTTTTTTATATTATTATTTTACCTTTGTATCGCAAAAAGAAAATCGATAAGTAAAAAGTAAAATAATAGTATCGTGGATATTGTAGACAATAGTAATTCTCCATTTGCAATAGATAATCTCGAAAAAGATCCAGGTTTTTTAATGTTGCAAGTTTCAAGATTATGGGCAGAGACTCATGATAGAAAGCTGAAAAAGCATTTTGGCCTTTCAGATATGCAGTACGCTGTATTGGCAAGTATCTATTGGTTTGTCCTGCATGACAGACAAGTAACTCAAACCACACTGGCAAGACATACCAAAATAGACCCCATGACGATATCACAAATGTTTAAAGTATTGGAAAAAAAAGGATATATCCATCGTACAATACACGTGACCGATATCCGGGCTAAAACGGTTCATCTTACCCAACAAGGATTGGAGTTGATGCGTCAAACCGTTCCTGTAATCAACGACGTCGATGCTAAATTCTTTCAAATTTTAGGCAAAGATCTTCCGCGTTTTAATAAATATATGGTAGATTTACTTAAATCGAACGATTGAAATTGTCGTTTTTTCTACCATTTTCTCCTCCCAATCGCTTCGCTTCATGGGGAGGGAAAGTATGAATATTTAGACCTCCTGTCTGTCGTTTGTTTTTTTGAACTTTCAATAGTTGATCGAATCAAATTGAAACAAAACAACATAAAGAAATCAGTGAAAGAATTGACAGGATAAAACCAGGCTGAACATGAAATTTTGTCGGTGAACTTCTCAAAATCTTCTTATAAAAACTCGCAGGAAACTCAAAAAAAGCTTTCTAAATCAGGTGTTTACCTAAAGCAATATCTTGTTTTAGGTAATTTTTTTTATTGGGTTTTATCTGTAAATTTTCTTTATATTATCTTAAATATAACAAAATAATATATATAATATTTTATAATATAAATTATAAAATATACCTTTGTCCCCCGCAAAACAAAAAATTAATATAAGTATAAGATTTCAATGTATTTGTAGCAATTGGTATTATACTCTAGTTAAAAGTTTATGTATATGAAAACAATTATTAATGTGAGCTTAGGCTCTTGGCGACGTTCTTTTCTGTCCGCCTCTTTGTTGTTAGTTTGTGTTGCCGGTAGCATGTCTGCCCAGCCAGTTAAAACCCGTAGTACGGAATCAGTTACTTCCGATTCGCTATGCTCAAACTGTATTTCAACCGGTAAATTCTGGAGTCATTGGTTTATAGATGCTGGTGGCGGCGGGCGAATCTATTTTGGAGATCACAACCGCCAGATGAAACACAAGGATCGCCCGTCGGCGGGAGCAGAATTACACATCGGTAAATGGTGGAGTCCTGTTGTCGGAACCCGGATAGGATATTCTTTTCAATCCGTGAAAGGAGTTACCCAGAACGGCAGTCATAGTACAGGCCATGTTTACGACGCTTCTCAAAACCTGACAAAACAAAAATTCAATGTAGAACATATTCATGGCGATGTTCTGTTTAATGTAAGTAACCTGCTCTGCGGAGTCAATGAAAACCGGTTCTATTCTTTATCGCCATATGTGGGATTGGGGTGGATGTACACAAGGGATGTACCAAAGGAAAGAGAAGTATCGGCCAATATCGGCTTACTGAACTCGTTCCGATTGAGTAAAACGATGGATTTAACACTGGATATCCGAGGTGCGATGGTCAACGACCGCTTCGATGGTGAAGTAGGCGGCCGCCGGAACGAAGGCCTTTTGTCGGCTAATCTTGGATTGATTTACCATTTCGGCGGACGCAACTGGTCTTGTCCGGCTCCTAAAAGGATGAATGAGTCCGAACTGACTGCCCTGCGCGATCGGATAGCGGAAATGAATCAGCAAAACGCGTCGCTGCGCAACAAACTTTCCGACACCTACAACCAACCCAAAGAAATTCAGAAGGTAACGGAACGTATCGAATCGGTTTCGGATGTACTTGTCATCTTCCCCATCGGCAAGAGTACGCTTTCGCAGGATGCGAGGGTGAATATCGGATTTATGGCAAGTTTAATGAAAAAATTCAAGGACAGTTCATATATTATCACCGGCTATGCGGATGATGGCACCGGTAACCCGCCATTGAATGACCGCTTGAGTCGGGATCGTGCCGAAGCCGTGAAGAATTGTTTAGTTCGTGAGTTTGGTATCAACGCATCCCGACTGAAAACGGTTGCTGCGGGTGGTGTAGGTAACAAATATTACAATAATCCGGCTCTGAGCAGAGCAGTGATTGTCAGCCCGAACAAATAAAGCAACGATTGAAAAAAAGTAATTATGAAAATGACTTATATTCCTCCCAAAGTGGTAGTTCACAGGGTGATTTTAGAAAAAGGCATAGCATCCACCACTTCACCCGCACAGGCGGTTACAGTGGAGGAATGGGAACCGGATCCGGACGCTGGAAACAATGGTAACGAAAGTGTATGGTTACCTTTCTAAAAATGGCAAAAAAATCAATGTAAATAATAAACAGATAATGAAAAAAACAGAAAATACAATATCAATGTTTCATTATATATGTTACTTGATTCCCTCTATTATCGTGTTATGCGGACTGGTTTTACTCGTTTCCGCTTGCGAAAAGGAGGTTGACGGAAAAGATTTACCTTCCGATAAAAATGTCGCCGTTCAATTTGCTTTGGGCGATACTTCGTACGATGGCCACGAAACGCTTACCCGCAGCACAAGCGACGGGGAGCCGGAAACGGTAGTCGTTCCCCTCGAAGACACCTTATATATGTATGCCTCTCTGGAAGAAGATCGCGTAAGCAGCACACGCGCCGCCACCGCTCTTGCCGACGGCGTTAAGGTGCGCATAGTGGCTTATGAGGGTTCGTCGTCCACCATCGCGGCTCAGGCCGAATACACAGTAACTTCCAACAAATTATCCGCCAACGGCTCCGGCATTTCGGTTCAAGAAGGCGAGTATATTTTTGTTGCCTATTCCTACAACTCGTCCTCGTCGCCCGACAATTCCGCTTCTATAACGGTTTCGCCCGACAAAGACCTGTTGTGGGGAAGCAAAAAGGAAACGATCGGCGCATCCACCCAATTGGTAACTATCCCGATGAAGCACAAGTTTTCGCTGCTCACCATCAAGGCTACCACGGACGGCGCCACCGGAAAACCGGCTATCAACAGCCTGTCGGCCTCGGTAACACCCGGTTATAGCGGTGTTTTGGATGTAAAATCCGGAACGTTGAAGAAAGGGGCTTCCGCTACGCAGAATTTCACGACGTGGACGGGCACCGGCACCTCGACCGTTACAAGCGTTTCCCGCACTGTATATACGTCCAAAGAAACCCCTGTAAAGGTGAAGATCGGGTCGATAACCATCGGTAATAAAACGATCAAAGATATTCCCGTCGATTTTAATAAGCAGATGGAAAGCGGTCGGTCGTATACCCTTACCCTTAACTTAAAGAAGAGCAACGGTATATGGGCCGGATCGAATGTTTATTGGGATGCAGTAAACAAACGGATGACTTTTGATGCACCGGGAAGCCCCATCAGCAGCCAGATGAAGCAAGGCGTTCTTTTCCAGTGGACTTCGATGGTAGGCGTTTCGCCCACACAACCCACTAAATTTGAATCGAACGTGACTTTATACGAACCGAACATAACGACCGGCCGCTGGACACAAAAGACTCGGGGTTCAATGACGTGGGACAAATTTGGCCAAAGTTTTAAAAGCGACATTTGCGCATTCCTTACAAACAAGGAAGGTATCCCCAAGGGCGATTGGCGTATGCCGGAACCGAGCGATTTCGGCAAAAAAGAGGAGTGGAGCGCTATCCCCGGTTCCAGGTGGCAAGAGATAACCAGCACTAACCTCGAAGGAACAATCGTTTTATCTTCGGGCGTTATCTTTCAAGGCACCTATTTTCCAGCCTCGGGCTACCGCGGAGCAACTTTCGGTACGCTGATGAACATAGGTGCAATCGGAAAGTATTGGACTAAAACTTACTCAAAGGCCTTACATTTCGACAAAAAAGATATAATCCCTGACAGCTCGCCCGCCTTTGATATGGCGTTTCCGATACGCTGCATCAAGTAATAAGCAATAAAACAGCACTTTGCATAACCAAAGAGGCCATTTCCCCAGTTAGGAAACGGCCTCTTTTATTTTCAATGTACTATTTTTCGCTTAGTGAATTTCTATCTTCGCTCTTTCACTGCTCACACTCAGGCGGAAAGTTGAATAGGACTGGAATCCGGTTACTGGTGAGAAGCCACAACGCCATCCATCGTCCAGTTGCCGTTCAAGATAGAAACCATTATAATTTTCAAGTAAGGTGTATCGGAATTCTACGAAAAAAATCTTACTTTTGTCCCAAACTTACTAAAAACAAAATGCTGACAATAAAAAACCTCCATGCTGCTATTCATGGAAAAGAAATATTGAAGGGTTTGAGCCTGCAAATCAACGCCGGAGAGGTTCATGCGATTATGGGACCGAACGGTTCCGGCAAAAGCACCCTCGCGGCCGTACTGGCAGGTAATCCCGCTTTTGAAGTTACCGCCGGGGAAATTCTTTTTGAAGGAAAAAATTTATTGGATATGCTGCCGGAACAACGTTCCTGCCGCGGTCTTTTTTTAAGTTTCCAGTATCCGGTGGAAATTCCCGGCGTGAGCATGGTCAATTTCATGCGAACGGCCGTCAACGAACACCGAAAATGCAAGGGCGAACCCGCTTTGTCGCCCGGTGATTTCCTGAAAAGGATGCGCGAAAAACAGGCGCTCGTCGAACTGGATAAAAACTTAGTCAACCGTTCGGTAAACGAAGGTTTTTCGGGCGGGGAAAAGAAACGCAACGAGATTTTCCAAATGGCGATGCTCGAACCTAAATTAGCTATTCTGGATGAAACAGACAGTGGGCTGGATATCGACGCTTTGCGCATCGTAGCCCACGGCGTTAATCAATTGAAACGGCCGGAGAATGCGGCGATTGTTATTACCCACTACCAGCGGCTGCTGGATTATATCCGGCCGGATATTGTGCATGTCCTTTATAATGGGAAGATTATCAAGACCGGCGGACCGGAATTGGCATTGGAACTGGAGAAAAAAGGTTACGACTGGTTGAAATGAAACAATACATCGATTTTTTTCAAACAAACCGGCAGAAGATGGATGCATCCTGCGCTCCGCTTCTCAACGCTTATCGCAATCGAGCGCTGGAAACATTTGAATTGCAAGGATTTCCTCCTTATCTTTCGGAAGATTACCAACACACGGATATCGCCCGCTTATTGGAGCCTGATTTCGGCTTTTACTTCGATTACCAGGGGCCGAAAATCAATCCGCACCGGGTATTTCACTGCAATGTGCCGAATCTGAATGCTTACAAACATTTTGTAGTGAACGGGCATTGTTACGAAGAAACATATACCGGTTTGCCGTCCAACGTCTTTTCGGGCAGTCTGAATCGTTTCGCCTTAAAATATCCCGGATTATTTACACAGTATTACAACCGTTTGGCGGAAGCGGGGGGCGGCGGATTAGCCGCTTTCAATACGATGTTTGTCCAGGACGGTTATGTGTTATACGTTCCCGCAAACACGATTATCGAAAAGCCTTTGCAATTGACCCAAATATCCAGCGGCACCATCGATTCGCTGACCAACCGGCGGCTGCTGGTGATTCTCGAAGCGGGCGCCCAGGCTAAATTGCTGGTTTGCGACCATACGACCGACGAAAAGCCGGTGTTCGCCGCCACCCAAATCAGTGAGGTGTATGTGGGGGAAAACGCCGTTTTCGATTGGTATGAAATGGAAGAAAGTTCGCCGGAAACAATTCGCCTGGCAAGCGGTTTTGTCCGTCAAGCGGCTTCGTCGCAGGTGGTTGTCAACAGTATTACATTGTGCAACGGCGTTACCCGGAACAATTATCGCATTGATTTGGAAGGCGAACAGGCTGAAACGCAACTGTACGGCATGGCCATTTCCGACGACCGGCAACGAATTGACAATTTTTCACTGATTCATCACCGTGCAGCGCACTGCCGAAGCAATGAACTGTTTAAGTATATCCTGGATGATAAATCCGTTGGCGCTTTCGACGGAAAAATTATCGTCGCTCCCGGCGCCCAGAAAACGGAGGCGTACCAAACCAATCGCAATCTGCTGGGAAGCCAAACCTGCCGGATGTACTCCAAACCGCAACTGGAAATTTACGCCGACGATGTGAAGTGCTCGCACGGCATGACCACCGGCCGTTTGGACGAAACGGCTCTCTTTTATATGCGTTCGCGCGGTATTCCGGAGGAAGAAGCGATTTTATTGCTTAAATTTGCATTCACAAACGATGTATTGCAAGGCATCCGCATAGAAGGCTTGCGCGACCGGTTGAAATTATTGATTGATAAACGATTCAGAGGTGAATTAATAAAATGTCAGGGATGTATTTAGATACGAACGCCATACGAAGGGATTTCCCTATCCTGAAACAGGAAGTATACGGGAAACCGTTGATTTATTTAGACAATGCTGCCACTACGCAAAAGCCCCTGAGCGTTATCCGGAAAATAGAGGAAGTCTATTCGACGATTAACGCCAACATCCACCGCGGAGTGCACCACTTAAGCCAGCTGGCAACCCAAGCACACGAAGATGCCCGTCGGACGGTGCAACAGTATATCCATGCAGCTCAACCGAACGAGATTATTTTTACCGGCGGAGCTACGGGTTCCATCAATCTCCTGGCCGGCAGTTTTTGCCGTTCGCAATGCAAAGCGGGTGACGAAATCATACTCACCGCTATGGAACACCACGCCAATATCGTTCCCTGGCAAATCCAGCGCGACAGTACGGGCATTGTACTGAAGGTAGTTCCGGTATCCGCCGCAGGCGAAATCCGGCTGGAAGATATAGAGGAACTGATTTCGTCCCGAACCAAACTGATTGCCCTGACCTGGGTATCCAATGTGCTGGGAACCGTCAATCCGGTAGCCGAAGTCGTCCGGCTGGCACACAGTTACAATATTCCGGTGCTGATCGACGCTGCTCAAGCCGTTCAACACCTTCCGATAGATGTACAGGCTTTGGATTGTGATTTCATGGCTTTCTCTTCCCACAAAATGTACGGGCCGACCGGCGTTGGCGTATTATACGGAAAAGAAAACCGGTTGGACAAACTGCCTCCGTATCAGGGTGGCGGTGAAATGATTGCACACGTTACTTTCGAGAAGACCACGTTCAACGAATTGCCTTTCAAATTTGAAGCGGGCACGCCCGATTATGTGGGTTCGACGGCTCTGGCCGAAGCCATCCGCTACATCGAAAACACAGGATTGGATGCGATCGGAAAATACGAAGAACATCTGTTGCATTACGCCACGGAAAAACTGCTGCAAATCGAAGGCATGCAAATGATCGGAACTGCGGCAAACAAAAGTTCCGTGATTTCGTTTCTGGTCGACGGCATTCATCCTTACGATATGGGAATGCTGCTCGATCGCCTGGGAATCGCCGTTCGCACCGGCCATCACTGTGCCCAACCGTTGATGGATGCGCTGGGCATTGAAGGAACCGTCCGCGCTTCGCTGGCTTTTTATAATACCGAAGAAGAAATAGATGCGCTTGTGGCTGGTATTGAGCGGGTGCGAAAGATGTTTTAAATGTTGCTACCTTATTTACATCCCAATCGCATCGAAGCCGGTTGCGACGAAGCCGGAAGGGGTTGTCTGGCCGGCGCCGTTTTTGCCGCGGCCGTCGTTCTTCCGCCGGATTTTGCATGTGAATCCCTGAACGATTCCAAGCAACTGACCGAAAAACAACGCAACGCCCTGCGCCCTTTCATCGAACGAGAAGCCCTTGACTGGGCTGTCGGCATCGTTTCCCCGCAAGAAATCGACGAAATAAATATCCTAAATGCTTCATTACTGGCTATGCACCTCGCCTTAAACCAATTGACAATACGTCCAGAACATCTTTTAATCGACGGCAACCGTTTCAAAAACTACAGGGATATCCCGTACACCACTATTATAAAAGGGGATGGAAAATACATGGCTATTGCCGCCGCCTCGGTTTTGGCAAAAACACATCGCGATGAATACATGTTCCGCCTGCACGAAGCATTTCCGGATTATTGTTGGAAGCAAAACAAAGGATATCCTACCCGGCAACACCGGAAAGCCATTGCTGAGTATGGAATAACCGATTATCACAGAAAAAGTTTTACGCTCTTACCC
This sequence comes from Dysgonamonadaceae bacterium, assembly GCA_031270075.1. Classification (GTDB taxonomy): domain Bacteria; phylum Bacteroidota; class Bacteroidia; order Bacteroidales; family Azobacteroidaceae; genus Azobacteroides. The sequence goes on from JAISYG010000037.1 coordinate 37,730, forward strand.
GACGACCGACAATTAACTTTAGTGTTTTCTTAATTATTCCCATATTTTCATTAACTTTGCTCCAACAAATCAATAATGATTATTTAAAACATTTTATTAAACATTTTTGCATGAAAAAGTACACGCTTATTATCGTTTTATTCCTGTTCGCTGGCGGAATAACAGCACAAGCACAATTGAAATTCGGATTAAAAGCCGGAGTCAACCTCGCTAATGCCTCTTTAAAAGGAGATGTACTCGATAATCTGGAACCCGACAATTTTACCGGATTCCAGGTGGGGCCTATGATTGAAGCAACAATTCCCGTTATTGGATTAGGTTTCAATATTGCGGCATTGTATTCGCAACAAGGTATTAAATTTTCGGGCGACAACATCAAGCTGAACAACCTTGAAGTTCCTCTCAACCTGAAGTACAAACTGTCTTTCTTCGATCTTTTGGGCGTTTACGGCACTGCCGGTCCCTACATCAATTTCAAACTGTCCGACAACTTGCAAGACCAGTTCGAAGCCAAATCGTTCGGAGCCGGTTTGAATTTCGGAGCCGGACTGGAATTGCTGAAACATTTACAGGTAGGAGTAAACTACCGGATGGCGCTGACGGACGACTACCGTTCCATCGAAGACAACATCGCCGGCAGCCTCTCGGAATGGAAAACAACCACCTGGTCGGTTACCGCCGCCTTCCTGTTCTAACATGTTTGCGGAAATCATTTTACCGGTACCCCTGTCCGGTGTGTTTACCTATTTTGCGCCTCCCGAAATGGAGGCGCATATTGTAAGCGGCAGTCTGGTAAGGGTTCCGTTCGGGAAAAACCATAGCTATGCAGGAATCGTTTACCGGACGCTGCAGGAGGCGCCGGCGCATATCGAAACCATCAAACCCATAGCCGAACTCATCTGTTCCGAACCGCTTGTCCGACCCGGACAGCTGCAACTGTGGGAGTGGATGGCACAATACTATTTTTGCTCCTGGGGCGAGGTTTCACGCAATGTGCTGCCGGCCATTATCCGATCGAAAGAAAAACCGCCGGTGCGACCACAGAAGCGGAAGGCGGCGGAGGGTTCGTCCGGACGGCAAGCCTTGCATCCGCTCAGCGACCCGCAGCAAACGGCTTACGGGCAAATCGTTCAAAGCTTCCGCGAAAAAGACGTATGCCTGCTGCACGGCGTTACGGCCTCCGGCAAAACGGAAATCTACACCTATCTGATTCGCGATACCCTCCGGGCAGGGCGACAAGTGCTGTATCTTCTGCCGGAAATTGCCCTCACCACCCAGCTTACCGACCGTTTGAAGCGGTTTTTCGGCGACAGTCTGTGCGTTTTCCACTCCAAAATAAGCGACAGGGAACGGGTGAATATCTGGAACCGCCTGTTAACCAACGACGGCTACCCGGTGATTTTGGGCGTACGGTCGTCTATCTTTTTGCCTTTCAGTGATTTGGGACTTATAATCGTAGACGAAGAGCACGAACCGGGCTACAAACAACACGATCCCGCGCCACGCTATCAGGCTCGCAACACGGCCATCGTGCTTGCTACCCAACACGGGGCCAAGGTGGTTTTGGGGAGCGCCACGCCTTCGGTCGAATCGTATTACAATGCGCAGACCGGAAAATACAGCTATGTTCGTCTGGATAAACGCTTTGAAGATGCCGAACTGCCGACAGTCGTTCCGGTCGACGTGAAAGAATTGCGGCGAAAGAAGTTGATGAAATCCATTTTCTCGCCTGTCCTCATCGAGCACATGCAGGACACCTTGGCGCGGGGCGAACAGATCATCCTCTTCCAGAACCGGCGGGGATTCGCGCCCAGCCTTGTCTGTAAAACCTGTGACTGGACACCCAAATGCCGGTTTTGCGATGTGAGTTTAACGTATCACAAAAATACCAAAGCGCTTACTTGCCATTACTGCGGGCGCACCTATGTGATTCCGAAGGCCTGTCCCGACTGCGGCGATAACGGACTGAACGCCATCGGCTATGGCACCGAAAAGGTGGAGGAGGAGATTCATACGCTTTTCCCCGGCGTGCCCGTTGCCCGTTTAGATACCGATACGAGTAAAAGCCGGAAGTCGCTGGAAGAAATTATCAAGTCATTCGAAGCCGGCGAAACGCAGATTCTGATTGGCACTCAAATGATTTCCAAAGGATTGGACTTCGAGAATGTGCGCCTGGTAGGTATTCTCAACGCCGATGCACTGATGAATCATCCCGATTTCCGGGCACACGAGCGAGCCTATCAATTGATGTCGCAGGTGGCGGGACGGGCCGGGCGGCGGCGAACGCCGGGCGAAGTGGTGCTGCAAACTTCCCATCCTGAACATCCTCTGATTCAATCGGTCTTGCAACAAAACTACGAAGCGATGTATGCGATGCAGATGGAAGAACGCGCCCTGTTTCGCTACCCTCCCCTGTTTCGCTTAGTTGAAATCACCTTGAAGCACCGGGACGAAGCCATCGTCAGCGCCTTTGCCGGCGAATACGCTGCGCGGTTGCGGGAAAAATTAGGCGACCGCGTGGTAGGTCCCGACAGACCCGCCATCGGGAAAGTGCAAAACAAATATATCCGGAAAATACTGCTTAAAATAGAGCTTTCCGCCGCCTCGACCGTCTGGCGGGAACTGTTGGAACAGGTGCAGCGGCAAGTGGGAGATTCTGCCGGTTTCCGCAACGTGGCTGTGCAATACGATATCGACTGAAACTTGTGCGAGGCGACTTATGCCGATTAGGTGAACAGCCTGAATGCGATTATCAAGCTTCGCTCATTCATACTAAAACCCATACTGCACCCGCAAAGTAAACACATTGTCCCGCAGGTCGCCGGCATAGCCCATCCCCTGCTCTACCGTTTCGTTCCGGTTGATTTCGTAATAGGCTTGCAGGCGGAAATGCTCGTCAATCCACCACAGAAGGCCGAACCCGAAATGACGGAGCGCTACATCGCCGCTTCCCGCCGCATTCCAATCGGCGTTGTTCCCGGCCATTTTCGTATTGGGATCGTAGTAATCGTATTTCAGCACGGCCGACAAGGGCGATTTTCCCAATTCCTGGATAAACAGAATGTATCCGCCGGCGAAATCACGGTTATAAACATCGTGCTCGGGTAGCGTAGAGGCATTCGGACTCCGGCTGCCGGACCAACCGCCCGGTTGCTTGCCGAATACATACTGCGCCTGAATCCGCGACCGACCCGTTACCGGAAAGTCGACACTCCATTCTGCATCGACGCCGAAATATTCGCGCAGCGAAAACCGTCCCTTGTTCTCCGGAGCGCGATTCAAGACAAACCCGTCGCCTGCCATCGTATACACATTTTCCGTTCCCTGGTAAACGCTGCCGTTGTAGTACGACAAGCCTCCCTCCAGCCGGACAGTGCGGCTGAGAAACCGGCCGGCCGATAGACGTCCGATAAAATCCCGCCGGTTGTCGGTTTCCTGTTTGATGCCGTTTCCGGCAAACCATCCGCCGGCGAATTTCAGGAAATGCCAGGACGAGGTTGGGACGGGTTGTATTTGCAGCATCACGCCCATATCTTTTTCGTCGGGGAAAAGCGTTTGGCACAACATGGAGCGTTCGGGCGATTCCAGCCGAACCGTAGGGTAACTCAATTCATATCCAAACGGACGAGTAAAAATCCCTGCCCGCAACCGGAATACGCCTCGCCACGGGTCTTTCACAGCCAGATAAGCATCTTTTACCGATACCCCTTTTTCCGATAAGTCGATTTCCAGGGCGCAGGAAAATAACTCTTTCTCATGCGTCGCTTTCAGGCGCGCCCGGCGAAGGCCCATCCGGCTGAAGGGTTCGGCGGGATTTTCGTTGGGAGCGCCCACCCTGAGCGTAGCATCGGGTTCGCCCCACTGGTATTGCCCCTGCACATAGCCCGATAGCTTCTGCGCCCGGATGCTTCCGGGCAAAAGCAGGCAGATAAGTATCGCCGTCAGGGCAGCGCAAGCATTGCATTTGTTGTTCATTCCTTTTTCATTCTGTTTGGAGTTGCAAAATTAGGATAATTATGCTACTTAAACGCCATTAATAAGCGATTTCTTGCCTGTTTTTTTATTTTGAATGAATCTAAACAATCATAAGATGCTTATTTTTAGCCTACATTTGCATGGAAATTCGCTCGTCTTGTCTTACCTTTGTATTCGAATTAAATTTTAATCTGAAAAAACAATGGCTTACGTAATTACAGACGATTGTATTGCTTGTGGCACTTGCATAGATGAATGTCCGGTAGGAGCTATCTCCGAAGGCGACATCTATAAAATCGACCCGGACGTATGTACCGAATGCGGTACCTGCGCAGATGCTTGCCCATCTGAAGCAATCATCCAGGGATAAGTGAATTTCACAACACTATTGGATTAGTACAGTAGAGGGTGTGCCTGAACCGTTCGGCACATCCTTTGTTTTTGTTATGGATACGGATACCTCCGACGAAAAATGTTCTTGGAATTTTTGGAATAAACTTGTATATTTGCACTTTCATAATCATTTAATATTTAAAAATCATGAGAAACAACGTTTTTACGCTCTCAACCGAACAGTTGAAGGAAATAGGGCTTGGCCTGCAACAAAAAATCATGGAAGGGCTACGGAAAGACGGCGAAGAAATCGCTTGCCTGCCTACCTATATCAATCCGGGAAAAGATTTTGAAGGGAAAACGCTGGCCCTCGACTGGGGCGGAACCAATTTTCGGGCGGCTATTGTCCAATTTCAAAAAGGAGAGAAACCGGTTATTCTCGAAAATATGAAACTGCCTTTATCGTGCAAAGAAACCGAAGGCTTCCAACAGGAAGATTTATTTCATGCGATGGCCGGATTAATCGTGCAACTGAAGCATTTGGACACAACGGTAACGCATATCGGCTACTGCTTCTCCTATCCCGCCGAATCGACTTTAAACGGTGACGCCATCCTGCTCCGGTGGACCAAGGAAATCGAAATTCCGGACATGCTGAATAAATTGGTCGGAAAGCCGCTACTCACGTATCTAAATAATTACGAAGGAATGAAAACCCAATTCAAAACCATCAAAGTGGTGAACGACACAATCGCCTGCCTGTTTGCCGGTTTGACCCAACCGGGTTATGATTCCTATATCGGATTGATTGCCGGCACCGGAACCAATACGGCAGCCTTGATTCATAAAAGCCATATTAAAAAATTAAACAAGGAATATAACGGCGGCGATTTAATTCCCATCAACTTGGAATCCGGTAATTTGAAACCCAAATACACGGGCAAAGAATATCTGACAGAGATAGACCAACGAGTAGATGAACAGTCGAAAGACCGACACCGGCAACTTTTCGAAAAAGCCATGTCGGGCGGCTATATCGGTTCTATTTTCCGGAATACTTTTCCCGAAATTGAAATCGAACCGAAATTCGACGGCGAGAAACTGACCAACCTGATGAATTATCCCGCCATTTACAAGGAAGAATACATCACGGTTGCACGGCAAATCTACATCCGTTCGGCCCAATTGGTAGCCGCATCATTGGCCGGATTAACATTAACGTTGACGTCTTACCAAGATAAAAACACTTACGACAAGTCGATTCTCAACATTTGTTTAGCCGCCGATGGAAGTCTTTTCTGGAGCACAGACAAGAACGGAAAAGATTACAACGAATGGGTACGGGAATATCTCGAAAAAATATTGAACAATTTCGGATTAGAACACATTCATTTTCACATCAATAAACTGGATGACGCTAATTTGATCGGGTCGGCTATCGCGGCGCTGTCTTAACTTATATCGGCACAACAAATCCGAACTGAATATTGAATGCCCGCATCGTGGTTGGGATGAAATTCGAATTGAAATGCGGAACAATATAGTCGCCGGCAATATAAAGCGGTCCCAGATGCAAAGCCATTCCGAAAGTTTTGAACTGACTGTGCATAAAGGAATAACTCAAACCGAGTTCCACCCCTCCGGACGGACGATATGCGCCGGCAAAGGTAAATTCCGTTACTGTTTTCATCGGATTGAAATGGGTTGCGGAAAGAACGCCGACATTCATTTTGTTGTTCAATAAAGCGTATTCAAGTCCTACATTCAATTGAGTTGTTAACTCGGTTGTTGTTTTGTTGCGGACGGCGTCCGGATCTTCTTTCAAAGCGAACGCCTCTGCGAAATCATCCGCCAAATTATCAACGATATCAGACAGCGAATTGGCGATATCGTCCCCACTAATGCTGTGATTGCCGGTAATAACTATGTCGTTAGGATCGGTAGCCAGATAAGTAACATACCGGTCATCCCATTCGATAGAACCGATATCCGTCAGAGCGGCCGAGAAAGTAAGCCCTGTGTTTTTGGGTGTGAAAGTAGCGCCTAAATCAAATCCCACACCAAAGCCGTTGACTCCGATTGAAAGATCGTCGGAGTTCAATCCGTCGAATTTGTTTTCGTCATCGTAACTTGCCGGTATTCCGACAATATGGGCAGATGCCAAAGTCGATAAAGTCCAACTGTGTTTTCCGGCATTAAATATCATCCGGTCTATATTGAGTTGCGCACTGGTCATGCCCCACAAGAGTTTTACTTTAGCGCCGAGCACGAGAGTCTTATCCAAGAAAGGGTAGGATGCTCCGATACCCGTTTCGGCGTAGACATCTTCGCCGATACCAATATCGCTGAAATCGTAAGTTTCTCCCTCGCCGTCTTCACCCAGGGGGATGCCTTTTTTCAGGAATTTGAAAAAATCTCCCGGAATATTCAGGTCGGCATTGAATTTTAAACCGGCATCGAAAGTAAGATACAGATCCTTAATATAAAATCCGAAACCGACGGGTGTGTAAGCAAAGTCCAGGTTCAAATAATTTTGCTCGGAAATGCCTTGCATGAAGCGATCGTAAGAAACGTTTTCATTCATGAACCAGGCGGATTTTCCGTTTTCTCCCAAGCCGGGAAACAGAAAATTGTCTAAGCCGAAAGTATTTGTCTTGTATCCTACTTGTATATTGGTCAGTCCGGGGATACCGATAAATCCTCTCTCAGGACGTTTCGCCGGGTTAAGATACATTTTTGTAAATGACGAACGCATGAAATATTCGGTATAAGTCGATTGACCGGATGCGATGGAAAACGAAAAACAAATTCCCCAAACGATAAAGAATATTTTTTTACTAAAAGATGGTATTGTGTTCATTGTTGTAATCTTAAGAAATTAAAATGTGAAATAAATGCCGTCATCCGAAGTAATCCGGATTCTCCGGATGTGGATGTAATCCCGGTCGGTAATAGCCCCATGTCCTTGTATATTAAATACAAACTCCAGATGGCGGGCATCTTTCATTTTCTCCTTATCGGCCTTGCTGATTTGTATAACGATTCGGTTGTCGTCCCTTCCGCCGTTTAATACATTGTCTAAGACAGCGGAAATGCCGACGGATCGACCGTTTTCGTCTAACAAGTCTGCTTCCACGTTTATGCTGATGCCGTTGTCGATATGAACGGCAACCGAATCGGCTATGATTTGGATATCTCCCTGGGCATATTCAAACAAACGCTCATATAAATCTTCGGAAAACAAATCCGGTATCGTATCCCTGATATTAATATCCAGATTGCTGAATACAAACGGTAATGTTAACTTGTACCGGGTATTGAGCCTGGCATCGTTGAAATACAAAACGGCATCATCATCGAAATAAGCATTGGCTTCATATTCCAGGTACGAAGGCACATGGTAGAAGGTTTCATTCATATTGAAAGGCTTCCAGTGAGGCGCATTGCCGGGGTTTCGGGGCGAAAGGAGATACGAAGTGGTCTGTGTTTGTGGATACGGTTGAGTGGGTTTATTGAATTGCAGGTGGTTATCGTCCGATAAAGAGGCCGATCCCGCATTGCTGCTTACATGCAAGTCGGCGCTGAAATCGAAACCCAGATTGGTTTCGAGCGAAAACTCCAGCAAAGGATTGTCGAAACGAAGAATGTAATCCGGATAAGTAGTGGCAAAATTTTCAATATCAATCACACCCTGTATGGTTTCCCGTCCCTCTACCCGGCATTCCAGACTTTCTACCTGCAAGGTGCTGTTATTGGCAGATAAAGTCATCGCGAATTGAGGAGCATCGCCGGAGGTCGTAACGACCAGACCGGATTGTATATCCAATTCCAGCCGGTATTGCAGATTGCTTATTTCACTGTATTTGAAAGCGGAGATCAAACAGGCATCCTTGATTTCATAATGTGTTTTATTGGGTTCGATGCGAATGGTTTTTTGAATCGTGCTGTTGTGGCCTTCCAGGACAAAACTCTCCGGATAGTCCAGTGTTAAGATCAAATCGGCCTCGCCTTCCCCAAACCGGATTCCGGACAAATCAAAACTCACATCCACACTGAAATAGGTATAATTAATTTTTTCTACATGGATTTGCAAATTTTCCTGTTCATTGGTAAGAACCGGTTTATCGATGGTGTACGAAGCAAGCCCCCCATCCACTAACACCAATTTAGCTTGGGGAAGCGTAATAGTGCCGGGAGGAATGTTTTGCAAATGAATGGGGCTGGTATGCATAGGTGCAATCGTTGGCGCCTGAAATTCAGGAAAAACAAAAGGAAATTCCCCTGCATATTCCATGTACAGTACGCCATTCTCATCTACCCGGATGGGATGGGTGGAATTGTCATAAGACTTGATTAACTCCTTGTCGACAAATATTGTATCTATCTGTCCAATAGGAATATTGATACCATCGGGACTAAAAACCCCGTTTTTATCTACCTTTTCGTCATCCAGATCGTATTGATGATCGGTACATGCGGAAAAGAAGAGAATAAAAAGACTAAAGATCAACTGAAGAATTCGTGTTTTATTCATTATTTTAAATTTATATAGATACTTATTTACAAAAACGGTACAAATCGAATGTCTTTCCTGAAAATGTGTGCAAATATATGATTATTTGTAATATAAACCAAATTTGCGAAGCATTGAATTTGTTTTCCAGAAAGAATTTTCGTAATTTTGTGCGGTTTTTTGAAACCAGGCAAAAAGAATCAACATTAATTTCAATAAATTTTTATCACATGGCAAATGTAGATTTAAGCAAGTATGGCATCCGTAACAGTATCCCTGTAGTGTATAACCCTTCGTATGAGGAACTGTATCAGGCCGAAATCGATCCCGCCAATCAGGGATTTGAAAAAGGTATTGTAACAAACACCGGTGCCGTATCGGTCGATACCGGCAAATTTACCGGACGTTCGCCCAAAGACCGCTATATCGTCAAAGATGCAACCTCCGAAAACACGATCTGGTGGGACGGTAACATCAACAAACCCGTTTCGACCGAAGTATGGAACGATCTGAAAGCGAACACCATCAAGCAACTGAATACGGCGAAAAAACTGTATGTAGTTGATACTTTCTGCGGTACCAATACCGATACCCGCATGAAAGTGCGCTTTATCGTGGAAGTGGCCTGGCAGGCGCATTTCGTAACCAATATGTTTATCCGCCCGTCGCATTACGAGCTGGCTCACTACGGCGAACCCGATTTCGTAGTCTTCAATGGTTCCAAAACCACCGATCCCGACTGGCAAAAACACGGTTTGAACTCCGAAGTGTATGTACTGTTCAATCTTACTTCCCGCGAACAAATTATTGGCGGCACCTGGTACGGCGGTGAAATGAAAAAAGGGATGTTCTCGATGCAAAACTACTACCTGCCGCTGAGAGGCATCGCTTCGATGCACTGCTCTGCCAATGTAGGCGAAGCGGGCGACGTAGCCGTATTCTTCGGTCTGTCCGGAACCGGTAAAACCACTCTTTCGGCCGACCCGAAACGTTACCTCATCGGCGACGACGAACACGGATGGGATCATAACGGTGTCTTCAACTACGAAGGCGGCTGCTATGCCAAAGTTATCGACCTGAGCAAGGAAAACGAACCGGATATCTGGCGCGCCATCCGCCGCGACGCTTTGCTGGAAAACGTAACCGTCCAACCCGACGGAACACCCGACTACGCGAAAGAAGCTTCCAAAACGGAAAATACCCGCGTATCGTATCCGATTTATCATATCAATAAAATTGTGTTGCCTTCGCGCGCCGGTCATGCCAGCAAAATCATTTACCTGTCGGCCGACGCTTTCGGCGTACTGCCTCCGGTATCGATCTTAGACGAAAAATCGGCTCAATACCATTTCCTCTGCGGTTATACTTCGAAATTGGCCGGTACCGAACGCGGTATTACCGAACCGGTTCCGTCGTTCTCGCCTGCATTCGGCGAAGCATTTCTGACGTTGCACCCTACCCAATACGCCAGCGTCCTGGCCAGTAAAATGAAGGAACACAACGCCAAGGCTTACTTAGTCAATACCGGCTGGAACGGAACAGGCAAACGTATTTCCATTAAAGATACGCGCGCTATTATTGACGCTATCATCGACGGTTCGATCGAAAAGGCCGAAACGGTTCATATTCCTATCCTGAACCTGTATGCTCCGAAGAAACTGAACAATGTTTCCGAAGGCATCCTCGATCCGCGCGATACTTATGCAAACAGAACGGAATGGGAAGAAAAAGCCAAATCGCTCGGAGCCAAATATATCAAAAACTTTGAGCAGTATTTGCCCGAAGGAAAAGAGTTGTTGGAAAGCGGTCCGCAGTTGTAATTCGGCACGTCCGTTAAATACAAAGATTATCCCAACTATTTCACAAATAAATAGTTGGGATTTTCGTATCTTAATTTATTGTCTGAATTGAAAATCGGCGGAGCCAAAGACAACATTTTCATCACCGCAGGTCGATGACCTGCGGTGATGAAAGTTCTGCCTTGCAGGCAGTGGTTGATGGAAGGTGCCTTTTTAAATGTTTTTCAGCCAACAGAACCCTTTCCCGCATATCTAAACCGTATTTCCGGTACCTGGGGTCTGAAAGGGTAACGGGACGGAAGGTAAACCCGGCTTCCTCCAAACGTTTCCCATAATCCTGCCCGTAAATCCGGCAATGATTGTGCTGCCCGAAAACACGTTCCCGTTCGGCTGGACTGGTAATGGAAAAATCCTCGAATGTTTCACTTAAAACCAACGAGATGGGCACTTGCAGAATGGCTTTGCCGCCCGGTTTCAGAACGCGGTACAGTTCGCGCATCGCTTGCCGGTCGTCCGGAACATGTTCCAATACGTGATTACATATAATAAGGTGGAAAAAATCGCTCGCCCACTCGATGGAGGTTATATCCATCGGTTGCACATGCCGGCCGTAAGTATAGCCTTCCTCGAATTTATCGCCGCAAATGTAGTGTTCGTGCGGAATGTTCCTCCGAAACACCGGGTACAAATGGGCTTCGGGTGCAATGTGCAGGATATTGATTTTCGTCTTGCTTTCAAACAAATGCAGGTAATCCCTGACATAGAGATACACCAAGCGGTCGCGTTCTGCCGACAGGCAAACCGGACATCCCTTTTCCCGCCTGCCGGCGCCGACGATCTGTTTTTCCCTTGCAACGCAGCTATCCGTCCCGCAAGCTATCCATTTCCGCAGCGAACTGCCGCAGTTGGGACAATAACCGGTGTGTCCGTAATAATACACTCTTTTCAGCAATCGCTTCATCGACTTTACATAATCCATTGGAAATTTGTTTTATCGGTATACCGGGAATCATAACGGTAACGCACCACCGGTATTATCCGGCCGATAGCCTTGCATACATACCCCAGCCGCACCTTCATTGGAGCGTTTGTCCGCACCACTGCGGATAAAAATTCCTTGAAGTATGCCGGCCAAAGCCTTCCCGGCCGGTTAATATCGGCCGATTGAGCCAGGTAGCGCCCATACTGTATCTGTAATGTTTGTTCCCCCGATTCCGGTCGTCCCTTCCGGTCGTGAAAACCTTTCAGGCGGGACGCAATACCGGTTTTCCATCCGTGAAAAATCATCCGGTGAATCAGGTTCTTGTCTTCGCCGTAGTGCCGGAACAAGGGCAGGAAGCCGCCTGTTTCCTTCAAGGCAGCCGTACGAACCAGCCAATGGGCGGCCATAACAAATTCCACCGGAACGATTTCCGAACAACCGGCGCCGAAGCCGGGAGGAAGTATCTGCCGGAAACCCTCGTCCAAACTTATTCCATCGCCGGCATAGTGCATCGGACTGAGAATCCCGTAATCCGGATGGCTTTCCATAAGGCGCACCAATTGTTCCACAACATCCGGCTCTACCCAGGCATCCTGGTTGAGCAGGTAAATAAATTCCGCCCCTTTTTTCAAAGCGATTCGTATTCCGGTATTATTGGCCCGGCCAAAGCCCTGATTGGTCTTGTTTTCTATCAAAACCGCTTCCGGGTAATGCTCGCGGACAGAACAAACGGTATCGTCGGACGATGCATTGTCCACCACAATTGTCCGAACCGGAAGTGTAGCATTTCTCAGGCTGCCCAAGCATTTATCCAACCACCGGACGCCATTGCAGGTAACTACCACTGCCAATGTCTTATCTTGTTTTGTTTCCATATTTCAAAAGGACAGACCAGTCATATATATTGAAAAAACGGATAAACCCCAGAACCACCGCACCGGCAATCGCTGTTTTAACAGCCAACGAACCCAGCAGCGGTAAATGCAGGAACGGACAGCAGCCATACAATATCCCCGCCAAAAGAATACTCAACAGAACAGGCATTACCAACGGTTTGAAAAACAACAACAGCGATTCTTTCAGTACAAACCGGAACAGGATAAAGAAGCTCTTGAAGAAATTAAGCATAAACGACAGGGAAATCAGCAGGGCGGTGGCATTCAATTCGCGAATGACAAACAAACCGGTGAACAGGCACAACACGGTGAATAGGGTCGACAGTAAACCGTCGATAAACAGGTATTTTGTGGCATTGGCCGTCTGGAAAATCGCCCCCGCCGACGAAACCACCATCTGAAACCCCACCGAAAGGCACAAACAGCGAAAAACGGGTACGGAAGGCATCCACTGGTCGCCAAACAACAAGAGAATCCACTCCTGTGCCGTAAAAAACAGAAATGCCGACAGCGGAAAACCGACCATCGCCAACAGTTTCACCACTTTCAGGTATTGGGTGGCAACGTAACGGATATTGTTTTGATAATCCGAAAACACCGGATGAATCACCGAAACCAGAATGTAGGAGATATTCGACATCGGCAGCAGCATCAGCCGGTAGGATTTCTCGTAATAGCCCAAAGGCGACAGTCCCAGGTATTTTCCTATCAGAAGATTGTCCAAGTTACGGGAAAAGAAATGAATCACATTAAACAAAAACTGGAAAACCGAATACGAAAAGATTTTCCGGACAGCGCTCCGGCGAACCACCGGCGAAAACGGAAGCCGGAATTTAGAATAATTAATAATAAAGATCGTAACGGACGAAAATACCGGCGCCACCAGCAAAGCGTAAATGCCGAAACCCCGGAGCGCCGCCCCAACGGCCAGTGTGCCGCCGGCCAACTGCACAATCAGCGTGCGAAGGGCAATAAACTTGAATGCTTTATGCTTCAGAAGCAAACCATTCGGAACAATATTCGCTACGGCAAAAAACAAATGAACCGACAGGATTTTACAGATAACCGCCAGCGCCGGCTCGCCGTAATACGAAGCAATCGGCGCAGAAGCAAAGAAAAAAACAATCGCCGAAATTCCCGCCAGGTAAAGGGTAAGGGAGAAAATATGCGATAAATCGGTTTCTGTCAATTCCTTTTTCTGAATAATGGCCGTACCGATCCCCACATCGCTCAAAATGGAGAAAAAAGCGATAAAAACCATGGCAACGGCTATAATGCCGAACTCGCCGGGCAACAAAATACGGGAAAGAACGGCCGTAACTACCAGGCCGATAACAACACCCGAATATTTAGCCAGAGCCGTATAAAATACGCCGCCGATAAAAACGTTTTTCAGATTACTCATCAATGTATTAACGGATAATGGGAATGATTATTGGTTAAACCCGGATTTTTTTGAAAACCCCGACAAAAAAGCTTCTAATAAACCCTCATCCGCATCACAAGAATGAACAAACGGTAAGTGCAATTGCTTCCGATAACGGAAGTGCATTTTCTATTCGTGCTATTGGGCGACGACGACCAGCACTTCCATCCCCCCGGAAAACCCGGAATGAATCAAGTAATCGGATGGTCGGAAACAAACTCCTCCCTATTAGGGTTCGTCGCGGACACACCTCACGGCAAAGCCGTTGTTCCGAAGGGAGGAGCCGGAGAACTCGTACGCCTCATAGGGGGACACGACCAGGGACCAAGCTCGACCACCACTGGCGGGGACCGACGACGACCAGTAGTGCCCTCTGAAGCCGGTTTCGTTGAGCTGACCATTAGAGTTGTAGCGGTACCCCGAAGCAGGGAAAAACAGCGATCGCTTTTTGTCCCAGTTGTAGAAGAGTCGTCCGATATAAGCGGCGTCTTTCGTCGTGATGCTGACGGCGGTGTTGTCAACCCCTCCGGAAGCTCCGTAAGCCGCGTGCGTGTGGCTGCGCCGGTCGAAGAACCCGTCGGCATAGAAACCCCATACCGAACCTATAACGGATCCTGTCTGGCCACTCTGCGGATCCTCCCACAGGCTCTGCCGCATCTCGCTGTCCGCGATGGCTCCGGCGGAGTTATTCCCGTTCGTGCTGCCGTCGTTCGGGCGGCGGAAATTGACAGGAGTGCCAGTGCTAAGCGGATAGTTTTGCGGACAGGTTTCATGCGTGGAAATCAGGCCATTCCAATAACCGGACGCGTTGGAAGTGCTCCAATAGGACGAAGTGATCGTCAGGGGGATCACGGGATGGTAGGCGAACCCGGGATTCGCCGTGTTCGCCCACTGGAAAAACGCACCCGCCTGGGTGGGATAGGCCGTGAAAACGTTGTTCGTACCCACTGTTATCTGGCTGTACTCATTGGAACCGAGGTCGGAAGCCGTCAGGTTGTACGGCGAGAACCTCACCGCCGATGTCCGCAGGTCGCCATCAATACCGTAAGTTTCCGTCGGGCTCCACACATAGTCCGGGTCTTCCCCTTGACGCAGGTACAGATTGAACGTCTTGGCGGGAGTGTTGCCGTAGGTTACCACCACGACGGCGTAACGCGCCGGATAGGCGTCGGTGGCCGCGTAGGGGAACTTCAACCCGATGCGGAACTTGATGGTGTCGCCGCTGGCCACCGTGCCGCCCACGCCCGTGGCGTTGCCCGCCACTTGGTAGAGGAGATCGTTATCTTCATCGTTCATGTCGGCGGGGGTTTCCGTGTCGATGCCCGGGTCGGCGGATCCGCCCGTGTCCAGCACGATGTCGCTCAACCCGTTCCAATGGGCGTCAGCCCACGCCACGATGGCAGACCAGTTGCCGTGGTTACCTTCATCCGTGCCCACAGGGATGCGTATCAACCGCTCGCCTGTCCGCGAAGCCTTCCAGAACGCGCCAACGTAAGGGGTGGTACCCGATGGGTAGGTGCCGCCGCCGGTGGGAATCACCGGGATAGCTCCCTTGAACCGCACTGTCAGTCGGTAGGTCTTGCCCGGCTCGAAGGTCTTGTTGAAGGTTACCGAGGTACCCGTGTAAGTGATGCCCCCAGCCTCGATGCTGGTGAAAGCAAGCACGTGGGTGGTCTGTGCACCGGTATACACGGTGGCCGAATTGGAAGTTACCGCCGTGGCGTTCGGGCTTGTCCACGTGAAAGGATGCACGCCGTCGGAGGAGCCTGCGGTGAGGGCGCCGCCATTGAGGGCGAGTGAAGCCTTGTACTTGTTGCTCAACGTGGCTGAGCATGCCGTGATGGTTCCCGTGGTGTTGGCGGCGTTGTCCGCCACAACACGCACCAGCGAGAACTTGTGCGAGAAGGTCAGGTCGATGTCAAGTTCGGAACCTGCCACCCCAGAGGTGATCTCCGTCTCGGCATACAGCACGTCCTTGTCGGCCGAAAGGTCGGGAAGCGAAGCCGTGGACTTATTATCGGTTACAATGCCGGGAACGTCGTCAGCGGTCGTGCTGTTGTACGACACAGCCTTCACATAGTAATCCGTTTCATTCTCCACCCACACGACATCGGAACTGCTTCCCGCCTTCAGGATGCCGCTGGTGTAGTAGTCGCCATCGCCCGCGCCGCCCGTCTTTTTGTAGAGGTACACGCGGACGCAAGTGCCGGTTGCCATGTTCTGCACGCTACGCATCGATGACGAGGGCAGTTCCTCGATGGTGAGTTCCGTCAGGGTTTCGCCGTCGGAGTTGGTGGTATAGAACTTCTCCGTTTTCGGGGCGGCAAGCGCGCTACGCGTGTCGCTCTCCACCGGGTTGGAAATGCTTGCGAGCGAGAGGCGGAGTTTCACGCTGCCAACGCCCGTGCTGCTGTGTTCGTCCTCGCTGCATGAGGAGTGGACGAAAATGGCCGCCAACAGAAGCGTGGCGAAAAAGGATATTTTTTGTTTCATTTTTGTTTTGTTTTTGATATGCATTATTAGAAACGGTTAGCCCTTAGCTAACGGCTAAATTATCAGAGTGATGTCGTCGCCCACGTTGGTGTTGACTTCGTCCTCCCAGTCCGTTACCTTCATGTTCGATGCGTCGTAAATCTTCGCGGAACCGCAGAGCGGCTCGATGTCCACACAGATTGTCGAGAAAGAGGGAGCCACATAAGGCTGTTTCTGTTCTTGCTTGCCGGCAGGCGCAACGCCTGCACCGGACATTCCGCAAAGCGTTCCGCCTTCCTGCGGGAGGGCCTCCAGCTTCTTTTTTTGTAAATGGGGCATCTTTATTCAAAAATTATATTAGACATTCATTCAATCATTCAAAAGCATCTTCGCGAAGGATATGTGTTTGAACCGCAAAGGGCGCAAAGGGGCAATGAAAATTTCGCGTCATTGGCGTTCTTTTGTCCCGGAGGAGACAACGATCAGACAACCGCACCGCCCCCCACTCACCGCACTGCCCCCACTCCCCTCTCCTTTGGAGAGGGGCCGGGGGTGAGGTACAGGGGGTGAGATAACCGTACATTTTCATCGCATTCATCCTTGTATTAAACCTGTTTTTTTGTTGCCTAAAAAGGGGCGTCCCTTTTTCCTAAAAGGGGCGTTCCTTTTCTCCAAAAGGGGCGCCCCTTTTCCTCAATACGGGCGCCCCTTTTTCGGACCGGAGAAAGGGCGTTCCACAGAAACCCTCCTACTGCTTTTCAAACTTCAGATTATTAAGCATTTCCTTCAAATCTACGCCCGGACGGAAAGTTACTTTCGTGGTCTTGATCAACGACGAAGTGTACTGTTCTTTCGTTACCGAGCC